>NZ_CAJNKE010000038.1 GCF_905232215.1 Burkholderia sp. LMG 13014
GTCGCTGCTGCCGGCCGTCGTGCCGCGCACCGACCTGCCGCGCGCGACCGCACTGTCGACGTCCGCGAACCAGGCCGCGCAGATTCTCGGGCCCGCGTTCGGCGGGCTGCTGTACGGTGTCGGCGCGCCCGCCGCGTTCGGCACGAGCGTCGTCGCATTCGCGATCGCGGCGGTGCTGAGCGGCACGATTCCGCTGCGCAGTGCGCCGCCGGCCCGCGAGCCGGTCACGCTGCGCTCGGTGTTTTCGGGGATCGCGTTCATCCGGCGCGAGCCGGCGATTCTCGGCGCGCTGTCGCTCGACCTGTTCGCGGTGCTGTTCGGCGGCGCGACCGCGCTGCTGCCGATCTACGCGCGCGACATCCTGCAGGTTGGCCCGTGGGGGCTCGGTGCGCTGCGTGCGGCGCCCGCGGTCGGCGCGCTCGCGGGCACGCTGTGGCTCACGCGCTTTCCGTTGAGGGGACGACCGGGCCGCGCGATGTTCGGCGGCGTGATCGCGTTCGGCATCGCGACGATCGTGTTCGGGTTGTCGCGGCACTTCGCGCTGTCGCTCGTCGCGCTGGCCGCGCTCGGTGCGTCGGACGTAGTCAGCGTCGTCGTGCGGCTGTCGCTCGTGCAACTACGCACGCCCGACGACATGCTTGGGCGCGTGAGCGCGGTCAATTCGCTGTTCATCGGTACGTCGAACCAGCTTGGTGAGTTCGAATCGGGCGTGACGGCCGCATGGTGGGGTGCGCCGGCCGCGATCGTCGTCGGCGGTACGGCGACGATTCTGGTCGCGCTCACGTGGATGCGGTTGTTTCCTCAGCTCACGAACATGAAGTCGCTCGAGCGCGACGCGTGACGTGTGACGCGCCGAGCGCCACGCGTACGGTCGCGCCGCAGCAGTCAGAAGATACGGTGGCCGAGCCACCAACCGCCGGCCGCGAACAGCGCGGACGCCGGCAGCGTCAGCACCCATGCCCACACGATATTGCCGGCCACGCCCCAGCGCACGGCCGACAGCTTCTGCGTCGCGCCGACGCCGACGATCGCGCCGGTGATCGTGTGCGTGGTCGACACCGGAATGCCGAGGAACGACGCGAGGAACAGCGTCATCGCACCGCCGGTTTCCGCACAGAAACCGCCGACCGGCTTGAGCTTCGTGATCTTCTGGCCCATCGTGCGCACGATGCGCCAGCCGCCGAACAGCGTGCCGAGGCCCATCGACAGGTAGCACGCGCCGATCACCCACGCAGGCGGCGCATCGGCCGTCGCCGACGCATAGCCTGACGCGATCAGCAGCATCCAGATGATGCCGATGGTCTTCTGCGCGTCGTTGCCACCGTGGCCGAGGCTGTACAGCCCGGCCGACAGCAGTTGCAGCCGGCGGAAGCGCCGGTCGACCTTGCTGGGCGCGGTGCGGAAATACAGCCACGACACGCCGAGCATGAACAGCGAGCCGAGGATGAAGCCGAGCAGCGGCGAAATGAAGATGAACGCGATGGTCTTCAGCAGCCCGTCGATGTTCAGCGAACCCCAGCCGGACTTCGCGAGTGCCGCGCCGACGAGGCCGCCGATCAGCGCGTGCGACGAGCTCGACGGAATCCCGTAGTACCAGGTGATCACGTTCCAGCCGATCGCGCCGACCAGTGCGCCGAATACGACGTAGTGGTCGACGATCTCGGGATCGATCGTGCCTTTACCGACGGTCTGCGCGACTTTCAGGTGGAAGATGAAATACGCGATGACGTTGAACGCCGCCGCGAACACGACGGCCTGCTGGGGCTTCAGCACCCCGGTGGACACGACGGTGGCGATCGAGTTCGCCGCGTCGTGAAAGCCGTTCATGAAGTCGAATACGAGCGCGACGAGCACCAGCGTCGCGACCATCCAGAGGGCGAGTTGTATCGAATGCATCTTGTTGATTCGCTCAGGCGTTTTCCAGCACGATGCCTTCGACGATGTTCGCGACATCCTCGAATTTGTCGGTAATGCGTTCGAGCAGGTCGTAGACGCCCTTCAGCTTGATGAGTGTCTTCACGTCGATGTCGTCGCGAAAGAGTTTCGAGATCGCGGATCGCAGCACGCGGTCGGCGCGGGTTTCGAGCGCGTCGATCTCTTCGCAAGCCTTGAGGATCTGTGCCGACTCCGTCATGTCGGACAGCCGGTTCACCGCGATTTGCGCCTGCAGCGCCGACTGCACGACGATATCCGCGAGTTCGCTGGCCTCCTCGGTGACGGACTTCAGGTCGTAGACCACGACAGTGGTCGCGACGTCCTCCATCAGGTCGAGGATGTCGTCCATCGTCGTGACCAGCTTGTGGATTTCGTCACGATCGAGCGGCGTGATGAAGGTCTTGTGCAGCAGGTCGATCGCGTCGTGCGCGAGCTTGTCGCCGGTTCGTTCGGTGGTCTGGACGTTGGCCATGGCTAGCTCGGCATCGTCGAGATTGTCGAGCAGCATCTGAACCTCGCACGCAGCCAGCACGATGTGCTGCGCATGCGTGTCGAAGAGGTCGAAAAACCGGTTTTCGACGGGAAGGAAGCGTCCAAGCATGGATTCTCCGGGGAAAAGGTGGAAGGGCTGAGCCGGGTCAGGCTGCGCACGGGCGGCACAGCGTGCTGTTGCCGAATGCGACGTGCCGACGCTCCGCGAGCGAGCGCAAGTCCAGCGGCCGCTGGTTGACGATCGAGCTGGCGTGCCCGGCCGACAGGTCGGGATTGACGAAGTACATCAGCGACTTGCGCGGTGCGCGCGTGCGCGGGCGTTCGACCGCGTGCTGCATTGCCGGTACTTCGCCGTCGGTGAGAGCCTCGAGGAGCGAGCCGGCCAGTACGATCATTTCGTCGGGCCGCGGCAGCGCCGAAATCGGCGACGAGTCGGGTAGCAGGATCAGGCCGGGGGCGGTCGGCCGGATGAACGACAGCAGGTGGCCGTCTTCGTGTGGATCCTGCAGATACGCGCGGTCGTGGCTGCCGTGATGCGGGTCGTATGCGCAGAACTGCAGGTATGAGCTGTGCCGGACCGGCGCCTGCGGTGTACCGCCGAGGTTCTCGCATACCGCATCGAGCAGGTCCTGCGCGATTGCGTGGATACAGGCTTCGTAGGCGGCCATCTCGCGATAGAACGCGGATTTGGCCAGCGCAAAGCCGTGATGCGCGTCGCGCCGGGCGACCCAGTAGCAGAACCGGTCGCACAGATCAGGCCGGTCGGGCGTGTGCGAGTATTCGAGCCCGAACGGCAGGAAGCCGTCGGTCTGGTCGGGAAACGAGAACGCGAGCTTTTGCTTGCGATCCAGCTGGTCATAGGCTGCCGCGAGCCGCTCGAAATGCATGAGCAGCGCGTACGGCATCTTGAAGTAGACGTAGCTGTCGCGGATCAGGCGGCTGGCATGGAGTTTCATACGGTTTTGCATGGTGTTCTCCCGGTGCATCGGACATGGCGTGGTGCCGAAACGCGGGCATTGCCGCGTTGCGGGCACATGAGAAGGCGGGTCGTGGTGTGCGCGATCCGGTCGGCGTCATCGCGGAGCGCGTGACGGAGTGGCATCGGAGCGACGCAAATGACGTATGAGGAGGGGGCGACGCGGGAGAGCGTCCTTGCGACTGTCGTGGGTGAACCGGTGTTGCCGGTTCGACTGGGCGGAGATATCGAGTCGTGTCATGGGTGCTCCAGGCGCCGGATGGCACACGGCGGGAGCGCCATGACGTCAACGACGGACGAGCGCTTCCCGCCGCGCCGCGTCGGGCGCGATCGGCTGATAAGAGGCTGGGAATCGGGTGTTCGCCGGCATGGCGTGCGAACGCGTGCCGGCGCAGCTTAATCGGCTACTGTCGTCGTCCATTTCGAACTCCTGTCTATTTGCGAAACACGTACGTGAACCTGGGCTGCACACGCGCGGGCATGCGGCCGGACACACGCACGCGACGCGGGTCACGTACGGACGCCGCCCGGGTGTCGAGCGGCCACTGAATGGTCGAGTACGGGAACTTCGGATCGACGGCATGCCGATCCTGAAAGACACCGCATCCTGCTATCCCGGGATGCGGCAGAAGACAAGGCTCTGCGAAGCTTCCTCAGGCGGCAGTCAGGTTGGTACAGGACCAACTACAACTCGCATCGGTAGGCACAGAAGCCTCCATGAATGAAAACGAGTGCGATGGTAAGAGGGAACCGCGCAGCGCGTCAATCGAAAACTTCGCACGCGTTTTACGCGGCTTCGCCGGCGGGTTGCCCGGGTGCGATCGGGCGCTGCCGGCGATGCGCAAAAACAAATTCGGGACAGCGGGCGGCACCCGGCCGGCGGGTCCGGTGGAACGGCTCCACGCGGTTCGCCGGCGTCGGGCATCATGTCGCTTCGACGACGACGGCCGTGCCGTAGCAAATGACTTCGGTCACCCCCGAGCCGATCTCGGTCGAGTCGTAGCGCATCGCGACGATCGCATTCGCGCCGAGCTTGCGCGCATCGGCGAGCATCTTGTCGAAGGCGTGCTGGCGTGCCTTCTCGCACAGCGACGTATAGAGCGTGATGTTGCCGCCGAAGATCGTCTGCAGCGAGGCGCCAAACGAGCCGACGATCGAGCGCGAGCGCACGATGATGCCTTGCGCGACGCCGAGCGAGCGAACGGTCGTGTGGCCGGGCAGGTCGAAAGCCGTCGTGACGCGAGCGGGCGACAGATCGTCGAAGGAGCGGCTGGTATCGGTCATGGCGGAGCCTGGGTAGCAGAGTGGTCGAACGACGATTCTATCCGGACGCGCGCACGAAGCCGGCGATGAGCGTTTCGCGGTATCGCGAGGCCGCTGGTCACACAATCGAGAGGCGCGCAGTGTTTAACGAATGTATCAACGCGTTCTGGCAGCAGAAATTTTCAGGCGACCGGTGCGTTTATGACAGCGACGATCTGCAGATCGCCGTCAGTTCAGCGCTCGACGACGAGCAGGGCATGATCCTCGTGCCGAGCGACGGGAAAAACCGGATCGTCGTGCAGGAGAAGGTTGCGCGCACACTGCGCGTTGACGAAACGGCTGCGTGGACAATGGCCGCGTTCGTCGATCGCCTGTCGGCGTCGGGCGGGGGCCTGTGTGGCGCGGACAATCTTTTCTACTATTGCGCGCCGGCCCTGGCCGATCTGCCGAATCACGCGATTCCCGCGACGATCAGGGCGCTGACACCGGCGGATCGACCGGCATTCGATGCATTCACCGCCGCGATGCCGGCAGAGGACTTCGATACGGCCAGCGTCGAACTCGACCATTGGCGCGTCTTCGGTGCATTCGAGCGGGATCGGCTGGTATGCGCGGGCAGCGTGTACGCGTGGTGGAGTTCCTGCCTGGCCGACATGGGCGTGCTGACGCTGCCCGAATTCAGGGGCAACGGCCACGCGCGCGGCGTCGTGCGCGCGATGAGTGTCGCGGCCTGTCGCGAAGGGCTGGAGCCGCAGTACCGGTGCCAGCTCGACAATCCTGCTTCCGCGGCGGTTGCGCAGGCGGTGGGCATGCGTCTCTACGGGACGCTGGACGAGATCGTCTGAATCTGACCGGGGGCGCCGGGAAGGATGCGCATACAGCCGCCACCTTCCCGGCCGCGTGCCGTCAGGGCTTCGCAGCCGTGCCGCCATCGCCACCGAGATCGACTGCGTAGGCCAGCGCCAGCTTGCCGAACTTCAACGCATGATTCGCCTGGCGGTCCGAATTCTCCAGCGTGTCGTTCACGGTATGGATATACGGACTGTCGTTCTGGTCGGCCTCGAACGGGAACGACGCCGGGTACCCTTGCGCATTCCACGACGCGTGATCCGAGCATGCATACCCGCACTGCGACGTGCCGATCGCGAGTTCCGGCAGGTAGGTCTTCGCCAGATTCGTCAGGTAGGTGTTCTGCGACGCGTTCGTGTAGTCGGTGATCAGGTAGATATCCTTCGGATCGCCCTTGTAGTTCGTCATGTCGAGTTGCAGCACGCCGACCACGTTCGCATTCTGCGTGCGGAACTGCTTCGCGATCGCTTTCGAGCCGAGCAGGCCGGCTTCCTCGGCCGCGTACCCGACGAACTTGATCGTCCGCTTTGGCTTGTAGTTGTTCGCCAGCAGCACGCGCAGCGCTTCGGTGAGGCTGGCGATACCGGATGCATCGTCATCCGCGCCGGGCGAGCGCGTGTTCTCTGTCGTTCGGCCGACCGTCGAATCGAGGTGGCCGCCCAGCACGATCGTGCCCGCAGCCGGATCGCTGCCACGGATCGTCAGGATCACGGATTTCTGCGGAAAGCCCGTGTGCGCAAACTGTTCGACGGTGATGTCGGCGCGCGAACCCGCCAGCTGCTTCCACTGCAACGCGAGCCAGTCCGACGCGGCGACGCCGTGCGACGTCGTGTAGTAGCGGTTCGTGAAGCCGGACAGCGACGTGATCGTGCCGACGATGTTGCTGGCCTGCAGTTGCTGGATCCACGTGCCGATCTGCGGCGCGTTCGAGACCTTGTACACGGAGGCAGCGGCCTGCTTCGCGAGCGTCGGCGGCAGCGGCTGCAATGCCTGGCGTGCTTCGTCGAACGAGTCGTGCACGACATAGCCGGGCCCGTGGCCGCGCGTATGGTGGACGGCGTGGGCCAGTTCGCCGAGCCGTGAATCGTCGATTTCGACGACGTGGACGGTTTCGCGGCGCGCGGCGCCGTCGGCCGTCTTGCCGGCGTCGAGCGTCGTACTGTATTGCGCGGTCGCGCTCGCGTCGATGTGCTGCAACTGGCGGAACGCCGCGTCGCCGAGCGTGATCCACACCGGCGTCGCGTGCGCGGCGGCGGTCAGCAGCATGCCGCCGAGCACGATGCTCAGGCGGGTCAGTTTCAGAGTAGGCATGTTCGATCTCGTGAGGATGGCGATGTCGAGGAAGCGGGCGCGCCGCAGGTCGTGCGATGCGCCCCCGCCTGCTGCGGAGTTACGACTTCTTCGGTACGGTCACGCCGTACGTGCAGCTCTGGTTGTACGCATTGCCGATCGCGGTGAGCTGCGCGCTGCTGTAGCCCAGCGCGGAGGCGGCCGTCAGCACGGCCTGCGCGGCGGCCTTCTGGTTGGTCGAGCCGTTGGTCATCGACAGCCCCTTCAGGAACGCCTTGTCCATCGCCTGCGCACCGATCGCGTCGCGCGCGACGAGGTTGCACGAGGCCCAGTACTGGCCGGCCGTATGGATCTCCGCGCCGCGTGCCTGCGCATAGGTGCGCCCGACGTTCCAGTTGGTCACGCGGCCGCCCCAGAACTCGTTATGGCCGTCCCAGTTGTAGACCCAGTGGTACTGCGCGTCCGACGGGCTCCACTGGTTGAAATCGCGGCTGTACGCGGCGGCGAGATAGTCGCCGGTGCCTTCCGACAACCCTTCCTGCTGCGACAGGCCGCCGTTCGTCACCCAGTCGTGGATGCCGTGCCCGAGCTCGTGGATCACGACGTCCGCATCCTCCGCATCGTCGACGCCGCCTTGCCCGAAGGTCAGCCGGCCGCTGCTCGACGAATACGACGAATTGTCGTCGCCCGATTCGCCGTGCGGGTCGTACTGCACGCCACCCGTGTACTGGTACGGCATCGCCTTGATACCCAGTGTCTGGTTCACGTAACGCAGGAACGTGTCGATGTGGTAGTACGCGTTCACGGCCTCGAAATACAGGTTGCCGCGCGTGAACTCGAACGCGGGTGTCGACTGCACGGGGCACGCGTTGTCGAGCGGTGCATCGAAATCGACGCATACCGCATACGGGCCCGAAAGCAAGTAGCGCCCGCCCGACTGCGCGAGATCCTTCAGCGTCACGCGCACGCGCGCAGCGGTGAGCTGCGACGAATCGGCGTCGTTGTTGTCCTTGTAGCCCGTGCTGCCATAGCTGCTCCTGGTTGGCGACAGCGGGTCGGGCCGGAACACGAAGCCCGTGCCGTCGGTCGCGTAGAACGCCTTGTCCTCGGCGCGCAGCACTTCGCCGCTGCCCGAATCGATCAGCAGTTCCCAGTCGCCTTTAGGGCCGTCGTTGGGGCGGCCGCGCACTTTCCACGCGGTATGCGTGCCGGCCTTGTCGACGAAGGCGACGAGTTGCGCATCCAGGTTCGTGAAGCCGCTCACGCCGAGATACGCGCGGGCGCGGTCGAACGCCTGTTGCTGGTCGACGGCCTGCGACTTGCGCGACGTCGCGACCACGCCGTTGATCGTGTTGCTCGCAACGTACAGGATGCGGCCGTCCTTCGCGACCGTCACCGCGATATCGCTGCCGTACACGGGCAGTCCGGCTGCCTGCTGCTGCAGGCGCACGACGGTGAAATCGGCATCGCTGCGCTCCGACGTGACGACGAGGCTCGCGAGCGCGGTCGCATCGAGCCCGAGCGGCGTGGCCTGCGACGCGACGAAGTCGCGTGCGGTGGCGGCGGGCGTCGTGGCGGTTTTCTTCGCGCGATACGCGGGGGTGTACAGCGTGACGGCGACGCCGTCCGCGCGGAACTGCCCGGCGGCCGTATCGGCCTTGGCGGCCGGCGGCGCGACGCCGCGTGTCAGGCTTTCGCGCAGGCTCGTTGCTTGCGGATTCGAGACTTTCGTATCGGCCGCGGTGCCGCCGACGATGCCGAAACCGAGCGCGAGACCCAGGGCGAGCGGCAGTGCTTTGCGTGATGTCTGCATACGTGATCCTCATCTCAACGGTTGGACACGCCCGCGCGTTCGTGGCGCGCAGGCACGACACGGCCCGCGCGCCGGCTCGATGGAGCCGGTGCGGCGAAGCGGTGTTGGGAGTGTCGACTGACTAAGGAACCCTAAATGTCAGGTCGAAAAGAAACAGGCGGGCGAAGAGGGGGAGAGGCGCGTGAAGAAGCGAACGGCAGGCAGGTGCGGCGACGGCGAATCGAGCATCGTCATGTCATACCCCTCGGATCGAATCGATATTGGTTGGCAGCCTGCGGCGCTCGACATGCGTCGAGATGCAGCACGCATGTCGTTAGGCTGCCTATCTAACTTTTTTTGGTATGTTACAGAACATTTTCAGTGACATTCCAATTTATTTTCGATGATCGCTTCGGTCCGTCGATCAATCGCCGGCATTGTTCAGCGAGCGGCGGGAATCGCTGCCGGAACGCGCAATACCGCGCCGGATTGTGCTTGAAACCCGCGACGATCAGCGCGTCGCGCGACGGTCGTTGCGCGGGCTCAACCCGAATCGCGTGCGATAGGTACGCGAGAAATGCGACGGCGATTCGAATCCGCATGCGACGCATACCGAAGTGATGCTCATGTCGGTCTGCTGCAGCAGTTCACGTGCGCGATCGAGGCGCAGGTTCAGGTAGAAATGCGTCGGCGTGTCGTTCAGCGTCGCGCTGAACAGCCGTTCGAGCTGACGCCGCGTGATCGACACCTCCTGCGCGAGCGCGTCGGAGCCGAGCGGGTTTTCCATGTGCCGCTGCATCGTGCCGATCACCTGGATCAGCTTGCGGTTGTGCACGCCGTAGCGCGCGGCGATCTCGAGCCGCTGGCTGTCGGAGCGCTGCCGGATCCGGCTGACGACGAACTGCTCGGAGATCGCCGCCGCGAGATCGGCGCCGTGCCGCCGCCCGATCAGGTCAAGCATCATGTCGATCGACGCGGTGCCGCCCGCGCACGTGATGCGCCGCTCGTCGATTTCGAACAGCTCCTGCGTCGCGTTCAGGCCGGGGTAGCGCTCACGGAACGCGGCCAGCGCTTCCCAGTGCAGCGTGAGCGGCTGCGATGCGTCGAACAGCCCGGCTTCCGCGAGCACGAAGCTGCCGGTGTCGATGCCGCCGAGCGTTGCACCATGACGGTGCTGGCGGCGCAGCCAGTCGCCGATCGCGCGCGTGTAGCACGTCAGTGGATCGAAGCCTGCGACGACGAACACCGTATCGACCTGCGCGACATCCGCGCAGGCGGCTTCGGCGGCGACCGGAATGCCGTTGCTCGCGGCGACGGGCGCGCCGTCGGCGCTGATCACGTGCCAGCGATAAAGCTCGGTGCGAAAGCGGTTCGCGACGCGCAGCGGTTCGACCGCGGACATGAAGCCGAGCGCGGAGAAGCCGGGCAGCAGCAGGAAGTGGAAATCCTCGGGCATCGGGGCAGGGGATGGAATCCGGTGGTCGTCACGCATCGCACGGGGCGGCGAGCAGGCGGACAGGTGTTGCGGCCGGCTCGCGCGCGCCGAACGGTCAGCGGGAGATTATCGCGGGTTTCGCGCGGCGTCAGCGCGTTTTTGCGCCGCGCACTGACCGGCGCGCGGTGGTCGACGGCAACTCGCCGAACTGCGCCTTGTACGCGTTCGCGAAATGGCCGAGATGGATGAAGCCCCAGCGCGCGGCCGCGTCGCTGATCGGCAGGTCGGCCTGCCGCGTATCGAGCAGCATCCGCCGCACTTGCGACAGGCGCAGCGAACGCACGTAATGCAGCGGGCTGGTCTGCACGACCGACTGGAAACTGTTCTGCATCGTGCGCCGGCTCACGCGCAATTGCGCGCACAGGCTCAGCACGTCGACCGGTGCTTCGGGATGGCCGATCACGAAGTCGTGCACGCGGCGCACGATGTCGGCGCGACAGGCGTGCGTGAGACGATTCGACGGTTCGGGAATCCGGTACGTGAGGAGATCGACGAGCACGTTGCCGATCTCGCCGCGCAGTTCGCGCTGCGCGCGTGCGTCGCGGTAGGTATCGGGTGCCGACAGCACGCGCTCGAGCTGCGTGGCGATCTGCACACTCGCGCGCATCAGCACGGCGGTGGGCATGTCGACGACACCGCGTCGCAACGTGGCTTCGTCGAGGTGGCCATCGGCTGCATCCTCGACCTGCTGCATCAGTTCGCCATCGGCGACGACACCGATCAGCGACATGTCGTCGGGCGAATGCAGCTCGAACGGTGCACCGCCGCGCGCCATCACCATCGTGCCGTGTTCGATGCGCACGCCGCCGAATGCGAACGCACCCGAGCCGGTGAGCGGCATGCCGAACACCGTATGGTCGTGCGGCAAGCGTCCGCGCTGGATGATGCGAACGTTGGCGGCTTCCTGGAACAGCTGCATGCCGTCCAGCACCGCATGCTTGATCGCGCTGCGATACGGGCCGGAGCCGATCTGGTCGTAACGCTGGTTCCAGCCCTGCAGCGCCTCGGCATGCCGGTCCGCGTTGTCGAACCTCTCGTGAAACACGAACACAGCGCCTCCAGGTGCATCGATCAGGACCGCGCAAGATTAAACCGACCGCGCGGTCGGCGCAATAAGGGGGACCGCTATTCCGGGCACATTCGTCAGAGGGTCGGAAGCCTCCGGCCAGCGCGGCTTTCAGGCGGTTTTCCAATATCCCGAATCGGCACGCACGCGGTGCCGGTCCGGGTGCTGACCGGATTTATTGTCGAACTACAGTCGCCCCACATCACGTGATTCCCCAACTGGAGGCGACATGAGGACAAGGCGACGAACCGCGGCGCTCGCGGCGACGCTGGCGTTCGCGACGGCATGGATCGGCAGCGCGAACGCGACGGAACAGCCGGAGGAACTGGTCGTGCAGAAGATGCCGCCGTGGCATCCGCACGAGGTCTATATCGTCGACATCTCGATGCCGTCGATGACCGACGGGCGCATCTACGCGTACGACGCCGATGCGAAAAAGCTGCTCGGCCAGATCGACGGCGGCTTCGGCCCCGGCTTCGCGATTTCGCCCGATCACCGGACGAGCTTCGTCGCGACGACCTACTTTTCGCGCGGCTCGCACGGCACGCGTACCGACGTCGTCGAGATGACCGACAACACGACGCTCGATCACGCAGGCGAGATCGTGATTCCGGCGAAGCATGCGCAGCATGTGCCGTCGCCGTACAACACGGCGTTCAGCGCGGACGGCAAGCGGCTGTACGTCGCGAACATCACGCCGGCCGCATCGGTGACGGTGATCGATGCCGTGTCGAAGAAGGTGCTGTCGGAAATCGACACGGCGGCCTGCGTGCTCGCGTATCCATCGGGCAACGATCGCTTCACCGCGCTGTGCGAAAGCGGCAAGGCATTGACCGTCACGCTCGATGCGAACGGCAAGGAAACGAAGCGTGCGATGTCGGATGCGTTCATCAACGTCGACAAGGATCCGGCGTTCGTGAACGCGTCGCGCTACAAGGGCGGCTATCTGTTCACGACTTACGGCGGCAACGTCCTCAGCGCGGATTTCAGCGGCGACAAGCCGGTATTCGGCAAGCCGTGGCCGCTGCTGACGGACGCCGAGCGCGCCGAAGGCTGGCGCCCGGGCGGCATGCAGCAGACCGCCGTGCAGGCGAGGCAGAACCGCTACTACGTGCTGATGCACAAGGGCGGCGACGGCTCGCACAAGGATCCCGGCACGCAGGTGTGGGTGGTCGACCTGAAGTCGAAGCAGCGCGTCGCGCGCTGGGATCTCGCGCAGCAGAAGATCGATCCGCTCGTGTCGATCCAGGTCAGCGAGGATGACAAGCCGCTGTTCTACGGGCTGACGGCGACGTCCGACCTCGTCGTGATGGATGCGCGCACGGGCAAGCTGCAGCACGTCGAGAAGCAGATCGGCAATACGTCGTCGCTGCTCGTCAACCCGTGAGGCCGCGATGACACTCGATCCCGTCCTTGCCACCAGCGCGCAGGCCGGCGCTGCCGTCGTCGTGCTGCTCGGCGCCGTCGCGAAGATGCGCCGGCCCGCCGCGTTCAGCCAGGCGCTGGCCGGCTACCGGCTGCTGCCCGACGCGTTGACCGCACCCGTCGCGTTCGCGATTCCGCTCGCGGAAGTCGTCGCTGCCGCGGCGCTGCTGTTTCCCGATACGCGCATGGCCGGCGCGCTCGGCCTGATCGCGTTGCTCCTGGCGTTCGCCGCCGCGATTGCGATCAATCTGCTGCGCGGTCACACCGACATCGATTGCGGCTGTTCCGGCTTCGCGGCCGCGCGCACAGATGCGCCGCGCGGCATCGGCTGGCTGCATGTCGGACGCGCGCTACTGCTCGCCGCGCTGGCCGCGACCGCGCTCATCGAGCCGGGCGCACGCGCGGTCGTGTGGTTCGACTACCTGACGCTGTTCTTCTCCGTGCTGCTGATCGTCTGCGCGTTGCTCACCGTCGACGTGCTGCTCGCCAACGTACCGCGCCTTTCCCACCTGAGGAATTCATGATGCAAACCGCTCTCACCGTCTCCACCGCCCTGCTGTGGGTGGCCGTCCTCGCGCTCGGCGCGATCTGCCTCGCGCTCGTGCGCCAGATCGGCATCCTGTACGAACGCATCATGCCGGCCGGTGCATTGATGATCGACAAGGGGCCGGCGGTCGGCGCGATCGCGCCGACGTTCGAACTGACCGACATTCGCGGCTCGCAGGTGAAGGTCGGCGGCTTCGATGCGTCGGGCAAGGCGACGCTGCTGTTCTTCCTGTCGCCGACGTGCCCCGTCTGCAAGAAGCTGCTGCCGCTGCTGCCGTCGCTGCAGGCGAGCGAAGCGACGCCGGTGAACATCGTGCTCGCGAGCGATGGCGAGGTCGACGAACACACGCGCTTCGCGCGCAAGCACGACCTCGGGCGCTTCCCGTACGTGCTGTCGCAGGAGCTCGGCCTCGCATACCAGATCGGCAAGCTGCCGTATGCGGTGCTGCTCGATGAAACCGGCACGGTGCGCGCGAAGGGGCTCGTCAACACGCGCGAGCATCTCGAGAGCCTGTTCGAGGCGAAGGAGCGCGGCGTCGCATCGCTGCAGCAGTTCGTGCATGGCGATCACAGCCACGACCACGACGCGCACGCGCAGCACGCGTGACCGGCCGACCCTCTTTCAACGTCAAGGGAGAACAACGACATGGGCCTGTTTGATTCATGGTTCGAGCGGTCGGCGCGCGGCGTCGCGCAGCACAGTTCGCGGCGCAGCGCGATGGCGAAGCTCGGCAAGGTGCTGGTGGGATCGGCGATGCTGCCGCTGCTGCCGGTCGATCGCACCGCATATGCGGCCGATGCGGCGTCGGGCGCGTCGGCCGCGCCAGGCGCCGCCGCATCGGGTGCAAGCGACGATCCGATGAGCTGCGACTACTGGAAATACTGCGCGATCGACGGCTGGCTGTGCAGTTGCTGCGGCGGCACGTCGAGCAGTTGCCCGCCGGGCACGACGCCTTCGCCGATCACGTGGATCGGCACGTGCCGAAACCCGCACGACGGTTCGGACTACATCGTGTCGTACAACGACTGCTGCGGCAAGACGTCGTGCGGCAAGTGCTTCTGCAACCGCAACGAGCGCGAGAAGCCGCTGTACAAGCTGTCGTTGAACAACGACATCAACTGGTGCATGGCCAACGGTAATTCGAACTATCACTGTTCGGTTTCGGTTCTGCTGGGAGCGGCAAAGCAATGACACGGAAGCAAGCGGGAAAGATCGCCGTCGCATGCATGACGGCCGTGGCGGCCTTCGCATTGGCGGGCGCGGCCGGCGCGCAGGAAGCCGTGCATTACCCGGCCGGCAAGAGCGTGTTCGACGCGCAGTGCGCGGTGTGCCACCAGGCGGGCGGCAAGGGGCAGGACGGCCTTGCGCCGCCGCTGACCGAGTATCCGGGCAAGTACGCGACGGCCGAGGCGGGGCGCGCGCAACTGGTCGCAACGCTGCTGCACGGGATGTTCGGCGAGATCAAGGTGCACGACAAGCACTACAACTTCAAGATGCCGTCGTTTGCGAGCGCGAGCGACGACGACATCGCGCACGTGCTCAACTACGTCGTGTTCGATCTCAACGCGCAGCACGGCGACGCGAAGCCGTTCACGGCGGCCGATATCCGTGCGGCGCGCGCGAAGGCGATGGATGGCACGGCCGTTCATGCGCAACGAGACGTCGTCATCAAGGGGCTCGGCCTGTGAAGCTCGCCCGCGCGTCCCGTGTTGGCGACGCCGCATCGCTCACGCGGTGCGCGGAGTCGCCGTGGCTCGGCGGCGTGTCGCGTCGCCTGTCGTCGTTGCTGATGCTTGCCGGGGCGGTCGTCGGTTTGACCGCGGCACCTGCGCATGCCGACGGCGCCGCCGATGCAGCGCTCGCACGGCAGCACTGGGTGCTCAACTGCATGGGCTGCCACACCGCGACGGGCGGCGGTATCCCCGGCAAGGTGCCGCCGCTCGCGAACTCGCTCGGCTATTTCACGCATCTGCCGGCCGGGCGCGAGTACGTGATGCGTGTGCCCGGCGCGTCGAACTCGGCGCTGTCGGACCAGGACCTCGCCGACGTGCTCAACTGGGTACTCACGACCATGAACCACGATGCGCTGCCGCGCGACTTCAAGCCTTATACGGCCGCCGAAGTCGCCGCGCACCGCCGTCCTGCCTTTTCCGACGTCGCGACCGTGCGCGCCGGCCTCGTTCGCGCGTTGCAGGCACGCGGGATCGACGGCGTTACGGATCGCTACTGACCGACCCATTCAGGAACTCGAGGAAGATCGAAGATGGAGACGAACGAAACTTTCCCGCTGCTCGACGCCACGCGCGCGTTTCTCGCGAAGCCGAAGAAGATGCTGATCGGTGCCGAGTGGCGCGACGCGGCGTCGGGCCGCCAGCTCGACGTCGTGAACCCGGCCGACGGCACCGTGCTCGCGCGTGTGCCCGAAGCGGACGAGCACGACGTGCAGCAGGCCGTCGCCGCCGCGCGGCGCGCATTCGACGCGGGGCCGTGGCGCACCGCGAAGACCACCGACCGCGAGCGTCTGCTGCTGGCGCTTGCCGACCTGATCGACGCGAATGCGCGCGAGCTGGCCGAGATCGAGTCGCTCGACAACGGCAAGCCGGTGATGGTGGCGCAGGGGCTCGATGTCGCGATGGCCGCGCAGTGCTTCCGCTACATGGCCGGCTGGGCGACGAAGATTGAAGGCAGCGTGATCGACGCAGGTATGCCGTATATGCCGGACAGCGAGATCTTCACCTATACGCGCAAGGAGCCCGTCGGCGTGGTCGGCGCGATCATTCCGTGGAATTTTCCGTTGCTGATGGCCGCGTGGAAGCTTGCGCCCGCGTTGGCCACGGGCTGCACCGTGGTGTTGAAACCCGCGGAAGATACGCCGCTCAGCGCGTTGCGGCTCGGCGAGCTGATTCAGGCGGCCGGCTTTCCGGACGGCGTCGTCAATCTCGTCACCGGCTACGGTCACACGGCCGGCGCCGCGCTGTCGCGCGATCCGCGCATCGACAAGATCGCGTTCACGGGCTCGACGCAGACGGGCAAGACGATCGGCCACGCGGCACTCGACAACATGACGCGGATGTCGCTCGAACTCGGCGGCAAGTCACCGGTGATCGTGCTGCCCGACGTCGATCCCGACAAGGCCGCACTGGGCGTGGCGAATGCGATCTTCTTCAACCAGGGGCAGGTGTGTACGGCCGGGTCGCGCGCGTATATCCATACGAAGGTGTTCGACGACGTGATCGAGCGCGTCGCGAAGATCGCCGCGAGCCTGAAGATCGGCCCCGGGATGGACCCGTCGACGCAGATCGGCCCGCTCGTCTCGGCGAAGCAGCGCCAGCGCGTGTGCGGCTATATCGACTCGGGATTCGGCGAGGGGGCCCGCGCCGCCGCGGGCGGCCGCGCGATCGACGGCCCCGGCTTCTTCGTCGAACCGACCGTGCTGGTCGATACGACGCAAGCGATGCGCGTCGTGCGCGAGGAGATCTTCGGGCCGGTGCTCGTCGCGATGCCGTTCGACGACGTCGACACGGCCGTGCAGCTCGCCAACGACACGCCTTACGGTCTCGGCGCGAGCATCTGGTCGAACGACCTGTCCGCGATTCACAAGCTGATCCCGCGCATCGCGGCCGGCACGGTGTGGGTCAACTGCCACTCGCTGCTCGACAACGCGATGCCGTTCGGCGGGATGAAGCAGTCGGGTTTCGGCCGCGAGCTGGGGCGGGCGGTGATCGACCAGTACACGGAAAGCAAGTCGGTGATGATGAACTACGCATGAGCGTAGCGGCGGGTGCGTGCGTGGCCGGTATCTCGGCAGCGCACGCATGCGGACAGGTCGGCGCACGCCGATTCCGGCACGCGCCGCGACGCGGACACGACGTATCAGGGGGAGACGACCGATGAAGGATCTGACGACGCCGCGCAGGATCGCGGCGGCGGTGGCGGCGCTCGCCGTCACGCAGGGGGCGCATGCGTTGAGCAGCGTCACGCTGTATGGCGATGTGGACGCCGGCATCACGTACACGAACAACCAGCAGACGACGGGCGCGGATGGTGCGGTGCGCGGCGGCCGCAACGTTCAGGTGACGGGCGGCAACCTCGCGCCGCCGCGCATCGGCCTGACCGGCAACGAGGAGCTCGGCGGCGGTACGGCGATCGCATTCAAGCTCGAGAACAGCTTCTGGATGAACAACGGCAGTCTCCTGCAGGCCGGCACGCTGTTCAACCAGAATGCATGGATCGCGTTGGCCAACGATCGCTACGGCACGCTGACGATCGGCCGCCAGTTCGATTCCTACACGACGACACTCGCGCCTTATGCGTCGAGCATTCCGTGGGCGACGCTGTATGGCGCGCATATCGGCGACGTCGACAACCTCAATGCGGCGCTGAACCTGAACAGCGCGGTGCAGTACGCGAGCCCCACCGTGGCGGGGTTTGCGTTCAGCGGCACGTTTTCGTTCGGTGGCGTCGCCGGGGATTTTTCGCGGCAACGCGGCTGGGCGCTGGCAGCGAGCTACAACCAGGCGCCGTTCTCGTTCGGCGTCGGCGTGCTCGACCTGGATCATCCGCTCGATGCGGCGCTGGGCGGCGCGCAAGGCTATATCGGCGATTTCGCGTGTTCGAATCCGGCGGCCATGTATTGCCAGCTGCAGAACGCGCGCGCGTTGCGGGCGATCGGCGCAGGCGGCTCGTATGCGATCGGGCCGGCGACGGTCGGCGTCGTCTATACGCATACGACGCTCGACGGCAGCCTGTACTTCGCCGATACCACGCATCCGCATGGCGCCGACGCGCGATTCGACATCGTCGAGGTCAACGCGACTTTTTCGGTCACGCCGGCGCTCATGCTGGGCGCCGCGTATATCTACAACGCGATGAAGACCGACGCGAACGGCTCGCCGAAGTTTCATCAGGCGAACCTGGGCATGACCTACAACCTGTCGAAGCAGACGACGCTCTATACCGTCGGCATCTTTCAGCAGGCGGCGGGGCACGGCATCGGCATCGATCCTTTGACGGGCGGCTCGGCGAACTACGCGCAGATTCCGAACCTGCCGAACTCGACCAGCCGCCGGCAGCTGGCGGTGACGGCCGGGTTGAAGCACAACTTCTGATCGCGCGGACGCGGCGGGTGCCGCGAACGTGACGCTCGCGTCACGCGCGGACCAGCACCACCCCGAGAATGAGGCACGCGGCACCGGCCATGCGGATCGGGCTGGCCGAATGCTGCTGGATGCCGAGCACGCCGAAGTGGTCGAACGCGAGCGCGCCGGTCATCTGCCCGACGACGATCAGCGCGAGCGTCGTCGCGGCGCCCAGTCGCGGCACCATCAGGATCGCGATGCCCACGAACAGCGCGCCGAAGACTCCGCCGGTCCAGCTGAACCACGACCCGGCACCGGTGACGGTGCCGCTCAAGCGCGGATGCGGAGACAGGAGCGCGACGGCGAGCATCGCGGCCAGGCCGACGAGGTAGCTGACCGACCCGGCCCACCAAGGCGAGCCGAGCTGCACACGGAGGTTGGCGTTCAGCACCTGTTGCAACGCGACGCTGACGCCGGCGGCAACGACCAGCAGATAGGACAGGAGAGTCGTCACGACGAGGGAGGCTCCGGCGAGGTGGCCGTGACGGCGGTTCCGGCACGGCAGGCTTCCATTCTGGGAAGCGCGACGGTATAACGCAAATATCAAATCGGGCGCTTATCCATCTCTTTTCGGCATGCCATCCCTGAGGCAAATCCAGTATTTCCTGACCGTGGCCGATCTCGGCGGCTTCACGCCGGCCGCGGGCGCGCTTCACGTCGCGCAGTCGGCGCTCAGCCGGCAGATCGGTCAACTGGAAGACGAGCTGGGCTTCCTGCTGTTCGACCGGGAGCCGAGGGGTGTGCGGCTCACCCCGGCCGGCGCGATCTATCGCGATCGCGTGGCGTCGATTCCGGCGACCCTGACCGCCGCGGCCGAGGAGGGCGCGCAGTTGTCGCGCGGCGAAGCGGGCGTATTGCGGCTCCTGCATTCCAGCACCGTTCCCGTCGGCAGCCTGATGCCGGTGCTCGAGCGCTTCATGAGCGCGTGTCCGGGCGCGCGGATCGATCTCGACCGCGCGTCGTCCGAGGATCAGGTCCTGGAGATCGCGAACGGCAACGCCGATATCGGGATCGTTCGTTTGCCGGTGTTGCGCCGCGATCCGCGCGTGCGCTTCGTCGAACTCGCGGCCGAGCGTTTATGCGTGGCGGTGCCGGCCGATCATCCGCTGGCGGGCCGCCAGCGCACGGCGATCTCGCGGTTGCGGCACGAGCCGTTCGTGTCGGCCGTGTATCGGGAGCGGGGCGGGCTCGCGCGCGTCGTGATCGATCTTTGCCTGAAGCGCGGCTTCGTACCGGCTACCGCGCGGATCGTGTCGCCGAAGACGTCGATGCTGAACCTCGTCGCGGCCGGGCAAGGCGTCGCGATCGTGCCGGAACGGATGGCGAGCCTCGGGATCGACGGGGTCGTCTTCGTACCGATTGCGGATGAAGACGCCCGATCGTTTTGTGCGCTGGTGTTGCCGGCCGAGCCGACGGTGCTGGCGGACGCGTTCGCGCGCGTGGTCACGGGACGTGCGCAGGTCGATGTTTGACGAGCACGCGGCGCGCGATTGCGCCGGATAAAAAAAAGCCAACCCCGAAGGGTTGGCTTTTCGCCTGGAGATGACCGGTATCAGAACTGGTTCATCGTGTTGTCCTTGCCTGCCGCCTTCAGCGCTGCTTCGCCGCTGAAGTATTCCTTGTGATCGTCACCGATGTCCGAGCCGGACATGTTCTGGTGCTTCACGCAGGCGATACCCTGGCGGATTTCCTTGCGCTGCACGCCGGCCACGTAGCCGAGCATGCCCTGGTCGCCGAAGTATTCCTTGGCCAGGTTGTCGGTCGACAGTGCAGCCGTGTGGTACGTCGGCAGCGTGATCAGGTGATGGAAGATGCCTGCTTCACGGGCTGCGTCGGCCTGGAACGTGCGGATCTTTTCGTCGGCGATCGCGGCCAGTTCCGTCTCGTCGTATTCCACGCTCATCAGCTGCGCACGGTCGTAGGCCGACACGTCCTTGCCCTCGGCCTTCAGCGCGTCGTACGCCTGCTGACGGAAGTTCAGCGTCCAGTTGAACGACGGGCTGTTGTTGTACACCAGCTTCGCGTTCGGGATGACCTTGCGGATCTCGCTGACCATGCCGCCGATCTGCGCGATATGCGGTTTTTCGGTTTCGATCCACAGCAGGTCGGCACCGTTCTGCAGCGACGTGATGCAGTCGAGCACGCAGCGTGCTTCGCCCGTACCGGCGCGGAACTGGAACAGGTTGCTCGGCAGGCGCTTCGGACGCAGCAGCTTGCCGTCGCGCTTGATAACGACGTCACCGTTGCCCAGTTGGTCGGCCGACAGTTCTTCGCAGTCGAGGAACGCGTTGTACTGGTCGCCCAGGTCGCCCGGCGTGCTGGTCACGGCGATCTGCTTGGTCAGGCCGGCGCCCAGCGAGTCGGTACGGGCGACGATGATGCCGTCGTCCACGCCCAGTTCCAGGAACGCGTAGCGGATCGCGCGGATCTTCGCGAGGAAGTCCTCGTGCGGCACGGTGACCTTGCCGTCCTGGTGGCCGCACTGCTTCTCGTCGGACACCTGGTTTTCGATCTGGATGCAGCAGGCGCCTGCTTCGATGAACTGCTTGGCCAGCAGGTACGTGGCTTCCGCGTTGCCGAAACCGGCGTCGATGTCGGCGATGATCGGCACGACGTGCGTGACGTGGTTGTCGATCTTGTCCTGGATCGCGGCCTTCGCGGTAGCGTCCTTGGCGGCGTCCAGCTCGCGGAACAGGCCACCCAGTTCACGGGCGTCAGCCTGGCGCAGGAACGTGTACAGCTCGCGGATCAGCGCGCTGACCGAGGTCTTTTCGTGCATCGACTGGTCCGGCAGCGGGCCGAACTCGGAGCGCAGCGCAGCGACCATCCAGCCGGACAGGTACAGGTAGCGGCGTTCGGTGCTGTTGAAGTGCTTCTTGATCGAGATCATCTTCTGCTGGCCGATGAAGCCGTGCCAGCAACCCAGCGACTGCGTGTACTTGGCCGGATCGGCGTCGTAGGCGGCCATGTCGGCACGCATGATCTTGGCGGTGTACTTGGCGATGTCCAGGCCCGTCTTGAACTTGTTCTGGGCACGCATGCGGGCGGCGTACTCGGGGCTGATCGCATTCCACGCGCTGCCGTGGTTTTCTTTCAAACCGGCAACTGCCTTGATGTCGTCTTGATACTGGGCCATGTCAATCTCCTGGGAGCAAAGCGCGTTTGAGTAACTGGTTGAGCGTGCCCGCTACGTCTGTCGAAGCGAACTGCATGGGATAAATAGTAACGCCGCCCATCGGGCTTGTGGCGATGTCTTATATAAGACATAAGACATTATTTTTGCTTGTTTTTCAATGAGATACGTTGCGATTTTTGCAATGCAAAACATGTTTTCAAGCGACGAAAAGGCGGCGGCGCGGGAATTCGACGTAGATTCCGCAATGCGAAACGCGCTTTCGGCTGCTGGAGGCCGGACCAGCTTCACACGCGCCCATGACACCCGTTCGTCGGTGCGGCGCGCGCGCCCCGGGCCCGACGCCGCACCGGCACCCGGTTCCTGCCCGGCGTAATCGAACGCATTGCGCCGCAAGTGGACAAGCCGATTCAATCGTGAATATGCGTAAGAACCCCGTCCATCAAGCCTCTCAAGAAACCTAGTGGTTTCCACTCATAGTCGCAAATAGTCAAGAACAGGTCGCCGCCGGTCTTCTCGCGGCCAATATGGCTCGTTACTTTTACTCCCACGATGCAGGCCGGGCACACCCCGCGCACCGGCTGCCGCGAGCCCAACCGGGAGGAAACGAACCATGAAGTCGACGAAGATCGCCGCGCTTGCCGCGGCCGTGCTGGCGACCGGCGCGTTCACGCAAGCGGCGCAGGCCGAAACGGATGCCGCGACGTGCCGTACCGTGCGTTTCGCGGATATCGGCTGGACCGACATCACGTCGACCACGGCGCTCGCGTCGACCGTGTTCGAGGCGCTTGGCTACAAGCCGACCACGACGATCGCGTCGGTGCCGATCTCGTTCGCCGGCCTGAAGAGCAAGCAGCTCGACGTGTCGCTCGGCTACTGGTGGCCCGTGCAGCAGAAGCAGCTCCAGCCGTTCCTCGACAACAAGTCGATCAACGTCGTCGAACCGCCGAACCTGTCGGGCGCGAAGGCGACGCTCGCGGTGCCGAGCTACGAATACCAGGCCGGCCTGAAGACCTTCGAGGACATCGCGAAGCACCGCGCGGAACTCGACGGCAAGATCTACGGGATCGAGCCGGGCAGCAGCGCGAACGCGACGATCCAGAAAATGATCGACACGAACCAGTACGGGCTCGGCGGCTTCAAGCTGGTCGAATCGAGCGAGGCCGGGATGCTGGTGACGGTCGAGCGCGCGATCCGCGAGAAGAAGTGGGTGGTCTTCCTCGGCTGGGAACCGCATCCGATGAACATCCAGCTCAGCATGAACTATCTCTCTGGCGGCGATGCGTCGTTCGGGCCGAACTACGGCGAAGCGCGCGTGTACACGCTCACCGCGCCCGACTTCATCTCGCGCTGCCCGAACGCCGGCAAGCTCGTCACGAACCTGCGCTTCTCGACGCAGCTCGAGAACCAGCTGATGCAGTCGGTGATGAACAAGACGAAGCCGGCCGAGGCCGCGAAGGCGTACCTGAAGAAGAACCCGCAGGTGCTCGATCCGTGGCTCGCGGGCGTCAAGACGTTCGACGGCAAGGACGGGCTGCCGGCCGTGAAGGCGTATCTCGGCCTGTGACGGCTTGCGCGCCGTACCCGGCGCACCCTGACGAAATATCCGCATTGCGACACAACCTGATTCAAGCGAGGCAACCAGCATGAACCACGAAGTCATCATCACCTGCGCCGTCACCGGCGCGGGCGATACGGTCGGCAAGCATCCGGCGATTCCGGTCACGCCGAAGGAGATCGCAGCCGCCGCGATCGAGGCCGCGAAGGCCGGCGCGACGGTCGCGCACTGCCACGTGCGCGATCCGCAGACGGGGCGCGGCAGCCGCGACCCGAACCTGTATCGCGAAGTGGTCGACCGCATCCGCTCGGCCGACGTCGACGTGATCATCAACCTGACGGCCGGCATGGGCGGCGATCTCGAGATCGGCCCGGGCGAGGACCCGATGCGTTTCGGCAAGGGTACCGACCTGGTCGGCGGCCTCACGCGCCTCGCGCACGTCGAGGATCTGCTGCCCGAGATCTGCACGCTCGACTGCGGCACGCTGAATTTCGGCGACGGCGACTACATCTACGTGTCGACGCCCGCGCAGTTGCGCGCCGGCGCGAAGCGCATCCAGGAACTCGGCGTGAAGCCGGAACTGGAGATCTTCGACACGGGCCATCTGTGGTTCGCGAAGCAGTTGCTGAAGGAAGGGCTGCTGGACGATCCGCCGCTGTTCCAGCTCTGCCTCGGGATCCCGTGGGGCGCGCCGGCCGACACGGGCACGATGAAGGCGATGGTCGACAACCTGCCGCCGGGCGCGCACTGGGCCGGCTTCGGGATCGGCCGCATGCAGATGCCGATGGTCGCGCAGGCGATGCTGCTCGGCGGCCACGTGCGCGTCGGCCTCGAAGACAACATCTGGCTCGATCGTGGTGTACATGCGACCAACGGCACGCTCGTCGAGCGCGCGAGAGAGATTATCGAACGGCTGGGCGCCCGTGTGCTGACGCCGGCCGAAGGCCGTCGCAAGCTTGGCTTGCCGGCGCGCGGCGAGCGTCCGCTCGAACGCCGTGCGATCGCCGAGTTCGCGTGAGCGGTTGCGCCGACTGATTGACATGACGCGGCGGCACGCACAGGCGCGGCCGCCCACCGATTTCCCCTGATTTGAAGGATGCGTTGACATGGCTGTGAAGACCGACATCAAGACGTTCGCCGCCATCGGCACCGGCGTGATCGGCAGCGGATGGATTTCCCGCGCGCTCGCGCACGGTCTCGACGTGGTCGTCTGGGACCCCGCGCCGGGCGCGGAAGAGCGGTTGCGCGCAAACGTCGCGAACGCGTGGCCCGCGCTCGAACGCGTCGGCCTCGCGCCGGGCGCCGATCCTGCTCGGCTGCGTTTCGTCTCGACGATCGAGGCATGCGTCGCCGACGCGGATTTCATCCAGGAAAGCGCGCCCGAGCGCGAGGCGCTGAAGCTCGAACTGCATGAGCAGATCAGTCGCGCGGCGAAGCCCGATGCGATCATCGCGTCGTCGACGTCGGGCTTGCTGCCGACGGATTTCTACGCACGGGCGACGCATCCGGAGCGCTGCGTGGTCGGCCATCCGTTCAATCCCGTCTACCTGCTGCCGCTCGTCGAGGTGCTCGGCGGCGCGCGCACGTCGCCGGAAGCGGTCGAAGGTGCGATGGAGATCTATCGCAAGCTCGGCATGCGGCCGCTGCACGTGCGCAAGGAGGTGCCGGGCTTCATCGCCGATCGCCTGCTCGAAGCGTTGTGGCGCGAGGCGCTGCATCTCGTCAACGAAGGCGTCGCGACGACCGGCGAGATCGACGATGCGATCCGCTTCGGCGCGGGCATCCGCTGGTCGTTCATGGGCACGTTCCTGACCTACACGCTCGCCGGCGGCGACGCGGGCATGCGACACTTCATGCAGCAGTTCGGCCCCGCGCTCGAACTGCCGTGGACGAAGCTGGTTGCGCCCACGCTCACCGATGCATTGATCGACAGCGTCGTCGAAGGTACGACCGAACAGCAGGGCACGCGCAGCATCAAGGAGCTCGAGCGCTATCGCGACGAGTGCATCACCGAGGTGCTGAAGTCGATCGCCGCGGTGAAGGCGCGGCACGGGATGCGATTCGAAGACTAAGGACGAGAGACGATGACCGGCGATACCCCGCTGACGATATACCGCGACGTCGTGCGGCCCGAATGGGTCGACTACAACGGCCACCTGCGCGATGCGTTCTACCTGCTGATCTTCAGCTTCGCGACCGATGCGCTGCTGGATCGCATCGGCCTCGACGACGCCGCGCGTCGCGAGCGGGGCCGCTCGGTCTACACGCTCGAAGCGCATGTGAACTACCTGCACGAGATCAGGGAGGGCACGCAGGTGCGCGTCGATGCGCGCGTGCTCGCGCACGATGCGAAGCGGCTGCACCTGTATCTCGAACTGTTCGCGGCCGGGCACGACGACGCGGTATCGGCGAGCGAGCAGATGCTGCTGCACGTCGATACGCGCGACGGCACGAAGTCGGCGCCGTTCGACGACGACGTGGCCGTACGTGTGGCCGAGCTGCATGCGTTGCAGCGCGATTGCGCGGCACCCGCGTATGCGGGGCGCGTGATCGGGCTGCCGCCGCGCCGCTAGCCGGCGCGAACCCTCGACCGCGGAGCGCACCCGATGCTCGAACCGGAAATCGCGACGTTCGTTGCAGCCGTCGACGCGTGGTATCCGGCCGACGCGGCGGCACGCTCGGCCAGCGAGCAGCGCCGTCTCTACGACCGCTTCGCGGCGGAATGGACCCCGGCCGCGCTGCCGCCCGGGATCGTGCAGCAGGACGCCGTCTGGCATGCGCCCGACGGCCGCGCGATCGCGCTGCGGCGCTACACGTCCGCGCACGGCACGCCGCGCGGCACGGTGCTGTTCTTTCATGGCGGCGGCTTCGTGGTCGGCTCGCTCGACAGTCATGCGCTGATCACCGCGCAACTGGCGGCCGATACGGGGCTCGACGTGATCGCGGTCGACTACCGGCTGGCGCCCGAGCATCGCGCGCCGGCTGCACTTGAAGATTGCCTGGA
>NZ_CAJNKE010000039.1 GCF_905232215.1 Burkholderia sp. LMG 13014
CAAGACCGAGGCCGAGTACGCCGGGATGTTGGAGGCGCGCCGCCTGCGCGGCGAGGTGGCCTGGTGGCGGTATGAGGCGATCACCCTGAAGCTGGCCGACAACACGCGCTACACGCCGGACTTCCTGGTGCTGCTGCCCGACGGGGCGCTGGAGATTCACGAAACCAAGGGCGGCTACATCCGTGAAGACGGTTGGCTGAAGCTGAAGGTGGCCGCCGCATTGTTCCCGTTCCGCTTCTTCCTGTGCCAGAAGGCAGCCAAGAAGGACGGCGGCGAATGGTCGATCAGGAGGGTATAGGCGATGGCAGAGAAGAAACCGGCGGCGAATACGCGCATGGAACAGGCGGCGGCGGTCAAGGCCATCGGTGCCCGTATGCGGCAGGCCCGCGAGCTGTGCAACCTCTCCCAGAGTGCCGCCGCGAAGCGCCTTGGCTACTCGAACTCGTCCAAGCTCTCCAAGGTCGAGGGGGCGACGGACACCAACAGCGTGCCCCTGTGGCTTATCCTGCGCGCGGCCAAGGTGTACGAGGTCAGCATCGACTTCCTGTTCGGCGTCACCGATGACTGGGAAGTCGGCGCCCGCATGAGCATCGAGCGGGAAACCTCGGCCTGGCTGTTCGACACCTGGGAAAAAGCCCGCCAGCGGGACATGGCGGCTCTGAAAAAATTGCATGACAAGGTGGAGGCGATGTCCGAGGCCGTGGCGCTGATGCTCACCACCACCGACGACGTGGGCGCGGCCCTGGCGCGCTTCATCGAGCTGAACCCCGACTTCGAGGACATGCCGGGCGGCGCCAGGCTCCTGAGCGCAGTTGGACGCGCATCTGGTGCCGCCAAGGGCGCCAAGGCCAAGATGGCGCGGTTCCGTGTGGAGTGCGTCCTGGCTGCTGCCGACACCCATCAACTGAGCCTGGCCCTGTAGATCGGGGAAGACGTGGGATATGGCGGCAAAACCGAAGCTGACGCCCGAGCAATGGGCGGATGTCCGAAATCACTGGGAGCGCGACCCGCGCGATGGGTATTCCTGGCTCGTCGATGAGCTGGGCTTGCCCGTGTCCGCGCCGGGCGTGCGCAAGACCGCGCTGCGCGACGGGTGGGCGAAGGCTTCCATCCAGGGGGGCGACGCTGCCCCGAGCCGACCGGCCGTGCCGGCCCAGGCCAAGACTCGCGCCAAGGAGCCGACGAAGGCCACCAGCACCAAGAGCGTGAGCAAGGTTTCCAAGGTTTCCGAAAACCATCAGCGAGAAACCATCAGCGAAACCATGAGCGCGGGCGAAACCATGCCCCTGACCACGGCCGAAGCCCTGGAGCGCGACCCCGACCAGTTCGGCGTCCTCGCGCAACTGACTGATATGCAAGAGGTTTTCGTCCGCGAATACATGGTGGATTGGAACGGAACGCAGGCGGCTATCCGGGCTGGCTACAGTGCCAAGAGCGCGGGGGAGATTGCGTATCAGCTACTCCAAAAACCTTCGGTGCGGGAAGCCATCGAAACCTTGGCTTCGGCCCGTGCGCGCCGGCTGGGCATCGACGCCGACGAACTGATGCGGATGTGGGCGGCAGTCGTCACCCTCGATGCCAACGAGATTTCCCAGCTCCGGCGGGTGTGCTGCCCGTACTGCTGGGGCGCCGACCACCAGCGGCAATACACCCCGTCCAGCCTGGATGCTGCCCGCCTGAAGCACGAGCGGGAGCGCCAGCGCCGCATGAAGGCCGACCAGAACGACGACATAGGGGAGTTCCCGGCCTACACGGACGCCTGGTACGACAAGCGCAAGCCGCCATCCGAGGACTGCCCGGAATGCCACGGCGAGGGCGTCGTGGAGGTGTTCTTCGCGGACACCCGCAACCTGTCGCCTGCCGCCCGCCTGGTCTATGCCGGCGTGAAGGAAGGCCGGGATGGCATCGAAGTCCTGACCATGAGCAAGGAGAAGGCCGCCGACAACTTGGCGCGCGCCCTGGGCCTGTTCAAGGAGAAGGAAACCGAGGTGAACATCAACATGGTGTCGGGTGACGAGCTGTTCCGCCTCTACGAGGACAAGATGCAGCAGGCGCGCGAGCGGCAGGCCCTGGTACTGTCCGAGCGCGGCATCGTCATTGACGCCGACGAGGACGGGCCGCCAGCGCCTGGCGCGGACGAACCGGAGCCGGAGGTATCCCCGTGAAGGCCGCCATCACCCGCGCGTTCGCGTTCGTCGTCACCGGCTTGGCCGTCTCTATGGCCGTTGCCAGCGCCTGGCAGCGCGCCGGCGCCGAGGCCGACCGCTGGCTGCTGGCCGGCCTGTCCGCCGTGATCGTGCTGGCTGTCCATCTGATGCCCGCGCTGCTTGGCCGGCTGTCGCGCCTGGTCGTGTGGCCGGTGTGGTGCCTGTGCTTCCTGGCTGCCCTGTGGGGGCACATCTGGTTCTTCGCCAATGCCAGCCACGGGGCCGCCGAGGGCAGGGCCGCATCGTCCGCCCAGGTGCGCGCCGTGCAGGAGCAGCGCCGCACCATCGAGGCGGCGCTGGCCGAGAACAAGGCCCGCAGTGCCGCGACCGTGGCCGGTATCCTGGCGCGAACGAAAGACCCCAAGGCCCGCGCCGCCCTGGAAATCGAGCTGACCGAAGGAAAGCGCGCGAACGAGCTGCGCGCCCAGCTCGTGGCCCTATCCGGGCAGGAGGCCGCCGCCGCGACGGCTGACCCGGTGGTGTCCGGCCTGACCGAGATTACCGGGCTGCCCGTGGCAGCCCTCAACGTCTGGGCCGGCGTGCTGATCGCCATGCTGCTTGAGGTGCTGGGTTCCCTGCTGTGGCTGGCGGCCGTGCTTGGGCCGGAGCTGGGAGACGGGCCGGCGGGCGCCCTGGAGCCGGCGGAGCGCGGGCCGGGCGACGCGGAGCTGGTGGAGCTGCTGTACGAGGCACTGGAGAACAGCGAAATCAGCCCCACCGCCGAGGACATCTGCCGACGCATCGGCGGGTGCAAGAGCGAGACGGCCGCGCGGCTGCTGCGCGGCCTTGAGGCGCGGATGGCAAGGGGATGACGAAGCGCCGCCGAAACCGGAACCTGCTGGAAGACCCGCGCTACCAGGCGTTCGTCGAGCGTTACCACGCTGACCCGCTGCGATTCGCCGTGGAGGTGACGGGCTTCATGCCCAGCGCCGACCAGATGGCCTTGTTCCAGTCCATCACCGCGCCAAACGCCAAGGTGTCGGTGGTGTCTGGTACGGGTACGGGTAAGACGGCCAGCTTCGCCCGCATCGCCCTCTGGCATCTACTGTGCTTCCCCGTCGCGGTCTATGACGGCAAGGTGGAGGTGGGCAGCAACACCTACATCGGCGCCCCCTTCATTCAGCAGGTGGCCGACGGCATCTGGAAGGAAATGCAGGATGCCCGCATCGCCATTGCCAATGGGCCGCACGCCTGGATAAACGACTTCTTCACGATCACCAAGACCCGCGTGCATGTGAATGGGTACGCGGAGCAGTGGTTCATCACCCAGATCGCCATGAAGAAGGGTGAGGCCATCGGCGTGGCCGGCAAGCACCGTTACTGGCAGCTAATCATCATCGACGAAGCTGCCGGCGTGCCTGATGAGCACTTCGACGTGATCGACGGCACCCAGACCCAGCCGGGCAACCGCACGCTGATGGCATCCCAGGGCGCGCGCAGCGCCGGGCGCTTCTACGACTCCCACCATACCCTGAGCATCGAGAACGGCGGGAGCTGGCTGCCGCTGCGCTTCAACTCGGAGCTGTCGCCGTTCGTCACGACGAAATGGCTGCGGGAGCGGGAATCGGAGAGCGGCGGCCGGCACTCGGTCGAGTACCAGATTCGGGTGCTGGGCCTGTTCGCCCAGAGCAGCAGCAACGTCCTGATGACGCGCGCCGACATCGAGGCCGCGTTCAAGCCCAGGAAGATCATCGGCGACGACGAGCCTTTCGGCCTGGTGGTGCTGTCCGACGTGGCCCTGGGCGAGTACCGGGACGACTCGGTAGCCATCGTCGCCAAGGTGATCGGCGACGCCGACCACGGCCCGGACGCCCGGCGGGTGGAGTTCATCGAAATCCCTATCTGCGCGAACGACAAGAACGAAATCGACCTGGCCGGCGACCTGGTGAATCTGGTGGGCAAGCTGTCCAACGCCACGCTGTACGTGGATGCTGGCGGCGTCGGCGCGACCGTCTGCAAGCTGATCGAGCGTTCGGGCGCTACGGTGACGCGCGTGAACTGGGGCGCGCCGTGTTTCAAGAACGAATACAAGTCCAGGTTCTACAACCTGCGCGCCTGCGCGATGGTGCGATTCCGCGACGCCATCCGGCAGGGCCGCGTGGTGCTGCCCCAGGGCATCTCCAAGAAGCTGCGCGAGAAGATCATCGACCAGGGTTCCAGGCTGCCGTATCACTTCAGCGAGGCCGGCGGCCTGCGGTACGTCATGGAGAGCAAGGAGAACATGCGCCGCGACGGCATCAAGTCGCCCGACATGATCGACGCCATGTCTTTCATCTTCTTGGAAGGCGCGACCTACATGGTGGCCGGTGGTGCGGCCAGCGTCGCCACCAGCCTGACCGAGACGGTGCTGGAGAAGGCCGAAGGGCTGTTCGCCGACGTGTGACCACGGCCAGGGACGGAAAACGGCGCGCTTTCGCCCCCTGGGCGGCTCCTACCATCCTCCGAAGAAGGAGGTTCCTATGCAAACCAAGGTCATCACCTACAACCTGCGGGAGCGGGGCCGCCAGTTCCGAGGCAAGGAGCGGAATTTCAACATCCGCGCCATCTGCGACGCGATCAACGGCCCGGCCTGCCAAGAGCGGGTCAAGAACCGCGACATGCTGGGCTACTACGGGCACTGGACCCGCATCAAATTCGGCATGAACCCGGCCGAAGGCGGCCTGGATGACGGCCGCCCGTCGCTGGTGGAGCCGGCCCTTGTCACGACCATGCTGCGGGCCAGCCCGGACGGCACCATAGAGCACCAGGCCGAGTTCCTGAACAACGACCCCGGACAGGTGGCCGCGAAGCTGTACGCCGGCCGTGTGGGCGGATTCAGCTCGGCCATCGACCAGCACCGGCCCGAGTTCTTCGGGTTCGACTACGTGCTGGAGCCGAACTACAGCACGAACCGGGGCTACACCCTTGACGACGTGCGCGACATGACGCTGGACGACATCGAGGCGGCCATCTACGACGAGCAACTGCGCGGCGTGTTGCGCCTGCTGGATTCGGCCAATGCGGAGCGCGACACGGCAAGCGAGGTCATCGAGCACCTGCGCGCGGAGAACGAGCAACTGCTGTCCATGCTGGCCGCCAAGGGCATCGACGCCGGCGCGGCGATGGACGCCGTGGCCGTGGCGCCCATCGCCGTTTCCATCGACCCGGTGGAGCGGATGCGCCGGGACGCCGCCGCCTTCCGTGGCGCCGCGTCCCTGCCGCAGTTCGTCGAGCCGCAAAGCAACGCCGACCCGGCCGAGCATGTGCCCCTGTACGGCCGCTTGCTTGGCCAGTTCCTCCGCCGGTAAGCGCCCATGCTCCAGCCCGTCAAGATCGCCCTCGGCCAGTTCATGGGCCGCTACTTCTCCACCATCGTGCCGAGCACGAAGCCCCTGGAGGGGTTCGTCACGCGCCCGCTCGCCAAGGCGATTGCCTGGGCGCCGGCGCGCATGATCGACGCCGCCGAGGAAATGCTGTCCCTCTGGCTGCGCTCCGACCTGGAGAACGCGCCCACGACGCCGCCCGAGCTGCCGGCGATCATCGTTGCCGTGGCGAAGGACTACACCCCGACCGGCCGCGACTACACCCGCCAGGTGGCCGACCGCCAGATGGTCATGATTCCCGATGACCCCAAGGAGCGGCTGTTCGGCCTGCGTGCCGTAGCGGGCGACGTGCGCGCGCAGGTCGTGGTGTTCGCCACGGATGAGCCGTCGGCGCACTCCTTGGCGGCGCAGTTCCTGCTGTTCCTCGACGAGACGGATAACCGCCGGTTCGAGGCGTCCTACCGCTTCGCTGGGCTGGATACGGCTTGGCCGGTGCAGGTCGAATCGCCGGACATGCCGGCCATGTCCATCGCCACCGACGCCAAGAACCTGACCATCCTTGCCATCGACCTGACCCTGCGCGCGGAAATCCCGCTGTTCGACGCTCCCAAGGCTGGCGAGCCGAACGACGGTAAGGGCGAGCCTGGCACGGACGACCCCGCAGGGTATCCGCTGGTGCAGACAGTGCATGTGGAAAGCGCCGAGGCCGGCGGCCAGGGCGGCGCGGCCGAAATCCGACCCTACGAGGTGTCCGACGAAGCCGGGGGCGCGCCATGATTCAGATTCAGGCGACCTTTACCGGGTACGGCGGGCGGCCGTGCTCCCTGTTCTCCGCCTACGACCCGGACGCGCGCGTGCTGGTGGTGGGCGCCGAGGCCGACTACCGCGCCGAGCGCCGCGAGGGCTGCATCGTCCTGACCAACGTGCCGGACATCGCCCGCGATGCCCTTTTCACCGACGCCGACCTGATGCCGGCCATTGCTGCCTTCTACTCGCTGAAGGTGGGCGTGGCGGCTGACGGCAAGAGTGCCCGGCTGGTGTTTGCTGACCGCGCCGCGCGCGCGAACCCCGAACAAGCCATTGAGCGCGACGGTATCGACACCAGCGGCCCCAAGTACCGGGTGGCCGAGGGTATCTCCTGCGGCCAGATCGCGGCGCTGGCGACGTGCCTGCACGCGACCCGCTCCGACACCGTGGAGCGCACCGTCAAGCTGGCCGAATCGTTCCGCCACCTGCTGGGCGGCGGCATCATGACCATCTGAGGGCCGGCCATGCTCGACAAGGACACCCGCGCCGCCAAATCCTTCTACCGCGAGGTGCGCAAGTTCGCGGAGAACACCAAACCCTGGGACACCACGGCGATCTTCTACGAGACGAAGCCGGACGAGATGTACGACCTGACGCTGGTTTCCCAGCGCGTCTATGGCCGGCGTGACGAGTTCCTGGCCGTGATGGCTGCCGCCGGCCTGGATACGGTCGATCAGCCTCTGCCGCAGAAGCGCATCGTGCTCCCCAACGAGGGGCAGCTCATCGACATCAAGCGCCGGGCCGGTTTCGAGTCCATCGACGACCTGCGCGAAGACTACGCGCCCGCCTGGGCGGAGGTGTAGGCATGGCGGACTGGCTTGGAAGGGTTCGCGGGCACGTCGGCGAGGCCAAGGGACGTTTCGACACCGACCGCAGGGAGCGCGAGGCGGCCGGGAAGGCGCCTGCCGACAAGAACATCATCCTGACCGAGCGCGAGGTGCGCGGCGAGTGGGATGCCAGCCGCGTGCTCTTCACGACGCTGGGCGGCCAAGCCCGGCCCATCACCGCCGAAGACCTGGCGACGTTCCGCCACAACATGAGGCAGGCCGAGCGCCGGTTCAAGGGCGGCAAGGGCATCACTGCGCGCCAGGTGATCGACCTGGCATCGGGGACTCCGCTGCGGTATGTCTCGCCCGGCCAGCCGGCCAGCGACATCGACAAGGCCCGGCGGGAAATCACGATGGGTGTGCCAGTGTCGGCGATCAACGGCACCATCCGCTTCATCACCAACGCCGGCCCGGACTCCAAGGTGAGACGGCACCATGTCGTGGTGAATCTGCACGAGTTCGAGACGGCCGCCGCGCAACTGGCGGCCACGCCGAACGACGGCAAGGGCGGCAAGACCCCCAAGCAGATCGCCAACTGGCTGCGCAAGCAGAAGCTGTCCTTTGACTGCGACTGCGAGCGGCACCGCTACTTCTTCCGGTACGTCGCCACCATCGGCGGGTTTGCCGCCGGCCGGAAGGAAACGGGCTACCCGAAGATCAGGAACCCGAAGCTGATGGGCGTGGCTTGCAAGCACGTCCTGCGGGTCATGTCCGAGCTGGAATCGTCGAATGCCGTCCTGGCCTTCCTCGAAAAGCACCTGGCGAGCGTGTCCGAATATAAGGCCCGCACCCAGCTTGCCCAGATGGAGGCCGAGGAAGCCGTCCAGCCGAAGACGCCAACGCGCATCAAGACCAGCGAGCAGCGCGCCGCCGAAGCCCGGAAGGTGCGGGAGAAAGCCGCGCTCGCCCGCGCCGCGAAGGTGGCCGCGACCAAGCCGCCGAAGAAGACCGCGCCGGCGTCGCGCCGCGCTTCCAAGACCGCCGCCGAGACACTGGGCAAACAGTTCGGCCTGTCTCCCGAGCAGGTCATGGCGATTCTGGCCGCCCAGGCCAAGACCAGTAAGGGGTAGCCGATGCTGAACAACGTGCCCGAGGCCATCAACCGCATGACCCGCAACGTGGTCATGAACCACCCGAACACCTACTCCGTCCAGGTATTCCGCAAGACCATCACCCGCACAGCCCCGGATACCGTCGCGGGCGCGCCCACGATGGGCGGCCTGGGCGTGCTGGATTCGATGGATGAAGAGCAGTTCGAGTACGCCTTCCTGGGCAACGGCTTCGCCATGCCGGCCGAGGGCTTCGCACCCGCGCCTATGGTCAAGCGTGGGGACGCCAACATCTACGCCGGCGACGAGTTCCGGTTCCTGATCGAGCCGGAAGAGCCGTCCGGGCACCCGGACTGGTTCGACGTTCGCAACCATGACGTGATGTATCTGCTGCTGGGCACCGGCCCGGACGCGCCGCGCTTGGCTTTCGAGATTGTGGGCACGGAAACCACGTCCAACATCCCCCCATTCACTACGCGGTACATCACCAACCGCCGCGACGACCTGCACCAGCCCGCCGGGCCGGTGGAAGACCCCGAAGACGATGGCGGCGCGCCGGATGAACCCTGATCGCATCCACGTCATCCCTCTGGGCGACTTCCGAGAGCACGAGGCCAGCCTGTCGTGTTGGTGCCATCCCGTTGCCGACGATGACGAGCCGGGCCTGATCGTGCATCGCGCGATGGATGGGCGCGAGGCGTTCGAGAGCGGCGAAAGACTCCCTTCGTAGCCCAGCGCGGGCGGGTAGCAAACCCGGAAAAAGCGCCGTCTGGCGAGTTCGTGAGCCTTTGAGAATAGCTGGCAGTCGGCTACCAGCCGGCGTTCCAGTGTTTGAACTTCTCCGAAAGGACACGAAACCATGACCAAGCGCATCCATCAGGATTACTTCAAGCGCGAGACTGCCGAAGTAGCCCAATTCGTCGATTCTCTGAAGGACAACGCCACCAAGGGCGGCACCTTCGATTCTGCCGCCGCCGCCGATTTCCTGGCGACGGCCACCAGCCAGAACACGGGCGTCAAGGTGCCCGACACCCTCCAGACCGTGCTGGACGAGGCGAAGGGCGACGATGCGGCCGCTCTCGTTACTCGCGCCGTTCTGGACGGTGTTTCCGTCTATGAGGCCCAGCACGGCACCCCGGCCCCGGCCGACGTGATCGAGCTGGCGCTGCACTCGGCCTACGCCACGACCGAAGCCGCCCGCCGCAAGTTCAGTCTGGACTCGGCGACCTCGGCGCACCACGACCAGATTTCGCTGCAACCGAACCGCGCCGTGGTGGCGATTCTGGCTGCCCTGGGCGAGGCCATCCCGTTCGCGCACTATCTGCCTGCCGACATCGGCTCCAACGAGGCCCGCCTGGCGATCATGACGCACCAGGCCGGCAACACCTTCGGCTCCTACGCCCAGGGCGCGCTGCTGGACGGCGTGGATTCCGGTGACGCCTACATCAGCTCCAGCCGCGTGCATACCTCCATGCCGGCCGCCGCTGGCGAAACCACCCCCGGCGCCGTGGCGGGCAAGATCACCGCCATCCAGGCCACCGCCGACACCTGCGACCAGAACGCCGCCGCCCTGAAGCTGCTGCGTGGCCGCTCCATCGTCTATGTGGATGGCCGCGTGGCTGCCCGCGAGGTCGATTCCGCTGGTAGCGGCAACTCGGCCGTGTCCGGCACCATCAATGTCGGCGGCACCAGCTATGCCATCGGCGGCACGATCAACACCGACACCGGCGCTTACTCGCTGACCACGACCCCCGCGCTGCCGGCTACCGTGCCCGTGGTGGTCGAAGGCTTCATCGACTTCGAGCGTGCGCCCGAGCTGACCCCGACGATCATCTCGGCGGTCAATACCTTCTCGCTGTTCGCCAAGCCCTGGCGCGTCACCACGCACCAGACCATCGACAGCCGCACCCAGATGGCGAACGAACTGGGCCTCGACCCGTACAGCGAAAGCGTCATCGCCATCCAGGCGCAGTTCGCCAACGAGCGCCACTACGACGTGCTGCGCAAGGGCGTTCGCCTGGCCGCGCTGAACACCGCGACCTTCGACTTCGGCGCCGCGCAGGCGCACGTCGATAGCGGCCGCTTCGGCGTGTGGCCCGAGCTGGCCTACCCGCTGAGTGTCGTGTCGCAGAAGATGGCCGAGGACACCATGAATCATGGCGTCACCCATCTGTACGTCACCAAGCGCGTGGCCGCGCAGTTCCTTGGCCTGCCCAGCACGCTGTTCCAGCCCTCGGGCATTGCCCCGCGCCCCGGCATCTATCGCCTGGGCCGCCTGTTCGGCCAGTACGACGTGTACTACACGCCGAAGGGCCTGAACGAAACCGCGACCAGCGCCCAGATTCTGGCCGTGGGCCGCGCCACCGACGTGACGCGCAACCCCGTGGTGCTGGGCGACGCCGTGCCGCCGACCGTCATCCCGCTGGCCGTCAATGCCGACCTGCGCCAGGGCGCCGGCTTCTACGCCCGCAACTTCACCGCCGTGAATCCGCACGACCCGTCGGCTCGCGGCTTCGCCCTCATCAACGTCACCAACATGTAAAGGACGGATGGAGCCATGACCCGCACTGTTGAACTGGGCGCTCCTTCCCTGACCGGGAAGGACGCCAACGACCTCGTAGCCGAGGTTTTCGCCGATGCCGCGTATCCCCTGAAGGTGGTGGTGCAGAACCACATGCCCCAGGACGTGGTGTTCCCCGAGGTCGAGGGCCTGTTCCTCCGCCACGTCGCCAATCCCAAGGACAGCCGGAAGACGGTGGTGATCGCCGATCACGACCTGTTCCAGCGCCTGGCGTCGAGCGTCGAGCAGATCGCCGAACTGAGCCGCTGCGAGTTGGCGCTGACCATCTCGGAAGCGGCCGAGGCCGCCGCCGACGCTGGCGCGCCCACTGGCGACAGCACCGAAACCGCCAAGAAGCCGTCCGATGGCCTGACCTACGACCAGCTCAAGGACGCGCTGAAGGCCAAGGGCATCGAGTTCGCGGCCAACGCCAAGAAGGCCGACCTGGCTGCGCTGCTGGATGCCGCGCCCGCCGACGCTGGCGACGGCACGGAAGGCGCTGCCGACACCGGCGCCGCGAACGCTTAATCGAGGGGAGAGGCCATGAGTACCGCTTTCGTGCGACAACTGGGTTCGGAATCCGGCGTGCAGCTCAACCCGCTGCGCGACAACTCCGAAATCCCGACCACCGACAATTCCGATCAGGTGTTCGGCATCATGATGCGGGCTACCCGTGGCCGCATCGACAAGCCGTTCGCCGTTGATCGCGGCAACGTGTTCAAGAAGCTGGGTAGCGGCGAGCAGGTGCGCCTGTCTGCGCTGAACGAGGCGTGGGTGCATGTGGTGGAGGCCCTGAACAAGGGCGCCTATCAAGCCATCGTCCAGCGTTTGAGCACGTCGGCTGCCGTCATCAAGTACGCCGTGGTGGCAGCGGAGATGAGCGAGGATAAAACCCCGGCTCCGACCGGCAATTTCACCTTCACCGTGTCCGAAAACCTGCCGGCCACGCCGTATCTGTTCGCCGTCAAGCACCTGGAGTGCTTCAACGACGGCATCGTGCTGGAGTTCCGCGCCGAGGAAGTCACCTCTGGCGGCCTGCCGGCCGACAATGACAAGCTGACCCTGCGCCTGCGGGACAAGGACGGCAACCTGCTGTACGAGTTCTACGGTTCGCTGAAAAGCGACGCCAAGGACGATTACGGCAACTCGGCCTACCTGCCCGACGTGGCCCTGGCGCAGACCGACGCGGTGGAAATCACCACGGGCGTCACCGGCGCCTCGGCTGTGATCGGCTCCGATTCCGCGGCCTACGGCTACGACACCAACGGGCAGCAGAAGTGGGCGAAGTCCGGCACGCTGGTGTGCTTCGTCGAGGGCGGCACGGCCTACACCACCCAGGACTACATGGCGGCGCGCGACAAGCTGCAATACACGCAGTTCGACTACGCCTACATCTCGTCCGGTGGCACGCAGGCCCCGGCCTTGCTGGCGCAGCTCGCCCAGCTCGCGTTCGACACGAACCGCCAGCTCCGTTTCGGCATTCCGGGCAACCTGGCGCCGGAGGCGGCCGTCGCGTTCGTGAATCAGCTCAACATGGGCGCCAGCCAGACCGCGCACCTGATGCACGCATTCTGGGCGCCGCTGAAGTCCGACGACCCGACCGGCATCAATCCGCACGGCTACTTCGGCACCGAGACGCTGAACATCGCCTACGGCTGCGGCCGCAACGCCCAGAAGAACGCCAAGGGCTTCGCGCCGAAGAACTACCCCATCGCGGGCCGGGAATGGCCGCTCCAGCGCACGCGCATCGTGCAGACCTACTCGCCGACCAATCAGGAACTCAACCTGCTGGCGCGCGCGAAGATCAACCCGGTGATCTACGAGACGTACACCGGCGGCGGCCGCTACGTGTTCCGCGATTCGCTGACCTGCGCGCTGGTCGAGTCGAGCCTGAAGAAGCTGATCGCGGTGGCGGATATGTCCACCAGCATCGACGAGTCCGTGACGCGCGCGGCCAAGGACTTCCTGCAACTTCCGATGGACGTGTCCGTGAAGAAGATGCGGGACTTCCTGACCACCCTGTTCGAGGGTGCGCAGGCGTCCGGCTGGCTGGTGCCGTCCAACGACCCGCAGATGAACGGTGCGGCCTGGGCCTACGACGTGCGCCCGAACGAGCAACGCCCCTACGACGCGATGGACGTGTCCTACTGGCTCCGCTACGACGGCACGAACCGCCAGACCTTCGTCACCCAGACGCTGACCAAGTAACCCATCACCGAGAAGGACATCAACATGAGCATGAGCGAACTGTTGCGCGGGGCGATGAAGCGCCGCGAACCCGTCAAGGTGCTGGACTCGACCGGCGACGAGCCGGCGCTGTCCGGCGCCGACGACTACACCCTCCGCGACATCAAGCTGTCGGCCATCGCGGTCGTTCAGCAGTGGGCGGAAACCGACGACCTGGACGACGGCGAAAGCTATGCCGACCGCCTGATGGCGATGTTCGTGGGCATCGCCGACGCCAACCACGACGGCGATGTCACCGAGGACGAACAGGGCGTGCTGGAAGTGGCGCTCAACGCGGCCTGGGACTACCTGGTCAAGGCTGGCGTCACCGAGGAAGACGCCGGTGCGCTGCTAAACGACTGGGACGACGACGCGGCCGACCGCGTGCGCGACCTGGTGGCTTCGGTGCTGCCCGATGGCGACGACGCGGCCAGCGCCGAAATCGACAGCTTCGTGTTTTCGGACGACGACAACGCGCCGGCCCTCGATGCGGTGTATCGCAAGACGGTGGCCGTGCGCAACGGCAAGAAGGTGCGCATCAACAAGCGCATCTCCGGCACCGTGCGCCTGTCGGCCAAGCAGAAAGTCGCCATCCGCAAGGCCCGTATGAAAAGCCACTCCGCCGGCGCCATGATGCGCCGCCTGAAGTCCATGCGCCTGCGCCGCAAGGCCGGCCTGTAACCGCTGCTCCGAGGGGGACTTGGGCGCCGCTGTGCTACCGCCGGCGGCGCCATTTTTTTGCTATGGCAACCATTCCATCCATCGGCCAAGCGGCCACGCTGGGCGCGAACGCCCTGACTTCCATCTGGGACGGGCTTTCCCCGCACCTGATCGCCACCTTCTACGAGGTGGCGAAGACGGGCGATGACGCCTGGGATCGCATCGAGGGCAAGACCGACCCTATCGCGGTCATGGCGCCGCTGACCGACGCCAATCTGGAAATGGTGCTCAACTGGCAAAGCCCGTTCGAGCAAGCCGGCCCGGAGTCGAAGGCCCCGGCGCTGATGGCGATGCTGCAATCCGGTGCGCTCCAGCCCGTAGTCGATGCGGTCATGGGCAAGTCCAAGGAAGGCTCCGCGCAGCAGAAGTCCAACGAGTTCCTCAAGCAGTTCGAGGGACGCACCGGCATCACGAAGCTGAACAGCACGCAGGTGTTCAACGGGATGCCGCCCGTCAAGATCACGGTGACTGCGCTGTTCCGGGCCTGGCGCGATTCCGCCAGCGAAGTCGAGGCGCCATTCAACAAGCTGATGGAGTGGGCCTTGCCCATCGAGCTGTCCAAGGACGGCTCCGTGCTCGCGCGCGCGGCCGAGACGGCCAAGGGCGACATGGGCTATGTCGAGGCCCTGATGCCCTCGAAGGCGCCCACGCGGGTTGCCCTGAAATACAAGGGCCGCATCTTCTCACCCCTGGTGATCGAGTCCATCGGTATGCCCCTCAATTCCCCCGTGGATGCTAGCGGGCGGTTCGTCCAGCTCGCCGTTCCCATGACCCTCTGCACGCTGACCGCGCTCGACCGCAAGGACTGGAGCAATGCGGCCATCGTTTCCATGTAGGAGCACCAGACGATGATTCACTTTCCCCTGCTGCGCACGCGCCGCCTGACGGTGCAACTGCGCGAGCTGTCCATCGCCGAGTCCGTCGCCATCGCGTCGATGCCGACGCACCTGGAAGAAGCGTCCTGCACGGCCTTCCTGCGCGCGGCGGTGGCGTCTGCGCAGGGCATCGACGACCCCGCCGCCTGGACGGTGCAAGAGCGCATGTTGGCCGTGGCGCACTACCTGGCCGCGACGGCCGAGGACGGCCCCGACTTCGCCCTGGGTGAGGGCCACTATTCGGACTACCTGGACGGCGCGGCCGACATCCAGACCCAGGCCCCGCAGATCGAGGTGGGCGAGGTCGGCGGCGACACCTGGCACATCCGGCACCTGACCGGCGCGATGGCCGAGTCCATCGAGCGCATGACTGGCGAGGTGCAGGACGCCTCGGGCAAGCCGCTGTCCGGCCGCCTGCATTGGATTCTGGGCGCGATGGCCGCGCAGATGGTGCGCTCGGGTGAGAGCGTGCCGGACGCTGACATGGCCGAGGGCGCCTTCGACGAGTTCATGGTGGCGCGCATGAAGATCATGGGCGCCTTCCCCGAAAGTGACTTCTCCGCGCTGATGGCGCTCTACTTCGCCGGCCGCGAGAAGCTGCACCACCTGTTCAAGACCGAGTTCAGCAAGGACGGCATCGTGGCGATGCCCAAAGGAGGGGCGGCAGCGAACCTGCCGCCGGCCCGATTTCCGGTTCATACCTGCCTCTCTCGAATGGCGCGCGAACTGGTCGGAAAACCTGATGAATCTGGCCTCTAGCCTCACCCTATATTCCTCGACATCCCTGGCCGACGCCATGCAGATGCAGCCCAGCACGGTCAGGAAATTCTTTGAGGGCAAGCCGTTCGACGACTGGAAAAAAGGAAGGGAGTCCGAATTGAAAACGCAGGCGGCAATTGTGAACCGACTTAACGACGTTATCCGCGCCTGCGGCATCGTCGCCAAGACCATTGCGAGGACTCGCTGATGACCGAGAAATCCAAGTACGACGAGCACTGCTTGTCTCCTGAGACGGTTTCGGCTGAAGCGGCAGATCGTGCAGTGAAGAAGGTCTTCGCCATTCTTGGTGTCGATGTCGATAGGCCGGAGAGTGTCGAGGAATTCCGCGCCGATCTTCGCTTCGGCAGGAAGCTGCGCAAGATCGCCGACCACGGAACCCTGGCCTTCATCGGTGTGGTAGCAGCAGCGCTGGCCGCTGCGGTGTGGGCCGGAATCGTCTCGAATATTTCCGGGGGAAAGTGATGGATACCAAGAGTTTGAAGGAAAGCGACTTCGAGGCGGCGGCCAAGGCGCTTGCTGTGCCCGTTGCGGCGGTGAAAGCAGTCACCGAGGTGGAAAGCCGTGGAAACGGCTTCTACGCCGATGGCCGTCCGGTGATCCTGTTCGAGCGGCACATCATGTACCGCCGACTCAAGAATGCCATCGGCCAGCAGCGTGCGGACGCCTTCGCCAAAAGCAATCCTGGCGTCGTCAATCCGACGGCCGGCGGCTACCGGGGCGGTGTCGCCGAGTGCGACCGGCTGGACGAGGCCGCCAAGATCAACCGCGCCTGTGCGCTGGAGTCCGCGAGCTGGGGCCTGTTCCAGATTATGGGCTTTCACTGGCAACTGCTGGGCTTCGCTTCGGTGCAGGCGTTCATCAACGCCATGTACCGCGACGAGGCCGCGCACCTGGACGCCTTCGTGCGCTTCGTGAAGGCCAACCCGGCCATCTGGGCGGCGCTGAAGGCGCAGGACTGGGCGAAGTTCGCCAAGAACTACAACGGGCCGAACTACGCGGCCAACAAGTACGACATCAAGATGGCCGCCGCTTTCGAGCGGCATGACACGGAGGTTGCGTAATGGACTGGAAAGACGTTGCCGGGGTCGTCGGTAAGGCGGCCCCCATTCTGGGCGGCATCCTGGGCGGGCCGGCCGGCGCCGCCGTGGGCAGCCTTGTTGCTACGGCGCTGGGCACGGATGCCACGCCCGACGCGGTTTCCACCGCGCTGCTGGGCGACCCGGACGCGGCCGTCAAGCTCAAGGAGCTGGAGGTCAATTCCAGGGTGCAGCTCCAGCAGCTCGCGGTGAGCGCCGAACAGAACCGGCTCCAGGCGGCCGCCGCGCAGTACGCCGCCGAGGCGGCCGACCGCGACAGCGCGCGCAAGCTCGCGGCCCAGCAGCCCAAGGACTGGGTGCGCCCGTCCATCACCGTCCTGCTGCTGCTCGGCGCCGGCGGCATCGTGTTTTTCGTTTTCTCCGGCATGGCCGACACGCTGCTGCGCGATGCCACCGCCAGCCTGACCATCGGCACCATCGTCGGCTACTGGTTCAACGAGCTGAAGCAAGTATTGGCGTTCTGGTTTGGCACCACCGGCGAGACGCAGCGCGCCAACGCCGAGGTGCGCCAGTTCGCGGTGACGCCGGGCACGGTGACGGCGGATTCGCCGGGCCAGAAGTAACAGGGGAAATCCGGCGCCGAACCCTGCCGGCAGCCGGAAAACCGCGCCAGTTCCACGGGCGGCCGGGCCATACAGTGCAGGGGAGTTTCATCAACCGAAAGGACACGAAATGACTGTCTCCAATGCCGCCTATCTCAAGGGCTTCTACGACACGACCCGCGCCCTGGGCGCCAAGGTCATTTCCAGCGACTTCACCTTTGAAATCGAAGGTTTCGAGGGGAACTACCTGCTGTGCAAGCAGGCTCCCTGGCCCGAGCTTTCGCCCGCTGGCGAAATCGAAGTGCCGACTCCGCTGGGCGCCACCATGTGGCAGCCGCAGCAACTGAAGGTTGCTCAGCAAGGGCAAATCTCGATGTTCGAGACGATTGCCGGCTCCATCGACCAAATGCTGGTGAACCTCATCACGCGCGGCGGCACCTACGCCAGCGGCGGGGCCACCTTCAACGCCAAGATTTACGAGGGCACGCCCACCAAGTTCCTGCGCGCCAAGCGCATCGTCGATGCGTTCATCCAGATGGACGTGCCCGACCGCGATTGGGAGAACCGCTCGCAGCCGCTGACCTTCAGCGGCACGCTGTTCTACCACTACTTCGGCGAAATCATCGCCGGCAACTCGGGCGACTACCGCTAATGGCGAAGCTGGCCGATCTGGCGCAGACCTTCGCCACGCAAGAGCGGCCGGCCGGCAACCTGCTGGACGAGGAAACGGTTCTGGCGCAGGCCGTCGCGGCGACCCGGTTCTATGCTGGGTTCGCCGCATTGCGCGCGCACGAGGGCGTCACGCCCGTGCCGGACATCGACGGCGACACCGCCATCACCACGTCCGAATGGGCGCTGATTCGCCCGCTGTTCCTGCTCTACGCGGAGCGGGAAACCGCGCTGCAACTGGAAGCGTCGCGCGGCATGGGCATCGACCCGTTCGGGCGTTCGGCCAGCGAAATCGCGGCCGAAATCACCCAGGCCGAGGCCGACATGCCGCACCGGGCGTTCTTCCAGCCCATCATCACCGTCTGAAGGGTGGGCCGTGATTCTCTTTCTCGCCGACGGCAAGCAGATTCGCGGCGACCTCATCAAGTCCGCCGTGCTGCGCTCCGACTTGGCACCGGTGCCGATGACGCTGGAGGCGGACATCCGGGCCGGCGACGCCAGCCTCGACAAGCTGCTGGCCGAGGGCCAGAAGCTCTCCATCAGCAGCGGCGATACGCTGCACATCGTCAAGTCCGTGCGCGTGGCCGAGCGCAGCACCCAGGGCACGCGCGAGATGGCGAGCTTCCGTATCACGGCGCTGCTGGAATCCTGCCTCGGCGTCGCCTACGTGCGAAGCCGCGCCATCATCAAAGAAAGCGCCGCCCTGTCGGCGATCTACAAGGCGGCCGGCGCAACCATCAAGGCGGTGGATGCCGATTTTCCTGTACCGCGCTTCTACTGCCCTGTGGGCGAGACGCCGACCTTCCACGTCGCCCGCGTGCTGCAAGAGGAAGGCGGCGTGGTGCGCTGGAAGGCCGGCCGGCTCCAGTTCGTCCGGTTGCCCGACCTATTCAAGCAGGCGCCCGTGAAGACGCTGCCCGACAACGCATCGGACGACGTGGATGGCGGCTTTCTAGAGCGCCACGAGGTGCCCTGGTTCTTCTCTCTGGACGCGAACGGCGCCGCCGTGTTCGGCAACCGCGAGAAGCCGCGCACGGTGCGCTACGCCCCGTTCAAGGATGCCCAGCGCCTGCGCAACATGACGCGCTGCCTGGTGCATCGCAAGACGGTTCGCATCGACTACGACAGCCGCATCGGCGCGGGCGACCTGATCGCCTTCGCCGGCGGCGAAAAGCTGGTGGTCGTCACGGCCGCGCACGCCTTCGGCAGCGGCACGGACGACGGCGGTGCCAGCGACACCTACACCCGGCTCTGGCTGGGCGCGCTGGAGGAATGATGGACTACGGCCTCATGCCCGGCCGCTACCCGGCCATCGTGCGCAGCTACAACCAGGCCCGGCGGACGTGCCGCGTCGAGATTCCCGGCCTGACCGACGGCGCCGACGTGCTGCCCGAGGCGGAAATCGAGTACCCCATCGGCGACAAGTCGCGCGCGGGCGCGAACACCACCGAAATCGAGATGCTGGCCGGCGATACCGTCTGGGTTGCGTTTCTCGCTGGCGATCCGCGCTACCCCATCATCACCGGCTACCGGAACCCCCAGGCGGGTAACTCGGCGGACTGGCGGCGCTGGCACCACCCGAACATGGAGCTGCTGGCCGACGGAACCATGCGCCTGGCTGTCGGCCCGTCGGAAATCGTGCTGACGCCTGACGGCATCGCCATCCGTGGCCCACGCATCGACCTGAACTGACATGCCCCTGACCTGGACGCCCGACCCGGCTACCGTGCCCTGGCATGACGTGCAGGCCGACGAGGTTTGGACAGAAGGCCCGATCACGGCCGCCGATGCCGAGGCGCTGCTAACGGTGACGGGGTATAGCTGCGAAGTCGTCGGGCTGGAGCCGCTGCCGGGACTGCTCGTCCAGGCCGACGCCGCCGGCGTCACCGCGTCGGCGCCGAAGGCTCTGGCCGGCGTATTTCCGCCGCTGGACATCGAGTACCAGATCAAGGGCGTCACCGGGCACTGCGCGGCGTTCGACGAGTTGCCGGCCGAGGCCGACGAGGTAATCCGCTTCGTGCCGAACCCGGCCAACACGAAAGACTGGACGCTGCGGGTGACGGCGCATTGCGCAGATGCCCTCACCGGGGCGGCCCAGGATTTCACCGCCGACTTCATCCTGCGCGTCTGGGCCAACTTCGACCCTGGCCGCGACGCACTCAAGGAGGCCGTCAATGCCCGCCGTCGCTAGATTCGGGGATACCTGCACGGGCCACGGCTGCTTCCCGTCGCGGGCCAACGACCAGGCTTCCGAGGACGTGTTCGTGAATGGCCTGGGCGCGCACCGCCAGGGCGATCACTGGCAGTCCCATTGCTGCGGTCCGACGTGTCACGACTCGACCCTGGCCGCAGGCTCGGGCACGGTGTTCGTGAATGGGAAGCCTCTCGGCCGCATTGGAGATTCGGTGGCGTGCGGCAGCGCCGTTGCCAGCGGCTCGGGCACGGTGTTCGCCGGCGGCTGACGGAAAACCCGCCGCGCTCGCGCGTCTGCCGGGTTCCACAATGCAGGCAGTTAGATCGCCCTGGGAAAGACACCACCATGAAGAACCTGCTTTTCAGCTTTGAAGACCTGTCGGCCAAGGACAAGGCGGCCAAGCAGGCCGCCCGCTATTTCTCGCGCGCCGGCGCGAACGTCGTCCAGCAGGACGTGCCCACGGCGGTGAAGCGTTCGTCGGGCATCACCTACCGGGAAATGGCACTGACCTTCGCCGACTCGCAGCAGGTCGTGCTGCGTATCAAGCAATCGGGCGACATCTTCCAGGTGCTGCTCAACGGCAAGGTGCTGCCGATCAAGAACCAGGACGACCATGTGAAGGCCATCGCCGAAATCGTGCAGGCGATGGACGCGGGCCGTTCCCGCTTCCAGAAACTGCTGGCCGCCGCCCAGGCGCGCCCGCCGGCGGGCATCCGCACCGCCGCGCCGAAGATGGAGCAGGTGCTCACCGAGAAGCGCGACGCCCTGAAGGCCGCCATCGCCGAGGTGCGCAGCCAGATCGAGGCCATCAAGGGCACCGCTGCACCGGCGGCCGCTTGATGACGCCTGCCGAAATCGTCGCGCGCCTGCGCGCCGTGGCCGCCGACATGGAATCCCTGGGCGCGGCGATGGACTACTTCGGCGGCTTCAACGGGCGCATGACGCAACACGGCCGCGAGATGGTGGGGGCGGCCGGAATCGCCCGCGAGTGGGCCGACGAGATAGAGGCCGAAGCGCCACCCCAATAGGGCGGAAAACGCCCCGATTTCCGCTCCAGGCCGGGCCATACCATGCCCTGCATGAGCGATTCCACGTTTCTCCACATCGAGAATGCCGCGCACGGCGGGGCCTTCGGGAACAACACGATTCCCGAACCCACCGAGGCGCAGTGCATCGCAGGCAACTACAAGGTGGGCCGGGCCAATCTCTACGGCCTGCCCCTCGCCATCGAACAGCCGCGAGGCAGCTATCGCACGGGCATTGACGCCAAGACCGGCAAGCGGTGGGCAAGCCGCATGGCAGCCCACTACGGCTACATCAGCGGCACGAAAGGCGCCGACGACGACGCCGTGGATTGTTTCATCGGCTTCTACCCGCAAAGCGAGACGGCCTACGTCATCAATCAGAACGTGGGCGGCCGCTTCGACGAGCACAAGGTAATGCTCGCCTTTCCCGACGAGGACACGGCCCGCCGGGCCTACCTGGACAGCTACGAGCGCGGCTGGAATGGCCTCGCCAGCCTGGTGCCGGCCTCGATTTCTCAACTCAAGTGGTGGCTCAAGAACGGCGACCTGCGCCGCCCGCTCCGCGCCGACAACCTCCCTCATGAAGGACTGGAAACCATGACCCGAAAAGTTCAGTGGAACAGCGACGCGCTGCCCTACGACAACACCCTCGATCACGTCCTGTACGAAATCCGCTGCGCGGACGCCGGCGAGGGCCTGCTGATGGATGCCGTGACGGCCCAGGAAATCACCGAGGATGCCGATGGCCTGCTGGCCTTCGACGCGCTGGTGTCGCCCTATGCGAAGCTGGAGCGCAAGATGGAGCTGCTGCGCGGCGTCATGGAGCGCACCGGGGACAAGGTGAAACCCGTCGCCATGCAGATCACGGAGCCGTTCAAGCAGCGCGGCGTCGCCAACGTGGCGGCCATCTTCGAGCTGTCCGACGGCCAGACCGTCTCCATCTTCTTCCACAACCCGGACGTGACGCCCGGCAAGATGGCGCCGACCGACGAGGTGATTTCGTGGAAGTGGCTGCTCAACAAGAAGGACATCACCATCGTGGTGGCACCCGAGCGCGGCGCCGACCTGAACATCCGTGAGGTGGCGCGGCGCATCATGCGCCTGGCCGAGAAGAATAGCCCTGCCTTCCAGCGGCTCAACGCGAAGCGTGCCGAGCGCATGGGCGCCATCCAGGGTCTGAAGGACGAAATCGCCGGACTGGAGGCCGAGCTGGCTGCCGCCCAGCATGAGCTGGAAGTGGCGAAGGTCGATGCCGAGGACGCCCAGAACAAGAAGAACCGCGCCTACGCCGACGCGGTGCAGCAGGTCAGTACCTTGCAGGACGCCTACCTGCGCGCCACCCAGAACGGCGGCACCGACCCCAAGACGGGGCAGACCAAGGAGGCCCTGGCTGCCCAGATCGACAGCCAAGCGGTCGAGGTACAGCGCCTGCGCGACATCGCCAACGGCGTGACGCCGGCGGCGCCCGCTACCGAGGATGGGCCGCACTATTCAGCGCAGACCCTGAAGGCCCTGGTCGATTCCTACGGCTGGGAAGACACGGGCAATGACAGCGTGGTCAAGGCGTTCCCCGGCGTTGGCCCGCTGGGCGGCCAGATGGTGCCGGACGGCACGCGGAAGATTTACGCCGGCTACCGTTTCGACGAGCGCAAGCGTTACATCGCGGCGATCTTCGGCGACGACCAGCTTTTCGACATCGACGGCCGCGACCGCGAGCCGGCCGACGTGGCGCGCGAACTGAACGAGCGCGTCGAGGCGTGGGTGGCGGAGCGCCAGGCCGCCAACGGCTATGCGAATCCGGCTCCGGCCGCCGCCTCTGCCGCCGTCGTGCCCGACCTGAGCTACCGCCACAGCGCCGACGGGCTTTTCACCACGTTCTTGCCCAACACCCCGGAGGGTGAAAAGGCGTGGCGCACCATGAACGCTACCCAGGGCAGCGAGGGCGGCAAGATTCTGGCGGCACACACCGAGGCCGTCATCCAGCAAATCCGCGACGCCGGCTACACCGTTGCCGAGGACACCAGCGGCCCGACCTCGGACGAGGAAGCCGACGCCCTGGCGGCTGCGCTGGAAGAGCCGCCGCAACCCGACGAACAGGCGCTGATCGACGCCTATTTCAAGTCGTGGGGCGAGGAAGCGGCGCAGATCAACGCCGCCGTGGCCGCGATCAACTGGGAGGGCATCACTGACACGGCCAGCGCCGCCGCCGAAATGCAGAAGCTGCGCGACGCAGCGAACAGCGACCGCCTCATCGTGAAGGCCCGCGACGCCCTGGAGGCCGTCGGCATCAAGTCCTGGGACGACCGCTTGGCGAGTGTCACCGACAGCCCCGGATTCAAGGCCCAGGGCGACGCGATGGACGCCTATCGCGCGGCCACGGACAAGATTCAGGCCATCGCCAAGGAAAAGCTGATCGAGGCCGGCAAGGCCGAGCTGGCGGCGCTGCCTGACGACGCACCTTTGGCAGACGTGGCGCGCGCCGTGTTCCGCAAACATGGCATCGACATCGGCCCGCGCGGTGAGGGCTGGGTGGCCCGTGTCGCGCAGCAGGTCGAGGCGAAGGACGCCGACGGCCTGAGCGAAATCCTGGCCGGCGTCGGCAGCGACAGCAACAAGGCCAGCATGGAGGTGTTCGAGCGCGCCACCGGCGTGAAGCTGGCGAAGACCCAGCGCGAGCGCGGCCGGCAGATCGACGAGTGGGCCGGAATCACCCCGGAGAAGCGCGCCGAGATGGATGCCGCGAAGGATGCGGCTTGGCTGGCGCGCCAGCGCGAGAGCAAGGTCAAGGACGCCTGGGACGCCCTGAAGGCCATGAACGTGCGCAACAACGGCACCGGCATCGTGTCGGACGGCCAGCAGTACCTGTTGGGACAGGTGGCTGGTGGCTATGACACGGTGGGTTCCTTCAAGCGCGGTGCAGCAACGGTCTATGGCCTGGAAAAGGGCACCGACCTGGTGTTCGTGAACAACCGCACCTTCACCAACTTCCTGAAGGCGGCCATCGCCTTCGGCGGGCTGCGCCAAGCACTGGAGCTGGTGGGTGCGGTCGAACCCAAGGCCGCCGAGGCCCAGGGCGACGCCGACAAGATTGCGGCCGTGGATGCGGCTTACCCGTTCGAGAGCGCGACAGACGGCTTCAAGCTGTGGCTGCACGAATCCCTGAACAAGGCTGACTACTCGCCGTTCGTCACCGCGAAGGCGATGGACGAGGCGGTGAAGCGCCACGGCGCGACCGTCGAATGGGACAAGGCCCTGGCCGCCCTGGATGATGTGGGCCATGCCGTGGCCTCGCTGGAGGCCAGCCTGGCGGTGGTCGAGAACAACGCCCCGATCAACCGGGCCGAGGGCGACATCTTGCAGGCCGACCTGGAAACGGACACGGCCAAGAGCATCCGCGAAGCCATCGCCACGCTGACAGAAGCCGACTACGCCCCTAGCGAAGAAGACATCGGGGGCACCTTCGAGGCCGAAGCCGTCACGCTGGACAGCACCAACGAGCCGCCCGTCAAGGCGCTGCTGGCGTCCCTGCGTTCGTTCCTGGGGCAGCAGGCCGCGCTGGACGCGGTGCCGTCCCTGGATGGAACCGAGCACGTCGGCACGATCAAGCTGGCCGGCGAGGCCATCGGCCGCATCGACATTGCCGACGACGGCAAGGCGATGGTGTATGTGGGCGCCGCCGGCGACGAGCGCGTGGTGTTCCCGTCGGGCACGCGCGCGATGTATTCGGACGACGACGCGGTGCTCATGGTCGATGCACTGTTCTCCATGCGCGATGCCGCAGCGCCCGCGCCGGCAGTTCCCTACGCCGGCAACGACCCGGACGCGCCGGGCATCTACAAGCGCGACGCCGGGTATCTGGCCGTGAAGCAGGCTGCCTCGATTCTCGGGGTGGCCGTACAGGACGCCGAGGTGGATGCAAACCTGGTCATCAACACCAGCATCGCCTACGGCGGCAAGAGCCTGAAGGTCGAGATTTCGCCCCACGGCTGGGTCAATGTCGGGAGCGCGCAGATCATGATTGAACCGAACGTCACCACGGAATCCACCGCTGCCGACGGCAAGGCCATCGCCGAAGCCGTCAAGGCTCAGGCCGAGGTGGCCGCAGCCGAAGGCGACCCCGCCGGCGGCCGGCCCGAACCCGGCGCAGGTGGCGACGACGCCGCCCTTGTAGCGGTTGCCCTGGCTGCCGTTCAGTCGCGCACGCTGGCGCGGCTGAACATCAAGGGCGGCCTGCCTTACTTCATGTTCCCGGTCGATGGGGACGAGGTAATCCTGTCCGACGAGCTGCGCGCGAAGGTCGAGGCCCAGCTTGGCGAGCCGCTGGTGGAGGCCATTCTTCCGGGGCTGGAGGGACAAACCACGTTGGTGCCGCAGTCCGCCGCGCCGACGGCTGCGCCGCCCGATACCCCGCCGGACGTGCCCGAGCTGATCGCCGCTGGCTTCCGTCGCGTGCTGAACAACGACTACGTGCGTGCGGTGCAGGCCGGCGACAAGAAGCTCCAGTTCAACGTCCGGGTGACTGAAGACGGGTTCATCGTGCGCCTGACCGTGGGCTTCAATGGCGGCATCACGGGCGCGGCGACCGAGATTGGCCGGACGGCCGATGTTGGCGCAGCTATCGCCCTGGCGGATGCCGAGGCCGCCAAACGCGGCGCCGGCGACAGTCAAGCCGACCCGCAGAAGGACTCCGACCGCGCCCTGTTCCAGTCCGTCATCGACGGCACGGTGGCCGACATCCTAGCGCCCGAGCTGGCCGACGACCTGGAGGCCGCCTACACGCGCAACCAGGGCGATGCCGAATTGGCGGCCCTGTTCGAGCAGGCCGTGGCCGCCTACCAGGCCGCCATGATGGCCGCCACCTCCAGCCTTGCGTAAGAAAGGGAAGATCATGCAGAACCGTATCTCCCTCGACGACGTGGCCGCCGGCGGCGCGCTGGCCCGCCTGAAGCTGGTGGGCGAGCTGGCCCGCATCAAGGCTGGGCTGAAGGACGCGGGCGAAGGCCCGTTGGCTG
>NZ_CAJNKE010000040.1 GCF_905232215.1 Burkholderia sp. LMG 13014
ACGAACTCGGCATCGCAGTGCCGCCCGCGCTCGACGCCCGCGCGGCGGAACTCGAACGCGCGGGCAACACGATCTCGTGGCTGATGCGCGCCGATGCGCCGCGCGCGTTGCTCGCGCTGATCGCCTTCGGCGACACCGTGAAGCCCAGTGCTCGCGACGCGATCGCGGCACTGTCGGCGCGCGGCATCGCGAGCGTGCTCGTGACGGGCGACAACCGCGGCAGCGCGGCAGCCGTCGCGGCGGCGCTCGGCATCGGCGAGGTGCATGCGCAGGTGCTGCCCGACGACAAGGCGCGCGTCGTCGCCGAACTGAAGCGCACGCACGGCGGAATCGTCGCGATGGTGGGTGACGGGATCAACGATGCGCCCGCGCTCGCCGCGGCCGATGTCGGCATCGCGATGGCGACCGGCACGGACGTCGCGATGCACACGGCCGGCATCACGCTGATGCGCGGCGATCCGGCGCTCGTCGCCGACGCGATCGACATCTCCCGGCGCACGTACCGGAAGATCCAGCAGAACCTGTTCTGGGCGTTCGTCTACAACCTCGTCGGCGTGCCGCTCGCGGCGCTCGGCTGGCTGAACCCGGTGATCGCAGGCGCGGCGATGGCGTTTTCGAGCGTCAGCGTCGTGACCAACGCGCTGCTGTTGCGGAGATGGAAGGGCCGCGCGCGGTGATGCGTGGCGGTGGCGCGAGCCGGTGACGTGTGTCGTTGGCGATTGCCGAACGGTCGGATGGCCGTTCGGCGTTCGGCGTTCGGCGTTCGGTGCTTGGTGCTTGGTGCTTGGTGCTTGGTGCTTGGTGCTTGGTGCTTGGCAAACAGGAAGGATCGTGAGGTCGGCCAGCGTTGGCCAGTCGCGGCGAGTCGAATCGCCAGCGCATGACGGCGCGGCGCCGGCCGGCGGATTCAGTCCGAAACGACCGGCTTGATCAAGGTCGTCGTGATCGGCACGAAGCCGCACGCTCGATATAGCGCACGGGCCGCTGCGTTATGGTTGAACACCGACAGCCCGATCTCCGTGACGCCGTACCGGCGCGCCTCCGCGTCGAGCGCATCAAGCGTGCGCGTGGCCCAGCCCTGGCGGCGCCGGGACGGGGCGATGTCGAGGTCGTAGATGAACAGCGTGCGGTTCGGCCCTTCGGGCACGATCGCGTACCAGAGGTCGCCCACCGTGTCGCCGCTGGCGGCGTCGATGAGCATGACGAGGGTCTGGCCGGAGGTTCGAAGGCCGTCCGGCAGCAGCGTGTCGAAACAGGCGCGCGCCCGGCTGGCCGCGTCTTCGACAGCATTTTGTCCGGATGAAACGAGATCGTGCGCGTAGCCGTCGATGGCTCGCGTCCGGTACGCGTGGAATTCGCTGGCCGTCATCGGCCGCATCTGCAGCATGGCCCGGTCACCGTGAACGGAATCGGACTTCCAGTGTAGCGGGACGGTCGCGCCGGCGCGCGATGCAGCGGCGGAAAGCGGGCAGGCAGGTGCGGCGGGCGCCGCGCCGAATCAGCGAATCAGCGAATCAGCGAATCAGCGAATCAGCGAATCAGCGAATCAGCGAATCAGCGAATCAGCGACGATACAGGACGATCGGCACGAGGTGCGCACGGCGCACGCGCTCGGCTTCGGCACGACGCGCAGCGTACGAGTATTCGGCGTCGAGCGGCAGGTGCGGGGATACGAACAGGTCGTCGATCTTTTGCAGCAGGGCGAGGATGAAGCTCATGTGAGACTCCTGACAGATATGGCTAGGGTTTTCCCTTAGATGGACTCCATTCTAAGGGTTTTCCCTGAACTCTGCCAGCACACCGCATCAGTTTGCCGCATGCGCGCGACGGCCGATCGCCGATGCAGAACGGCGATCCTTGCTCCGTCTAGCCTCCAGGATAGGGGCGAAACGATTAACGCACGCGACGAGCACGCTTCGCGACGGCCGCCTCGCGATTCGCATTGCGCTGCAGCCGGTCGACTTGCGACAGCATCGCTTCGTGATGCTCCTCGAGCGTCATCAGCGTCGCCTGCTGCGTCGACAGATCGGCCGCGAGGCGATCGATCCGCTGCTGCTTCGTGGCCACGTCCTGTTTCAGGTGCGCGATCTGCCGCGTTTGCATCACCAGCGCGACGAGCCCGGCCAGCACGACGACAGCCAGCGCCAGCAGCAGACGGTTGACGCGGCGCATCTCGCGATCGGCCGCGCGCGTCAGCCCGTCCACGTCGGCCTGCAGGGCGGCGAGCCGGTCGGTCAGCGGGCGCAGGTGCGTATCCGGATCGAAGGCCGGCGCGGCCGACTGCGCACGTTCCGCCGACGGCTTCGTGACGAAGGATGCGGCGGAAGCCATCGGCTGCGTGACCGGGGAGACGGTGGCGTCGGCCGACGGTGCGGCGTCATGGGCGTTCGCGGGGTTCGCCGTGTTTGCCGTGTTTGCCGTGTTTGCCGTGTTTGCCGTGTTTGCCGTGTTTGCCGTGTTTGCCGTGTTCGCCGCGTTCGCCGCGTTCGCCGTGTTCGCCGTGTTCGCCGTGTTCGCCGCCACCACCGGCTTGGCCGGCTGCACCAGCGTCTGCGGCTCGACCGTCGACACCGCGTCCCGCGCCGGGCTCAACCCAGCTTCCAGCTCCGTATCGACGCTCGTCACGACCGGCGCGGATTGCGCCGCTGTCACATCGCTTGCACCGGCAGCCGCCCGGCGTTTGCCGCCAGACGACGCACGACGCCCCTTCACAGCGTCACCGGAAGATCGCCCTTCGCGGGATTTGACCGTGGCGGCATCGACAGCAGCCGTCTCGACTTCACCACCAATCGCTTGCGATTCGGTCGCCTTCGCCGCAGCACCATCTGCCGCTTGCAGTTCGGTCGTCACTGTCGCGACGCCGTCGACCGCAGGCACATCCGCGGCCTTCGCTGCAACGCCCTCGGCCAGAGGAACATCGACTGCCTTCACCGCAACACCGCCAGTAGCCGGCGCAACATCAACGTTCGCGGCATCCCCGCCTTCAGGCGCCGAAACACCGTGTACCACCGTCGCGACTTCCTGCGTCACCGCACCGTCAGCCGCTTCAGCATGCCCTGCCGCGGTCGCCCTCCCGGTCGCATCGAGCCCGTCCAGCGCGGCCTGCCGCCCGGAGGCCACATCGTCCGCGATATCGACCGCCGCATCGGCTTGCGCGCCCGCTTCGTCGCGCGCCGCAACCGGCGCGCGCTCACCCGGCTCGAGCACCGGATCGCCGAACAGGTCGAGCGTCCGTTCGTCCCGCGCGCCCTCGCCGGCCGGCGCACTGCCGGGCCGCGCCGTCGCCCTCGCGGACGTACTGCCCGCGGCAGCAGCCGAGCGCGGGCGGGAACGGGCCGACGAACGATTGGAACGGGAGTGGGAGGGGGAGCGAGGCGAGGAAACGGATTCGGTCATGGAAATCGGATGGCGGGGCCCGCGAGCGCGGAACCGGATGTCGAACGGAATCGGTAGTCGGTCATTGTCGCACGCCCCGATGACGATTCCGCCTATTCGTCGCCCGACAACCCGTTGCCCTCTTCGAAACGCGTCACGCCCTTCAGCGCGCGCAGCTTGTCGCAGATCGCCCGGTATTCGAGTTCCGACACCCGCGCGAGCGCGATGCGCACCTCGTCGTGCTCGCCCGTGTCGTCGGCACGCTGCACGATGAACTGCTTCACGCGCGCGCTGTCCGCGCCGAGTGCCGCGTGCAGCGAATCGAAGTTCAGCGCGCCGCTCACGACCGTCAGCGCGAGCTGGCGCCGCTGGCGCACCGTGAAGTAGCGCCGCTCCAGCGGCTTGATGCCGGCCAGGATGATCAGGATGATGATCGTCGCCGAAATCGACGCGACGTAGAGCCCGCCGCCCACCGCGAGGCCGATCGCAGCGACCGACCACAGGCTCGCGGCGGTCGTCAGCCCGCGCACGATCTCCCCGCGCAGCAGGATCGACCCCGCGCCGAGGAAGCCGATGCCCGACACGACCTGCGCGGCGATCCGCGACGGATCGAGCACGATGTGCTCGCTGCTGCCCAGCACATCGGCAAACCCGAACGCCGACACGATCATGATCAGCGTCGAGCCGACGCATACGAGCATGTGCGTGCGCAGGCCGGCCGCCCACGACAGCCGCTCGCGCTCGAAGCCGATGACACTGCCGAGCGCCGCCGCGAGGACGAGCCGCATCACGAGTTCCAGGTTGCTCAGCATGCGATTTATCTCCTTTTCTGGTGCCGGCCGTGCGGAATGTTTTATCCTTGGCCCCGGCCGCGCCGATTCTCCGGGCCGCGCCGACACGTTTCGAACCCAGCGCTCACCCCCGTCATGTCCGTTTCCGACTCCGCTTCCGCCCAGGCCGCCCAGCTGCGCCACCATTTCGCGCACGTCGTCTTGCCGATCTGGCGGGGTTCAGGGTTCGACCAGACATTACAGTTGCCGTTCGAAGCCGTCGATCCGGCCACCCACGCGCCGCTGCCCGTGACCCGTTATCGCGCCATGGCCTGCGCACGGCAACTGTTCGTGTTCGCGCAGGCCGGCGACACCGCGCACGCGGCCACGCTGTTCGACGCGCTGGGCCGGCGCTTTCGCGACCCGCGCCACGGCGGCTGGATCTACAGCGTCGACGCGCAGGGCGCGCCGCTCGACACGACCAAGGATCTCTACACGCACGCATTCATCGTGTTCGCGTGCGCCGCGTGGTATGCGGCGTCAGGCGACGCCGCCGCGCGCCAGGCGGCCGAAGAGACCGCCGCGCTGATTCAGGACCGTTTCGCGCCGCACCGCGGCGACGCGCTGCTCGACGCGGCGCGCCACGCCGATTTCTCGTCATCCGGCAGCGGGGCACTGCAGAATCCGCTGATGCACCTGACCGAAGCCTGGCTCGCGGCTGCCGATGCATTCGGCGACGCGGCGTTCGACGACGCGCTCGTGCGCACCGCACAGGCCATCGAGCACACGTTCGTCGACGCGGCGACCGGCTGCGTGGCCGAGCTGCCGCTCGGCGCGGCCGACAACCGTTTCGAGCCCGGCCATCAGTTCGAATGGTTCTATCTGGTCGATGCGGCCGGTGCGCGGCTCGCGCAGACCGGGCTCCCCGGCGCGCTGGCGCGCGCGTTCGTGTTCGCGGAGCAATACGGCGTCGATCCGCAGACGGGCGGCGTCTGTGCGGCGCTCGACGCGCAAGGCGCGTGCATCGACGGCACGCAGCGGATCTGGGCGCAGACCGAATACCTGCGCGCGCTCGCGACGCACGGCGGCACGCCGGCCTCCGCACCGCTCGCGCGGCAGATCGAGCAGTTCGCCGCGCGCTTCCTGCATCCGCGCGGCTGGTTCGAGTGCAAGACGGCTGACGGGCAGGTGGCGCGCGCCGACATGCCGTCGACGACGCCCTACCACCTCGCGACCGCCTACGCGGCGCTGCCGGCCGACGCGTAACCCGTCTCGGCGAACGACGGCGCCGCGCGTTCGCCGCGTGCGGCGCGGCCATCGCCCAGTTCGAACACCGACACCGCCTGCATCAGGTGCGCGGTCTGGTCGTTCAGCGACGCGGCCGCCGCCGCGACCTCCTCCACCAGCGCCGCGTTCTGCTGCGTGAGCTGATCCATCTGCGTGACGGCCTGGTTCACCTGCTCGATCCCGACGCTCTGCTCGACCGACGCCGCGGTGATCTCGGACATCGTCTGCACGACGCGCGTGATCGACGCCGACACCGTCCGCATCGCGTCGCCGGCGCGCTCGACGAGCTCCGCGCCGCCATTGATCTGCGCGACCGAATCCTCGATCAGCGCCTTGATTTCCTTCGCCGATTGCGCGCTGCGCTGCGCGAGCGAGCGCACTTCGCCCGCGACGACCGCGAAGCCGCGCCCCTGTTCACCGGCCCGCGCGGCCTCGACGGCCGCGTTCAGCGCAAGGATGTTGGTCTGGAACGCGATGCCGTCGATCACCGAGATGATCTCCGCGATCCGCCCCGAGCTCTGCGCGATGCCGCGCATCCGGTCGATCACGCTGTCGACCACGCCGCCGCCGTGGCTCGTCGCCTCGAGCGCCGCATCGGCCAGCGCGCTCGCCGCGCGTGCGCTGTCGGTGTTCTGCCGGACGGTCGCCGTCAGTTCCTCCATGCTCGCGGCCGTTTCCTCGAGCGATGCGGCCTGGGTGCCGGTGCGCGCCGACAGGTCGGCGTTGCCGCCCGCGATCTCGCCCGCGCCGAGGTGGATCGCGTCGGACGCGTGGCGCACCGTGCGCACGGTGCCCGCGATGCTCGTCTGCATCGCGGCGAGGCTACGCAGCATCCGGTCGATCTCGAACACGCCGCCCGCCCGCACGACTTCATCGAGCCGGCCCTGCGCGATCCGCTCGAAATGGCGGCCGGCTTCCTCCAGCGGTGCGACGACCGCGCGCCGCGCGGCTGCGTAGATCGCCGCGCTCGCGACGAGCATCGCCACCAGCAGCACGATGCCGACCGACTTGAACCAGAGCATGCCGCCATCGATCGTGTCGAGCGCCGTGCGGCTCGACGTGCCGCCATAGTCGGTGAAGCGATGCAACTCGGCGATATAGGCGTCCTGGATGCTCTGCGTCGGCTGGTCGAGGAAGGCCTGGATGTTGTCGGCATCGAGGAACTGCACGAGTTCGCCCAGCGCGCCGCGCAGTGCGCGATAGCGCTCGGCGAGCGCCGCGACGCGCGCGCGGTTGGTATCGTCGACCGGCTGCGCGGCCGTCAGCGCGGCGAACGCCTTGTCCGCCTCCGCGAGCGAAGCGCCGGCATGGCGGATGATGTCTTCCGGCTTCGGGCCGCCGCGCACCATCCGCGTGCCGGCGCGCGACAGGTTGATGCGCGCGTCGAGCAGCTGCTGGGTCGCCTGGCTGGCCGCGTCGACCTGCGCGATCGCGACGTTCGACAGATCGTCGACGCCGCTGCGCGTCGACTTGAGCGCCCAGAAACCGAGCGCCTCGATCGCGAACAGGAAGAGGCAGAACACGGTCAACACGCCGAGCAGACCCGACGCGAGCTTGATTTTTCCGAACATGGGGGAATTCCTGAAAGCGGACGATGAGGCAATGCCCCGGCATTAGCGGCATTTCTTCGTCGGACTTTAGGAATGGACGGCGGCAAAGTGCGCGTTGCCCGCGCATTCCCGCCGAATGGCCCGCAAACGGGGAAATCTACGGCATTCGACGCAATAATCGCGTCGCATCGCACCAGAAATCGCACGAAACGCGGACGAATTTCCTTGCTTATCCGCAGCCCCCTTCCTAGAGTTCAGCGCAAGCGGGCACTCATTTCGAAGGAAGTTCGATGACCGACATCACGGATCACGCGCGCGGCGCATTGCGTGCGCAACCGTTCAGCATGCTGCTGGGCACGGAGCTGATGCATATCGGCGACAACGAAGTGTCGCTGTGCCTGCCCGTGCGCGAGGAACTGCGGCAGCAGCACGGTTTCGTGCACGGCGGCGTCATCAGCTACCTCGCGGACAATGCGCTGACGTTCGCCGGCGCGCTCGTGCTCGGCCCGCGCGTGATCACCGCCGAATACAAGATCAACTACCTGCGGCCGGCCGTGAGCGGCACGCTCGTCGCCCGCGCGAAGCTCGTCTATGCGGGCCGGCACCAGGCGACCTGCCAGTGTCATGTGTTCGTCATCGACGGCGATCACGAGCGGCTCGTCGCGATCGCGCAGGGCACGATCAACCGTGTCGGCGACGGCAAGATGCCGGATGCGCCGGAGGAAACGGCGTGAGCGGTTCCCCGCGCTTGAAGGATCGCCCGTTCATCCAGAAGACGATGAGCGCGTAGACGAGCCGAGCGGTCAGATAGGCGGACAAGCTTGCCGCTTCCATGTGTGGCACATGTGGTTCTAACGCTTCATCGCGGCAAGATAGACCGCATCGCGCTCACGTCGACCGACCGCCACGACCAGTACGAGCACTTCCGAATCGCGCACTTCGTATACAAGCCGGTAACCGACGCTGCGCAGCTTGATCTTGTAGCGGTCCGGATGACCCCGCAGCTTTGCAGACAGTATCCGAGGATTCTCGAGCCGCTCGGCGAGCCGGCATTTGAACTGGTCGCGAACGGTGCGATCGAGCATCGTCCGCTCCTTCAGCGCCGGTTCGAGAAATTGAAGTTCAAAGGTCGTTCAGCTTGACTTTGACGACTTTCCCCTTGGTGCGCTTGTCGACCAGCGCGTTGTCTCCGATATCCCCCAGACGTTCGACCATCGCCTCCCATGTCGTCACCGGGACGCAATAGAACGCGGGCTCGTTGCGATTCAGAATCGCAACCGGGAAACCTCCTCCCGCCGCGACCGTGCCCATCGGGTTCCGCTTCAGTTCGGAAACGCTCGCGATAACGTTGGCCAGAATGGTATGAGGCATATCAACTCCCTCTTCTACAGAACGGCGGTTGCATCTAATTTGGCACCAAATTCAGCACCATAACTGGCGCCCTCCACTCGCGAAGCCTTGCAGTGAAGTACATTTCGCGACCAGTTCGACGACCTCGACATGCCGGCGTGCCTACTCCGCCCCATCCCCCGCCAACGGCAGAAACCGCGGCGCCACGCGCGCCCGCACGTTGCCATTGTCATCCGTCCGATAGATCCCGCGCGCCGCGTTGTGCGGATGCGCGGCCGCGTCGGCCATGCTCAGCACCGGCGCGAAACACGCGTCGGTGCCTTCGAGCAGCGCACGCCAGTGTGCGGACGGCTGCTGCGCGAACACGTCGGCGAAGCGGGCCTTCAGCGCGGGCCAGCGCGCGCGATCGTACTGCGACGCCGGATCGACGTCGGTCAGCCCGAGCCGCTCGACCAGCAGCGCATAGAACGGCGGCTCGAGCGCGCCGATCGTCACGCATTCGCCATCCGCGCAGCGGTACACGTCGTAGAACGGCGCGTCGTGAAAGAGGCTCGGCTGCGCGCCGTCGAGCTGCCCGTTCGCGCGCGCCCACAGCGCGAGCGAGCCTAGCATCGACACGATGTCGACGATCGCGCCGTCGACCACGCGCCCTGGCCCGCCGCCGCGTACGTCGAACAGCGCGCAGACGATCCCGAACGCGAGCCCGAGCGCGCCGCCCGCATCGCCGACGACGGTCGGCGGCACCCCCGGCCGGCCGTCGCGCGGCGCGGACAGCGACAGCAGCCCCGTCAACGCGACGTAGTTCAGGTCGTGCCCTGCCGCAGCCGCCAGCGGCCCATGCTGGCCCCAGCCGGTCATCCGACCGTACACGAGCTTCGGATTGCGGCGTGCGCAATCGTCGGGCCCGAGGCCGAGCCGCTCCATCACGCCGGGCCGCAGGCCCTCGATCAGCGCATCGGCCTGCGCGACCAGGTCGAGCGCGGCCTCGCGGCCGGCTGGCGACTTCAAGTCGAGTTCGACGATCGTCTTGCCTTCGCGCAGCAGGTCGCCGTCGCTGGCCTTCAACGCATCCGGCGCGCTCGTGCGGCCGGCCGGGCGCGCGATCAGCGTGATCCGCGCGCCCATCCCGGCGAGTATCCAGCCCGCCAGCGGGCCGGGGCCAAGCCCTTCGAATTCGACGATGTGGATGCCGGAAAGCGGCGTGTTCAATGGCATGGCGACCTCGCTGGAATACAGCCGGAACAGGAGTAACGAAACCTCCCGATTCTATGCGAATGCCTGCGCGCGCCAACGTCAGCCGGCTAGCCCGTCGCGGCATCCGGCCGCTGCCCGGCCAGCGCCTCCCGCATCGCCCGCACGATCGCGTCGCGCTGCGCGTCGATCCGCTCGACCGGCCCGGCCACCCCCATGGCCAGCGGCAGGCCGTTCCAGCCGTCCGCGATCACCATCGAGATCATCGCCGCGCCCTGCGTGACCGTGTTCGCCGAATAGGAATAGCCGAACCGGCGCGTCTGTTCGACCTTGTCGAGCACGACATCCTCGTCGATCGTCCGGCCCGACTTGCCGAGCCGGCGGATGCTGCGCGACACGAGCCGGCGGATCGTGCTGTCCGGCTGGAGGCTCAGCAGCGCCCAGCCGAGGCTCGACATGCAGATCTCGCGACGCGTGCCGATCGGCGCGTAGAACTGGATCGGAAGCGTATGCACGCCCTCGACCGTATCGATGTACTGCACGTACAGGTCGCTCTGCACCGCGATCACGACGGCCTCGCGCGTGCGGACCGCCAGCCGCTTTGCGACGGTATGCCAGTACCGCCGGCTGCCTGCCGTCGAATCGACGAGCGCTTCGCCGAGATTGACGAGCCGCGCAGTGGGCGCATACGTATGGGTGGCGTCGTCGTACGCGAGATAGCCGAGCGCCTTCATGCTGGTCAGCAGCGCCGCCGCGCTGGACCCCGGATAGCCGCAGCGCGTGGCGATCTCCCGCACGCTCAGCGGCCGCTGCAATGCGCTGAACAGCTCCAGCACTTCAAACACGCGCGCCGCGCTCTTGACCACGTTTCCGCTCATCCCGCCGCCTCCTCACGCCACCGGGCGAGCGTTCCACGTATGTGGAACGGAATTTCCCGGCGCCAACCGTCGTGACGATACTAGGCTTCGGCCCGCGGCGTGAAGTCGCGCGGCACGGAACACTCGGAGACACCATGACAGCCTTTCTGATCCGTGAACGGCAGGGACCGATCCTGACCGTCACGATGAACCGTCCGGAAACACGCAACGCCATTTCGGACAACGATGCGATCGACGCACTGACCGAATGCTGCGACGACGCGAACCGCGACGAATCGATCCGCGTGCTGGTGCTGACCGGCGCCGGCACGACGTTCTCGTCGGGCGGCAACGTCAAGGCGATGCGCGCGTTCATGGAATCGGACCCGCATGACCTCGCCGCGATCCGGACAAGCTATCGCCGCGGCATCCAGCGCATTGCGCACGCGTTCCAGCACCTCGAAGTGCCGGCCATCGCGGCGATCAACGGCCCGGCCATCGGCGCCGGTACCGATCTCGCGTGCATGTGCGACATCCGCATCGCCGCCGAACGTGCCCGCTTCGCCGAGAGCTTCATCGCCCTCGGCCTCGTGCCCGGTGACGGTGGCGCGTGGTTCCTGCCGCAGATCGTCGGCGCCGCCGTCGCCGCGGAAATGTCGTTCACGGGCGATGCGCTGGACGCACAGGCAGCGCTGCGCTGCGGGCTCGTATCGCGTGTCGTTCCCGACGGCGATCTCCTTGCGCACGCGCTTGAACTGGCCGGCCGCATCGCCCGGCATTCGGGCACCGCGTTGCGCCTGACCAAGCGGCTGCTGCGCGAAGGCCGCCACGCGAGCCTCGACACGCTGCTCGACCTGTCGGCGTCGTACCAGGCGTTCGCGCACGCCACCCCCGAACACCGCGAAGCCGTGAACGCACTGTTCGCCGCGCGCGGTTGAATCCGCGACGCATCGCATGCCGGCGTGCCGGCCACCCGAATTCCACATCGAAGGAAACATCGTCATGACAAGCAGTACCGAAGGCGCACTCGCAGGCGTGCGCGTGGTCGACCTGAGCCGCGTCTACGCGGGGCCGTTCTGCGCGCAGACGCTCGCCGACCACGGCGCGGACGTCATCAAGATCGAACCGCCGCAAGGCGACGAAACGCGCGACTGGGGGCCCGCGATGCCGAGCGGCATCTCCAGCTACTACTGGGGGCTCAACCGCAACAAGCGCAATCTCGCGCTCGACCTGTCGCATCCGGACGGCCGCGACGTGCTGTTCCGCCTGCTCGACACGGCCGACGTGCTGATCGACAACTTCAAGCAGGGCACGCTCGAACGCTGGGGCATCGGCTACGACGACTGCCTGCGCGAGCGCTTCCCGCGCCTCGTCCACTGCTCGATCTCCGGATACGGCACCGGCGGCCCGCTGGCGCGGTTTCCGGGCTACGACGCCGTCGCGCAGGGCCTCGCCGGCTTCATGTCGATCAACGGCGAGCCGGGCGGCATGCCGCTCAAGGTGCCGTTCCCGGTCGTCGACTACGCGGCGGGCCTGAGCGCCGTGTCGAGCGTCCTGCTCGCGCTGGTCGAACGGACCCGCTCCGGCCTCGGGCAGCACGTCGACATCGACCTGTTCAGCACCGCGCTGTCGATGCTGCATCCGGTCAGCACGACCTGGATGGCAACCAGCGAGGTGCCCGTCGCGACCGGCAACGTGTATGCCGCGATCGCGCCGTACGGCGTCTATCCGTGCAAGGACAAGCCGATCTCGACCGGCGCCGGCAACAACCGCACGTTCGCGCGGCTCGTCGAAACGCTCGGCGTGCCCGAGCTGGCGCGCGATCCACGGTTCGCGACCAACGCGAAGCGCGTCGCGCATCGCGATGCGCTCGATGCGCTGCTCGGCCAGCTGACCGCCGAACTGCATGCCGACGACATCGTCGAGCGGCTGCTGAACGCCGGCGTCGCGACGGGCCCGGTGAACACCATCGCCGATGCGTTCGGCCACCCGCAAGCCGCGCACAACGCGATGTTCGTCAAGACCGACACGTACACCGGCGCGGGCGTCCCCGCCAAACTCTCGCGCACGCCCGGATCGATACGCCGGCCGCCCCAGCCATTCGCCGCCGACACCGACGCCGTGCTCGACACGCTCGGCATCGACGCGGCGCGCCGGGATGCGCTACGGCAAGCGGGCGTGCTCCACGACACGCGTGCGGACGCCACCGGGAGCGCGTCATGACCCCATCCGGCTCGTTCTCTTCGCTGACGGGCGACGACGCCCCGTCGATCCTGCGCAACGACGACAGCGGCATCGCGTGGCTGACGATCCATCGTCCGCACGTCGCCAATGCGCTGTCCGCCGAAGCGATCCGGCGGCTGTGCGACGAACTCGTCACGCTCGACGACAACCCGTCGATTCGCGTCATCGTGATCCGCGGGGCGGGCGAACGCGCGTTCAGCGCGGGCATCGATCTCGGCGACCCCGAGATGCGCGGGATGCAGCCGATGCGCGGGCTCGCACGCAACGTGCACGAGCTGATCCTCGAGCTGCGCAAGCCGACCATCGCGGCAGTCAACGGCTACGCCATCGGCGGCGGCTGCGAGATCGCGCTCGCCTGCGACCTGCGGATCGCCGCCGATCACGCGTATTTCGCGCTGCCCGAAGCACGCGTCGGCATGGGCGCGAACTTCGCGAGCGTGCTGCTGCCGCGCATGTTGCCGCGCGCGATCGCGATGGAGCTGCTGTTCACGGGCCGCCGCTTCGACGCGGACGAGGCGCAGCGCGCCGGGTTGCTGAACCGCGTCGTCCCCGGCGCCGCACTCGACGACACCGTGCGCGAACTGGCGCAGACGATCGCCGGGAATGCGCCGCTCACGATCCGCCGCATCAAGGAAACCGCGACCCGCAGCCAGGGGCTGCCGGTAGCCGCCGCGCTGCGGCTGGACGTCGGCCCCGACGTCTATGCGAGCGAGGACCGGATCGAGGGCGCCCGCGCGTTCCTCGAGAAGCGCAAGCCGGTATTCAAGGGGCGCTGAGCCCGACGCAACACGGCGGCATCACGCGCGCAACCGCTCCCAGAACGCGGGCGCGCGAAAAAAACATGGAACGGAGACACCTTCATGCAACGGAAAGCATTCCTGGTCGGCGCGTGCGTGCTATGCGCCACATCGGCGCACGCGTCGTCGGTCACGTTATACGGGGTGGTCGACAGCTACGTCGAATTCGATCGCGTCGGCAGTCTGTCGAGCGTGCGGCAAAGCGGCGGCGGATCGTCGACGAGCCGGTTCGGGCTGACGGGCGTCGAGGATCTCGGCGGCGGCACGTCGACGAAGTTCGTGCTGGAAAGCGGCTTCTCGCCGGCCGACGGGTCGTTCCAGGGCGGCACGCTGTTCTACCGGCAGGCCTATGTCGCGCTGCAGAACGCGCGCTACGGCGACCTCCGGCTCGGCCGGCAATACACGCCGTTGTTCTACGTCGTCTATGACGGCGATCCGTTCGGGCTCAACGAACGGCTGTCGCCGCTCGCGCTGCTCGCGACGTCGACGGACACGATCACCAGCAACACGACGCCGCCGATTCCGCGCTTCAACCAGGCGGCGTCGTACCTGAGCCCTGACTGGAACGGCCTGCGCGTGATGGCCACGTACGGCTTCCCGACGCCGAACGCGCTGTCCACGCAGGCCGGCCGCAACTACGGCGCGGGGCTCCAGTACCGGATCGGCGGGCTCTACGTCGGCGCCGGCTTCCAGGGCGACACGTCGGCCGGCAACCTGTCGCCCGTCGTGTCCCCGTCGACGACCCGCCACTACGTGTTCGCGGCCAACTACGCGTTCGCGCACGTCAAGCTGTACGCCGCGTTTCTCTACGGCGTCAGCACGGCGCCGAACCTGCCCGCGTTCTCGACCGCGAGTGCCGGCGCGTCGATCGACGTCGGCGCGCTCGATCGCGTGCTCGTCTCGGTCGTGCGCCGCGACGTGAAAGGCTCCGCGAACGACGCGACCGCGCTCGGCATCGGGTACGACCACCCGCTGTCGAAGCGGACATCGCTCTACGCACGCTATCTCTACATGAAGAACGGCGGCGACGCCCGCAACACGGTCGTCGTCGGCCTGCAGCCGCAACCGGGCGGCACCGAGCAGGTGTTCGCGTTCGGCCTCGTTCACCGCTTCTGACGGAGTGCTCATGACCCCAACCCTTTCGACCCACCCGGCCGCAACGGACGATGGCGCGACGCCGGCGCTCTACCGCCGGATCTCGCGCCGGCTGCTGCCGTTTCTGATCCTCTGCTACACGCTGTCGTTCATCGACCGGATCAACATCGGCTTCGCGCACGCGCAGATGGCGGCCGAACTGCACTTCTCCGACGCCGTCTACGGGCTCGGCGCAGGCATCTTCTTCATCGGCTACATGGCGCTCGAGATTCCGAGCAACGCGCTGCTTGCGCGGATCGGCGCGCGCAGGACGATCGCCCGGATCATGGTGCTGTGGGGGCTCGGCTCGGCCGCGACGATGTTCGTCACGACGCCCGCGCAGTTCTACGCATGCCGCTTCCTGCTGGGTGTGTTCGAGGCCGGCTTTTTCCCCGGCATCCTGTTCTATCTCGGCGCATGGTATCCGCCGAAGCAGCGCGCGAAAGCGTTCGCGCTCTTCATGACCGCGCTGTACCTCGCGGGGATGATCGCCGGCCCAGTATCGGGCGCGATCCTGTCGTACTTCGACGGCGCCGCCGGCCTGAGCGGCTGGCAATGGCTGTTCCTCGTGGAAGGACTGCCGAGCAGCGTGCTCGGCTTCGTCGCACTGCGTTTCCTCGACGACCGGCCGGACGACGCGCGCTGGCTGTCAGACGCCGACAAGGCCGCGCTGCGCGCCGCGCATACGCAGGCTGAAGCCGGCACGCCGGAGGCGAACATGGCCCGCCCGCTGCTCGCGCACCGCGATTTCTGGCTGCTGTGCACGGGCAATTTCGCGATCGCGGCCGCCGGCTATGCGCTGGTGTTCTGGATGCCCGTGATTCTTCATCGCGGCGGCCTGCGTGGCGCGATGCAGATCGGGCTGCTGTCCGCGCTGCCCTACCTGTGCGGGATCGTCGGCATGCTCGGGATGGGCTGGCGCACCGAACGCCGGCGCGAATGGCGCGGGCACGGCGCATTCGCGATGATCGCGTGCGCAGCGGCGCTCGTCGGGCTGGCGCGCGTCACCGGCACGACACCCATGATGATCGCCCTCTGCGTCGCGGTCGCGACGCACGCCGCGACGTTACCGGCGTTCTGGGTGCTGCCCGGGCTCGCGCTGCCGAAACGTTCGATGGCGGTCGCGATCGCGGCGATCACGATGTCCGGTGCGATCGGCGGGTTCGCGAGTCCGTTCCTGATGGGCGTGCTCAACACGGCCACCGGGTCGATGCGCGGCGGACTCTATTTCAACGCGGCGCTGCTCGCAGCCGGTGCCGTCGCGTTGCTGTTCACGCTGCGCGCCCGCGCATCGTCTCGTCCGGACGCGGGCTGACCGCGTCGGCATTTCCCTCCTCACCCTCATCGACTCTCATGAATTTCGAACTCGAACTCGATCACCGGATGATCCGGGACCTCGTCGCACGCTTCGTGAAGGACGAACTGATGCCGCTCGAAGCGGCCGTGATGGCGCGCGAGGCCGACGGCCAGCGCTTCGGACTGCTCGACGACGAGCGCGCGCACCTCGACGAGCGCTCGCGGCAGCTCGGCCTGTGGGGGCTCGACGCGCCGCTCGATGCGGGCGGCGCCGACCTGCCGGCCGTCGCGATGGTCGGCGTGAACGAAGCGATCGGCACGACCGTGACCCCGTACATCCTGCCGCCGGACTCACCGAACCTGCGGATGCTGTGCGAAGTGGCCGACGACGCGCAGCGCGCGCGCTATCTCGACCCGTACGCACGCGGCGTCACGCGGGCGGCGATGGCGATCTCCGAGCCGGGGGCCGGCTCGGATCCGGGCGCGTTGTCCACGACGGCCGTGCGTGACGGCGACAGCTGGGTGCTGAACGGCCGCAAGATCTGGATCAGCCATGCGACCGAAGCCGACTGGACGATCGTGATGGCGCTCACCGATCGAAGCAAGGGCAAGCGCGGCGGCATGTCGGCGTTCATCGTCGAGCGCGACACGCCGGGCTTCATCATCGAACGCCGGATCCCGATGATCGGCGGGCTGTCCACGTATGAAATCGTGCTGGAGAACTGCCGCATTCCCGCCGCGCAACTGCTGGGCCGGGAAGGCGCCGGGTTCGCGCCGATGCAGGCACGGCTCGCGAACCGGCGGCTGGAGATGGCCGCCTGGTGCATCGGCCGCGCCGAGCGCGCGGTGGCGATGCTGTGCGACCATGCGAAACAGCGCACGACCTTCGGTGTGCCGCTCGCGGAACGCCAGGCGGTCCAGTGGTGGGTCGCCGACGCGCTCACGCAGATCCACGCGTGCCGCCTCATGACCTACGAAGCTGCCGCACGCGTGGATGCCGGGCAGGATGCGCGCACGCAGATCTCGATGGTCAAGGTGTTCGCAACCGAAATGGCATCGAGCGTCATCGATCATGCGATGCAGACGCTCGGCGCGATGGGCATGACGAAGGAAATGCCGTTACAGCAGATGGCCAGCGAAGCGCGGTTGATGCGCATCTTCGAAGGCCCGACCGAGGTTCACCGTTGGGTCGTCGCGCGCAGCGTGCTGTGAACGTGCGCCCCACCGTCACGATGGAGCCATGCGTTGGATACCCTGCAACTCGTCGATCCTGAAATCCGCCCGCTGCTCGCGGTCTGGCCGACCGTCACGCTCAGCGCCGACAACCTCGCGCAGTCGCGCGAACGCGTGCTGCCGCTGCCACCGCCCGACCTCGCCGGCAGCACCCTCGAACGCCGTGCCGTGCCCGGTCCGTCCGGCGCGCCGGACGTTCCGGTCCTCGTCTACCTGCCCGAGGCCGGCGCGCGCCCGCTCCCGGCGATCGTCCACATGCACGGCGGCGGCTACGTGCGCGGCGCGGCGAAGGATCTCGAGGCGGTACACCGCTCGCTCGTGACGCAGCTCGGCTGCGCGCTGATCTCGATCGACTACCGCCTTGCGCCGGAAACCGTGTTTCCCGGCGCGATCGAGGACTGCTACGCGGCGCTCGCGTGGGTCTTCCGCCAGGCCGATGCGCTCGGCATCGACCCGGCGCGGATCGGCGTGGCAGGCGAAAGCGCGGGCGGCGGGCTCGCCGCCGCGCTGGCGCTGCTGGCACGCGACCGCGGCGAATACCGGCTCGCATTCCAGCACCTGATCTATCCGATGCTCGACGATCGCACTTGCACGCGCGCGCCGCATCCGCATGCCGGCGAGTTCGTCTGGCATGCGGCCAACAACTTATTCGGCTGGAGCGCGCTGCTGGGTCACGCACCGGGCCTCGACGGCGTGTCGCCATATGCCGCCGCCGCACGCGCCACACGGCTCGACGGCCTGCCGCCCGCGTTCGTGTCGGTCGGCTCGCTCGACCTGTTCCTCGACGAAAATCTCGACTACGCGCAGCGCCTGCTTCGCGCGGGCGTGCCGACCGAACTGCACGTGCTCCCCGGCGGCGTACATGGTTTCGACATCGTGCCGAGCGCGCGCGTGTCCGAAACGGCGCGCCGCCTCAGCCACGATGCGCTGCGCCGGTTCCTGCACGGATGACGAAAACGACGCGGGCGGCCGAAGCCGCCCGCATCTGCACCGCCCAACCGGCAACGCTCAGAACGCGTCGCCCGGCACGCGCACCCAGCCTTCCATCAGCACGCGTGCGCTGCGGCTCATGATCGCCTTGGTGACGGTCCACTCACCGTTTTCGAGCTGCGCTTCCGCGCCGACGCGCAGCGTGCCCGACGGATGGCCGAAGCGCACCGCGTTGCGTTCGCCACCGCCCGCCGCCAGGTTGACGAGCGTGCCGGGGATCGCCGCGGCCGTGCCGATCGCGACCGCCGCCGTGCCCATCATCGCGTGGTGCAGCTTGCCCATCGACATCGCGCGCACCAGCAGGTCGACGTCGCCCGCATTCACGCGCTTGCCGCTCGATGCGACGTAATCGGCCGGCTTCGCGACGAACGCGATCTTCGGCGTGTGCTGCCGCGTCGCGATTTCATCGAGCGTGTCGATCAGGCCCATGCGCAGCGCGCCGTGCGCACGGATCATCTCGAACTTCTCGAGCGCCTTCGCATCGCCGTTGATCGCGTCCTGCAGCTCGGTGCCCGTGTAGCCGATCGCTTCCGCTTCGACAAAGATCGTCGGGATCCCCGCGTTGATCATCGTCGCCTTCAGCGTGCCGACGCCCGGTACCACGAGATCGTCGACGAGGTTGCCGGTCGGGAACATCGAGCCTCCCGCGCCTTCTTCCTCGGCGGCCGGATCCATGAACTCGAGCTGCACCTCGGCGGCCGGGAAGGTGACGCCGTCCAGCTCGAAGTCGCCCGTCTCCTGCACCGCGCCGTTCGTCACCGGCACGTGCGCGACGATCGTCTTGCCGATGTTCGCCTGCCAGATCCGCACGACGGCGACACCGTCGCGCGGCACGCGTGCCGGATCGACCAGCCCGCCGCTGATCGCGAACGGGCCGACCGCCGCCGACAGGTTGCCGCAGTTGCCGGTCCAGTCGACGAACGCCTTGTCGATCGAGACCTGGCCAAACAGGTAGTCGACGTCGTGGCCGGGCCGCGCGCTCTTCGACACGATCACCGTCTTGCTGGTGGACGACGTCGCGCCGCCCATCCCGTCGATCTGCTTGCCGTACGGATCGGGGCTGCCGATCACGCGCAGCAGCAGCGCGTCGCGCGCGGCGCCCGGCGCCTGCGCGGCGTCCGGCAGGTCCTGCAGCCGGAAGAACACGCCCTTGCTGGTGCCGCCGCGAATATAGGTCGCGGGAATCCTGATTTGAGGAGTGTGAGCCATGTGTGCGTTATCCCTGTGTGACCCGATCAAGCCGCCTGCGACGATTCGAGGAAGTCCTGTGCGAAGCGCTGCAGCACGCCGCCCGCTTCGTAGATCGACACTTCCTCGGCCGTATCGAGCCGGCACGTCATCGGCACCTCGACGCGCTCGCCGTTCTTGCGGTGAATCACGAGCGTCAGGTCGGCGCGCGGCGTGCGCTCGCCGATCACGTCGAAGGTTTCGGTGCCGTCGATGCCGAGCGTCGTCCGGTTGGTACCCGGCTTGAACTCGAGCGGCAGCACGCCCATCCCGATCAGGTTCGTGCGGTGGATCCGCTCGAAACCTTCGGCGGCGATCGCCTCGACGCCCGCGAGCCGCACGCCCTTCGCGGCCCAGTCGCGCGACGAACCCTGGCCGTAGTCGGCGCCGGCCACGACGATCAGCGGCTGCTTGCGATTCATGTACGTCTCGATCGCTTCCCACATCCGCATGACCTTGCCTTCCGGCTCGACGCGCGCGAGCGAGCCCTTCTTCACCGCGCCGTCGACGATCGCCATCTCGTTGATCAGCGTCGGGTTCGCGAAGGTCGCGCGCTGCGCGGTCAGGTGGTCTCCCCGGTGCGTCGCGTACGAGTTGAAGTCCTCTTCCGGCAGGCCCATCTTCGCGAGGTATTCGCCGGCCGCGCTGTTCAGCAGGATCGCGTTCGACGGCGACAGGTGGTCGGTCGTGATGTTGTCGCCGAGCACCGCGAGCGGGCGCATGCCCTGCAGCGTGCGCTCGCCGGCCAACGCGCCTTCCCAGTACGGCGGACGGCGGATGTACGTGCTCTGTGCGCGCCAGTCGTACAGCGGCGCCGCACGCTCGCCCGCATCGGCGCTACGCGCGAACATCGGCTCGTAGACCTTGCGGAACTGCTCGGGCTTCACGCTCGACGCGACGATCGCATCGATCTCCTCGTCGGTCGGCCAGATGTCCTTCAGCGTGACGGGCTTGCCGTCCTGGTCGTGGCCGAGCACGTCCTTCTCGATATCGAAGCGGATCGTGCCGGCGATCGCATACGCGACGACCAGCGGCGGCGACGCGAGGAACGCCTGCTTCGCATACGGGTGGATGCGGCCGTCGAAGTTGCGGTTGCCGGACAGCACGGCGGTCGCGTACAGGTCGCGATCGACGATTTCCTGCTGGATCTTCGGGTCGAGCGCGCCCGACATCCCGTTGCAGGTCGTGCACGCGAACGCGACGATGCCGAAGCCGAGCTTCTCGAGTTCGGGCAGCAGGTTCGCTTCTTCCAGGTACAGCTCGACCGCCTTCGAGCCGGGCGCGAGCGAGCTCTTCACCCACGGCTTGCGCGTCAGGCCGCGCGCATTCGCATTGCGTGCGAGCAAGGCCGCTGCAATCACGTTGCGCGGGTTGCTGGTGTTCGTGCAGCTCGTGATCGCGGCGATGATCACCGCGCCGTCGGGCATCTCGCCCGCCTTCTCTTCCCACTGGCCGGCGATCCCGCGCGCGGCGAGGTCGGACGTCGGCAGCCGCTTGTGCGGGTTCGACGGGCCAGCCATGTTGCGCACGACGCTCGACAGGTCGAACGTCAGCGTGCGCTCGTACTGCGCGTTGTTCAGCGTATCGGCCCACAGGCCGGCCACCTTCGCGTAGGTCTCGACGAGCTTCACCTGCTCGTCGCTGCGGCCGGTGAGGCGCAGGTAGTCGGTCGTCTGGCCGTCGATGAAGAACATCGCGGCCGTCGCGCCGTATTCGGGTGCCATGTTCGAGATCGTCGCGCGATCGCCGAGCGTGAGGCTCGCCGCGCCCGGGCCACGGAATTCCAGGTATGCGCCGACCACCTTTTCCTTGCGCAGGAATTCGGTCAGCGCGAGCACGACGTCGGTCGCGGTGATGCCGGGCTGGCGCTTGCCGGTCAGCTCGACGCCGATGATGTCGGGCAGGCGCATCCACGACGCGCGGCCGAGCATCACGTTCTCCGCTTCGAGGCCGCCGACGCCGATCGCGATCACGCCGAGCGCGTCGACGTGCGGCGTGTGGCTGTCGGTGCCGACACAGGTGTCCGGATATGCGACGCCGTCTTGCGCCTGGATCACCGGCGACATCTTCTCGAGGTTGATCTGGTGCATGATGCCGTTGCCCGGCGGGATCACGTCGACGTTCTCGAACGCCTTCTTCGTCCACTCGATGAAGTGGAAGCGATCCTCGTTGCGGCGATCCTCGATCGCGCGGTTCTTCGCGAACGCGTCCGGATCGAAGCCGCCGCATTCGACGGCGAGCGAGTGGTCGACGATCAGCTGCACGGGCACGACCGGGTTCACCTTCGCCGGGTCGCCACCGCCGTCGGCGATCGCATCGCGCAGGCCGGCGAGATCGACGAGCGCCGTCTGCCCGAGGATGTCGTGGCACACGACGCGTGCCGGGAACCACGGGAAATCACGTTCGCGCTTGCGCTCGATGATCTGCTTCAGCGAATCGGCAAGGATCGCCGGATCGCAGCGGCGCACGAGGTTTTCGGCGAGCACGCGCGACGTGTACGGCAGCGTGTCGTAGGCACCGGGCGCGATCGCTTCGACCGCGGCGCGCGCGTCGAAATAGTCCAGCGACGTGCCGGGCAGGGGTTTGCGGTTGGCGGTATTCATGGTGTGGGGAACTCGGGTATGGCGTCCGGCGCACCCCGGCCCCCGTCACGCGGGAGGCCGGTGTGCACGGTGGGCATTTCAGCGCTTTTCGATCGGTACGAACTGCAGGTCTTCCGGACCGGTGTAGTTCGCGCTCGGGCGGATGATCTTGTTGTCGATGCGCTGCTCCATGATGTGCGCGCTCCAGCCGGACGTGCGCGAGATCACGAACAGCGGCGTGAACATCGCGGTCGGCACGCCCATCATGTGATACGACACCGCGCTGAACCAGTCGAGGTTCGGGAACATCTTCTTCGCGTCCCACATCACCGATTCGAGGCGCTCGGCGATGTTGTACAGCTTCAGGTCGCCCGCTTCCTTCGACAGCTTGTGCGCGACGCCCTTGATCACCTTGTTGCGCGGATCGGAGATCGTGTAGACCGGGTGGCCGAAGCCGATCACGACTTCCTTGTTCTCGACGCGGCGGCGGATGTCGGCTTCGGCGTCGTCCGGCGAGCTGTAGCGGCTCTGGATCTCATACGCGACTTCGTTCGCGCCGCCGTGCTTCGGCCCGCGCAGCGCGCCGATCGCGCCGGTGATCGCCGAGTAGATGTCCGAGCCCGTGCCCGCGATCACGCGGCCGGTGAACGTCGACGCGTTGAATTCGTGCTCTGCGTACAGGATCAGCGACGTATGCATCGCTTCGACCCACGACTTCGACGGCGTCTTGCCGTGCAGCAGGTGCAGGAAGTGGCCGCCGATCGAGTCGTCGTCGGTTTCCGTCTCGATGCGCTTGCCGTTGTGCGAGAAGTGATACCAGTACAGCAGCATCGAGCCGAGCGAAGCCATCAGGCGGTCGGCGATGTCGCGCGCGCCCGGCAGGTTGTGGTCGTCCTTCTCCGGCAGCACGGTGCCGAGCACCGACACGCCCGTGCGCATCACGTCCATCGGGTGCGCGGACGCCGGGATCTGCTCGAGCGCCGCCTTCAACGCGTTCGGCAGGCCGCGCAGCGCGCGCAGCTTCGCCTTGTACGCGGCCAGTTCGGTCAGGTTCGGCAGCGTGCCGTGAACGAGCAGGTGCGCGATTTCCTCGAATTCGCACGATTCGGCGACGTCGAGAATGTCGTAGCCGCGATAGTGCAGGTCGTTGCCGGTCTTGCCGACCGTGCACAGCGCCGTGTTGCCCGCCGTCACGCCCGACAGCGCCACCGACTTCTTCGGCTTGAATGCGCCTGCGGCGGCCGGTGCTGCTGCGTCTTTCGTCTCGCTCATGTTTCTGCTCTCCAATGTGTATCGGGGGTATCAGCTGTCGGCCGGACTTGGCGCTTTAGCGCTTAGTCCGGCCCCATGCTTCGCGGTCGGCCGGATTTAGCGCTTTAGCGCTTAGTGCGGCCCCATGCTTCGCGGTCGGCCGGACTTGGCGCTTCAGCGCCTAGTCCGCGCCCCATGCAAAGCTGTCGGTTGAACCGGCGCCGCGGCGCCGGGCCCGACCGATGCGAAGCTGTCGGCCAGACCTGGCGCTTCAGCGCCTGGTCCGGCCCCATGCAAAACGTTCCGGAATCGAATCCCGGCGCGCGGGCGCGTTACTTCTTGCCCTGCGCGAACAGCTCGTCGAGCTTGCGCTCGTATTCGTGATAGCCGAGGAAGTCATACAGTTCGGCGCGCGTCTGCATCGTCGGCACGGCTGCCTTCTGCGTGCCGTCGCGGCGCAGCGTCTCGTAGAAGTTCAGCGCGGCCTTGTTCATCGCGCGATATGCGCCGCAGCAGTACAGCGCGATGTCGACGTTCGCTTCGCGCAGCTCGTCGAGCGTGAACAGCGGCGTCGAGCCGAATTCGGTCAGGTTCGCGAGGATCGGCACCTTCACGGCTGCCTTGAAGCGGCGGTAGTCGTCGAGCGACTTCATCGCTTCCGGGAAGATCATGTCCGCGCCGGCTTCGACGTAGGCCACCGCACGCTCGATCGCCGAGTCGATCCCTTCGGCGGCAGCCGCGTCGGTACGCGCCATGATCACGAACTGGTCGTCGGTACGCGCATCGACCGCCGCCTTGACGCGATCGACCATTTCTTCGACCGGCACGACTTCCTTGCCCGGACGGTGGCCGCAGCGCTTCTGGCCGACCTGGTCTTCCAGGTGCACGGCCGCGACGCCGGCCTTGATGAACGAGCGCACCGTGCGCGCGATGTTGAACGCGCCGCCCCAGCCGGTATCGATGTCGACCAGCAGCGGCAGGTCGGTTGCGTTGGTGATCCGGTTCGCGTCGATCAGCACGTCTTCCATCGTGCTGATGCCGAGGTCGGGGATCCCGAGCGAGTTCGCGGCGACGCCGCCACCCGACAGATATACGGCCTTGAAGCCGACGGCCTGTGCCATCTTGGCTGCGTAGGCAGTGATCGCGCCGACCACCTGCAGCGGCTGCTCCGCCGCGACTGCCGCGCGGAATTTCGCGCCGGCGCTCTGAAGATGCGTATTGCTCATGAACGGCCTCCTGAAGGAACGACCATTAACAGCAAGGACCGGGCCAGCTTGCGGAATGTCGCTAACCCACTGATTCTTAAGCAACCGGCACGGGCGATGCCGCACCCGGAGATTTCAATTCGGCAATTTCACGTTTCAAAAATGAAATCGCACGCGCATAATCGACCGTCATGGACCTCTCCTCGACCAAACCCGTCGGCCCGGCCGATCGCGCGGCGCGCCCGCGCATCTGGGCGATGGGCATCAGCCGCCTGCGCGAACTGTTTCGCGAGATCGCCGGCGAATTCGACGAACGCGCCGACGTGCGCATCGTGACGCGCGCCTATGAGGATGCGCTCAGCGCGATCGCCGAGGCCGGCACCGCGCGGCCCGACGTAATCGTCGCGGCCGGCTCGAACGGCGCCTTCCTGAAGACGCGTGCGCAGGTGCCGGTGGTGGTCGTGTCGCCGACCGGCTTCGACGTGATGCAGGCGCTCGCGCGCGCCCGGCGAGATGCGTCGCGGATCGCACTCGTCAGCGCCGGAGAAACGCCGCCCGAAGTGCGCCGCTTCGTCGCCGCGTACGGCCTCGACGTGCAGTTTGCGTCATATCAGTCCGCGCAGGAAGCGGAAGCCTGCGTGCACGAACTGCGCGACCGCGGCATCGAGACGATCGTCGGCCCCGGCCTCGTCACCGATCTCGCGGCCAGCGCCGGCATGGGCGCGGTGTTCCTGTATTCGCACGCATCGGTGCGCAAGGCCGTCGATACGGCGCTCGAAGTCGCGTATGCGACGCATGCCGAGGCGTTCCGCCGCCAGCGGCTCGACAACCTGCTCCAGCACTTGCGCGACGGTGTGGT
>NZ_CAJNKE010000041.1 GCF_905232215.1 Burkholderia sp. LMG 13014
CATCAGCACCGGCGTCGCGCGATCGTGCTCGCGCAGGCGCCGCACCAGCTCGATGCCGTCGAGCCCCGGCAGCTTGCGATCGGTGACGATCACGTCGTAGATGCCCTCGCGCGCGAGCGCGAGCCCGAGCGCGCCGTCGCCCGCCGTATCCACGACGTGGCCGCTCTCGGTCAGGCCGCGCGCGATGAACTGCGCGCCGCGCGCGTCGTCTTCGACGATCAGGATCCGCATGCTGGAACGAATTAGGTTAAATTTATTTCATGTTGGCGCGAACCGGATGTTGGACAAGCCGGTACATACTGCCAGCGCCTAGTTTACGCTTTGCGCGCGGCCGGCGAGCCGATGCACCTTCCCTGGCGGATCCCAGATGCCCACACTCCTGGTCGTCGAAGACGATCATCAGACCCTCGACGAAATCGTCTCCGCGCTCACCGACTACGGCTGGGCGGTCGAATCCGCGCGAACGGGCCGCGACGGCCTCATGCTCGCGGTCGCGAAGCAGTACGACGCGATCGTGCTGGACCGGATGCTGCCCGGCGGCCTCGAGGGGCTCGGCATGCTCGCGGCGATCCGCAGCGCGGGCGTGACCACGCCCGTGCTGATCCTGAGCGCGCTGTCCGCGGTCGACGAGCGCGTGCGCGGCCTGCGCGCGGGCGGCGACGACTACCTGACGAAGCCGTTCGACTTCATCGAGCTGACCGCCCGCCTCGACGCGCTGATGCGCCGGCGCGACGCGCCCGCCAGCGCCGAGCACGCCTACCAGGTCGGGCCGCTGTCGCTCAACCTGCTGACGCGCGAAGTCACCTGCGCCGGGCGGCCGGTCGCGCTGCTGCCGCGCGAATACCTGCTGCTCGAATTCCTGATGCGGCATGCCGACCAGACCGTGAGCCGCACGATGCTGTTCGAGGCCGTCTGGGGCTATCGGCTCGACGAGCGCACCAACGTGATCGACGTGCATGTCAGCCGCCTGCGCAAGAAACTCGATCCGACCGGCGCGCTGTCGCTGATCCGGACGGTACGCGGCTCGGGATATACGCTTCGTGCAACTGACTGACCTCCACCGCACCACCAGCTTCCGGCTCGCGACGCTGTTCCTCGCGATGTTCGGCATCGTGTCGCTGGTGCTGTTCGCGTACCTGTACGTCGAGATCACCGGCTTCGAGACGGAGCGCGTCGACGACTGGCTCGTGCGCGAACACGCTGCGATCGTGCGCGACGCCAACGCCGACCTCGCCGCGCGCTTCATGCACCAGAGTCAGTTCGATCCGCGCCAGCAGCGGCCGTTCGGCCTGTTCGACGCGCAGGGCAAGCACGTCGCGGGCGGCTACATGGGCGACCGGCCGCCGATCCCGGTGTTCGACAAGCCTTTCTCGATGCGGCTGACCGTGAGCGGGGAACACAGCGTTCCGGGCCGCTGCATCGCCACGCGGTTGCCGGACGGCCGCACCGCGATCCAATGCCAGAACACGCGCGAACTCGACCACTTCGACGAGGAACTGCTGCACGTGCTCGCGACAGCCGGGCTGCTGATGCTGCTGACGGGGCTCGTCGGCGCGGCGTTCGTCGGCGTCGGTGCGGTGCGGCGGCTCGACGCCGTCACGCGATCGATCGAGGAGATCGTGTCCGGCAACCTGAGCCAGCGCCTGCCGGTCCATACGAAACACGACGACATGGGGCGGCTCGTGCACGTCGTCAACGGCATGCTCGACGAGATCGAGCGGCTGATGCACGAGGTCAAGGGTGTGTGCGACGCAATCGCACACGACCTGCGTACGCCGCTCACGCGCCTCCTCGCGGGGCTCGAACGTGCGCAGCGGCGCGCGCGCAGCGAGGCCGATTATCGCGCCGCAATCGACGACACGATCGCCGAGGCCGGCAGTATCCTGCACACCTTCAATGCGATGTTGCGCATCTCCGAGATCGAATCGCACGCGCGCCAGCAGAATTTTTCCGTCGTGGATCTCGCCACCGTCACCAACGATGTCGTCGAGTACTACGAACCGACTGCCGAGAACAAACGCATTACGCTCGACTATCGGCGCGTGTCGGATGTTTCGCTTGAATTGCGGGGCGACCGCAACCTGCTGTTCGAGGCATTGGCCAATCTCGTCGACAACGCGATCAAGTTCGCGCCGGACGGCGGTCACGTGTCGATCCAGCCGTTTCGCGATTCGACGGGCATCGGCATCACGATCGTCGACGACGGCCCGGGCATCGCACCGGATGAGCGGCAGGCGGTGCTACAGCGCTTCTATCGCGCGGAGACGAGCCGCCACACGGCGGGCAGCGGCCTCGGGCTCAGTCTTGCTGCCGCGATCGCGACGATGCACGGGATGACGCTGCGCTTCGATGACGTCGACGTCGGCTGCAGCGTCACGTTGCATGCGCCACGTGTGCGCGCGGAACCCGGCCGCGCGCCGGACAGCGCGGCGCCGGTGTAGCCGGGCGGACCGACGTCCTGGTTTTCCAACATCGTTCGACGCTCAGGCGTCAGGCAGGATGCGACGCGCCGGGTTGCAGACGAGCGTAGACGACCTCCCGTGCAGGCGCCACGACATGCGTTCGCTCACGGTCGCGCACGAAGCGCAGCTTCGACGAACGGGTTCGTGCAGGTTTATCTGGCTGTGATGCCGTGGACGGGGTTGCCGCGTTCACGGCGATTGGCGGAAGGCAGCAGACTACAACCATCGCTCGCGCAGACCCGCCAGATAAGACTCCCGCAGTTGCAGATAGCCTCCTACCCACAATCCTGCCCATATTGGGCTCAGCGGCAATCCAATATCGGCCGCAACGCCCTGATGGCAAAGGGACGCCGAGCAGTTTCACGCCAAAATGCCCCCAAAGCTGCCCTCACGCGCTCAGTTACATTCGGGACGCTCCCTAGAAGCCGCCACGATGCTAGCATGCCCGTCCGACGAGAATGTTAATTATGCCAAGTTGCTGAGATGGTTGTCGGGAGGCCCTTGATTTCGATGCAGTTTACCGGTGTAGGTCGATCTAGCTGCGACAAGACTCTTCGGTCAGACCCGTAAATAATATATTTATTAATCAAAGAGTTCAGATTGCCTTTGACGCCCACGGCGCAGCGTCGTAGATCCGAACGACGACGACGTCGCCCCAAGCTGCGCGCAAACGGCGCAACCAGTCCGTTGCCAGCTATCGAGCCAGAACGAGCTCGCCTGCTGCAGCAGCTGCCCTTCACATCACAGTGTCCGTCGGCGCCTCTCAGGCACGATTTCCGACGAACTCAGCGACGACGTGTGGTCGGGACGGATCTGATTCGCTTTTGTGCCGTCTCTTAGCCCAATGCAACGTGGGTCGATGAAGATCTCGGTTAGTTCCGAAATCCTCATCGGCTGCAATCGCTTTTTCAAGAAAAGTTGCTCCCTTTTTGGCCATCTCCGGCACAAACTTACAATTTGCAGAAGTAGCGCAACGTTCGGAGTCATTCACCCTGGCACGAGTCCATCAAGCGGGCATCCCATCACGGAGAATCGTCGGACTCAATGTAGAGCGCTCGATACATCTCCCGAGTCAACCGACGCTCGCATTGCGTCAGCGCGAACCGCCAAATAACTGAATCACCACGCTACGCAGCCAGCGATTCCCCGCTTCGTGATGATACCGGCCGTGCCAATGCTGCCGGACTGCAAAGCCTTCCACCGGGATCGGGCATGAGTGAACCACCAGGTCACTGGCCCGAGCCAACGTCTCGCCGATGTGACGTGGCAGCGTCGTGATCAGATCGGTGCTCTGGATGATGGCACCCAGCCCCAAGAATCCCGGCAACTCCAGCACGACCTGACGGTCGATGCGTTCCCGCATCAGCGCCTGCTCGAGGAGTTGCGCGCCGGTGCCCGCCGTGATGACCACGTGTCCCTCCGCACAATATTGCTTCACCCCAAGTCGGGTACGGATCCTGGGGTGGCGACGGTTGGCAAGGCACACCCAGTCCTGCTCGTACAACTGCTGCTGATAAATGCTGCCGCCGAGCCACGGGGCATAGCCTATCGCGAGATCGGCCTCGCCGGATTCAAGCGCGCGTTCCGTGTTGCCGTCGAACCGCGCGGCTTCCAGCCGGATGCCGGGCGCCGCCGCGTGGACATGCGCCAGCAGCTGCGGAAGCAGTGTGACGTGGCTCGCGTCGGTCATGCAGATGCGAAATCGTCGCTGCGCCGTGGCGGGATCGAATGCGATCTCCCATGCGGTGAACCGTCTCAGCGACTCGAGAATTTCCCTGCACGGCCCGATGAGCGCATCGGCCTGCGGCGTCGGCGCCATTCCGCCCGGCGTTCGAATGAACAATGGATCGTGCAGGTATTCCCGCAAGTGCCCGAGCCAAATGCTGACCGTCGGCTGGCTCTGACCGAGCTGCTCGGCCACGCGCGTGACACTTCGCACGTCGTACAGAAGATCGAAGAGCTGAAGCAGCTTCAGGTCGGGAAGGTCGGTCGACGTCATCGCATTATTGTCCATGGCAATGACGCCATTGTAGTCATTGCATTGCCAGCGTGAGCGCCGAATCCTATCGTGCAGCTATTCGTCAGCTTTGCATTGGACCGAAGTAAGTGCTGAAGCACTAGCTCCGGACGACATAGCGTTAACTCTGGTCGACAGGAAAAACCAATGAAGATTGCGATTCTGGGCGCCGGCGCACTGGGCTGTGCGATCGGTGCCACCCTCACCGAAGGCGGTCACGAGACCTGGCTGATCGACCGCTCTCCCGCACACGTCGAAGCGATGCGTCGCGACGGCCTGCGGGTCGACGACACCGGCGGCTCCCGGCAAGTGCGCGTCCATGCGACGACGCAAGCGGCCGAAGTCGGTGCAGCCGATCTGGTGGTGGTGCTGGTCAAGTCGTTCCATACCGAGACGGCCATGCGCGGCGCACAAGCGCTGGTGGGGCCAGATACGCTCGTGCTGTCGCTGCAGAACGGTCTCGGCCACGAGGACCTCCTGGCCGACGTCGTCGGCCGCGAGCGCGTGCTCGCCGGCAAGACCTATGTCGGCGGCGTACTGCGCGGCGCGGGTCATATCGAGTCCGGCGTGGTCGGCAAGTACACCTATATCGGTGAGCTCGACGGCCGCATCACGCCGCGTGTACAGGCGATCGCCGACGCGTTCAATACCGCCGGCCTTGCCACGACGATCAGCGACAACATTGTCGGCACCATGTGGGACAAGCTGCTGGTGAACGTCGCGACGGGCGCGCTGACCGGCGTTACTGGTCTGACCTATGGGCAGCTCTACGACGAGCCGCTGCTGAAGGCAGCGTCGCTCGCGGCCGTGGCCGAGGCGATGGCGGCGGCGCAGGCAGCCGGCGTGAAGCTGTCGATGACCGATCCCGAACAGGCATGGACGCTCGCCGCCGAGGGGCTGCCCGCGACCTTCAAGACCTCAATGCTGCAAAGCCTGGAGAAAGGCTCGATCACCGAGATCGACTTCATCAATGGTTCAGTCGTTCGGTGGGGGCAGCGCTACGGCGTGCCGACCCCGGTCAATGCGACGCTCGTCGCCTGCATCAAGGGGCTCGAGCGCGCGATGGCCGATCGCCAACGCGAGGAGGTCGACGCATGAATGCCCCGAAAGCCTATCTTGAACACGTTGCGATCTGGGTGAAGGACATCCGCTGGCACATCTGCTTCTTCGAGGAAGTCCTCGGCATGACCCTGCGCGAAGTGGACGGAACGCTCGACGCGCCCCGGCAGTATTGGACGCTCGGCGGCCTGCAGTTCATCCACGCGCCGGAACATGACGGCCCGGAAGGCCGGCTCGCCCATCTCGGCGTGATGTGCGAAGACCTGGAGGCCGCGCTGGCCGCGGCACAACGATTCGGCGTAACGGAGATGCCGCAGGGGCGCAACTGGCTTCGCTTGCCCGACGGGCTCGCCGTCGAACTGATCCAGGCCAGGCCGGCTTCATGCGTCGCGCAGGCACTGGCAATCAACCCGCGCGCGGAGGCGTGACCATGACGATCGTCGAGAAATACTGGGATGACGCCCGTGAGGGCGACGAATGCGTGAGTCCGAACTACACGGTGACGAAGGAGCGCATTCTCGCCTACGCCGATCTCACCGGCGACCATACGCCCGTCCACGTGGACGAGGACTACGCGAATGCCAGCCACTTCGGCTGCCTCGTCGCGCACGGGCTATTCGGCTTGTCCATCGCCGACGGCCTGAAGACGCAGAGCGACTACCGCTTTCTGCCGGGCATGTCGCTCGGCTGGACGTGGGACTTTCTCCTGCCTATCAAGGTCAACGACGTGCTGCACGTCAAATTCCGCGTCGGCTCGATGCGGGCAAGCAAGAGCCGCCCCGACTGGGGCATCGTCGTGCTGCCTTCCGAGTTGATCAATCAGGACGGCCAGGTCGTTCAACGCGGCGAACATCGCCTGATGGTGCCGCGCCGTCCGGGAGCGTTCTGATGCAAGCCCGTCCCCTCGAAGGCATTCGCGTCGTCGACTACAGCCATTTCCTCGCCGGCCCCTATGTCGGGCGGTGCCTCGCGGCACTCGGCGCGGAAGTGATCAAGGTCGAGCGTCCCGGCACCGGCGACGCCGGACGCCAGCACGCGACCGTGCTCGACGATCAGCAAAGCGGTTATTTCCTGCAGCTCAACATGGGCAAGCGCGGCGTGAGCGTCAACATGAAGGACGCGCGCGGCAAGGCATTCATGCAGCGACTGTGCGACTCGGCGGACGTGTTCATCGAGAATTACCGACCGGGCGCGCTGGACAAACTTGGGCTGGGTTATGCCGAACTGTCGGCGCGCAATCCGGGCCTCGTCTACTGCTCGATTTCGGCGTACGGCCACACCGGACCGGACGCGCATCGTGCCGGTTTCGGGCTGATCGCCGAGGCCAAGAGCGGCATCATGCAGATGGTCGGCACGCCGGGCGAGCGGCCGCCGCTGCTACGTATCTCGCTGGGCGACATGTACACCGGCATTCATGCGGTGGCGGCCATAAATGCCGCGCTTCTGGGGCGCGTGAAGAGCAATCGCGGGCAGCACATCGACATGGCGCTGTACGACACGCTGGTGTCGATGCACGAATACGCGGTGCAGTGCTATACGCTGCAAGGCGTGCTGCCCGAGCAGACCGGGCACGACATGCCGACCTCGACGCTCTATGGCGTGTTCCGTGCCGCGGACGGCGATCTCGTGATCGCCGCGCAAGTCGACGACGCGTGGAAACGCTTCGCTGCGCTGATCGAAGCGCACGGCGGCCCGCCGGGCTTCGGTGCCGACACGCGATTTCACGACAGTGTCGGACGCAACGCGCACCGCTCGGAGATTCTTTCGGTGGTCGAGCCGTGGGTGGCCGCCCGTTCCGTCGCGTCGGTACTCGAACTGCTGGATCAGATCGACGTTCCTTGCGCGAAGGTGCAGCGCATCGACGAGGTGCTGGCCGATCCGCAGATCCAGGCAAGAGGCATGCTCGTCGAGCAGCAGCATCCGCGCTATGGGACGCTGCGCCTGCCTAACCTGCCGTTCCGGTTCTCCGATTGCGATACGACGATTCGCGATACCGCACCCGATCTCGGACAGCACAACGCCGAAGTCGCGCATTCGCTCGGATTCGATCCGGCCGAAATCGACGCGATGCAGGCCGACGGCGTCCTCTATTCAAAAGCGAGCCAGCGATGACCGACCAGTACGCAGTGATCGGCAATCCGATCGGACACACGAAATCTCCGCTGATTCACCGCCTCTTCGCGCAAGCAACGCGGCAGGACATCAGCTATACGGCCATCGAGGGACCGGTCGAGCCGGACGGCGCCTTTGCCGGCGTGGTTCGGGCATTCGCCGCGAGCGGCGGCAAGGGCATCAACATCACTGCCCCGTTCAAGCTCGACGCTTTCGCGATGTCGGACGAACGAAGCGAGCGCGCGAAACTGGCGGGAGCGGCCAATGCGCTCAAGTTCGAAGGTGGCCGCATCCTGGCCGACAACTTCGACGGTATCGGGCTCGTCCGCGACATCGAAGTCAACCTCGGCCTCCCGATGGCCGGCAAACGCGTGCTGCTGCTCGGCGCGGGCGGCGCAGCCCGCGGTGCACTGCTGCCTTTCCTCGACGCCGTACCGGCCGAGATGGTCATCGCGAATCGCGACGTCGACAAGGCGCACGCACTGGCCGCGCAGGTCGCCGGGCGCGGTCCGCTCGTTGCCAGCAGCTACGCGAACCTGGCTCGGATGGGACGTTTCGAGCTGGTGGTCAATGCAACGTCGGCCAGTCTGGCCGGTGACCTGCCGCCTGTTCCGCCGAGCGTGTTCAGTCCGGACGGCACGGCCTACGAGCTCGCCTACGGCAAGCGTCTGACGCCTTTTCTCCGACTCGCAAAAAATGCGGGCGTGCACGGAATCGCGGACGGTGTCGGCATGCTGGTCGAGCAGGCGGCCGAAGCGTTCGCCTGGTGGCGTGGCGTACGTCCCGAGACCAGTTCGGTGATCGATCGGCTTGCCGTGCCTTTTGACTGAATGTGCGATGGAGACCCCGATGAAAAAGATCCTCATGCTGCATGGCATCAATCACAACATGTTCGGCAAACGCGATCCGGCGCAGTACGGGACCATCACGCTGGCGGAGATCGACGCGCGACTGCAAGGGCTCGCGACCGAGCTGGGCGCGCAGGTGGAATCGTTCCAGACGAACAGCGAGGCATTGCTGTGCGAGCGTATTCATCGCGCATTCGAAGAACGTCAGGATGCCGTACTTATCAATGCCGGTGCCTGGACCCACTACAACTACGGCATCCGCGATGCGCTGGCCATCCTCACCTGCCCCATCGTCGAATTGCACATGTCCAACATACATGCCAGGGAACCGTTCCGGCATCACTCCGTTTTCGCCGACATCGTCAGCGGGCAGATATGCGGCTTCGGTGTTGACAGCTATCTGCTGGCCCTGCGGGCGGCCGCCTCGGCGATCGATCGAGCGTGAGTCACGCTGCACAAGAACAGATCGGCCGAAGGCCGACATAGGCAGGGCCGCGACGGTTGCCCCGGTCGGGTGAAAAGGAACCGAAGCTTCGGGCAGGAGTCGGTTCCTCGCAGGCGCGTTGCCATCTGCCCTCGATATCAATATATGGAGACAAGCATGATCGAAGCCACATCACAGGAGCCTCGCGGCAAGCATCAGTCGAAGAAGGCCGCCGCCAGCGGCTGGATCGGGTCGGTGCTCGAGTACTACGATTTTTTCATCTACGCCACCGCATCGGCGTTGATCTTTCCGCAGATCTTCTTCCCGAAGGGCAATGCGACTACCGCCATCATCGCGTCACTGGCCACCTACGGTGTGGGTTATGTATCGCGGCCGATCGGTGCCTTCGTGCTCGGTCATCTCGGCGACACGCATGGACGGAAGACCGTGCTGCTCTGGTGCATGTTCCTGATGGGCTTCTCGACCATCGGGGTAGGCCTGCTGCCGACCTATGAGCAGGTCGGGCTGCTGGCGCCGGTACTGCTGGTGATCCTGCGCCTGGCGCAGGGCTTTGCGGTGGCCGGCGAGATCTCGGGCGCCAGTTCCATGATCCTGGAGCACGCGCCCTTCGGACGCCGCGGCTTTTTCGCGAGTTTCACGCTGCAGGGCGTGCAGGCCGGTCAGGTGCTGGCGGCTGCCGTGTTCCTGCCACTCGCCCACTACTTGCCGGCCGAGCAATTCAACAGCTGGGGCTGGCGCATTCCGTTCCTGCTCAGCTTCGTGGTCATCATCGCGGCCTGGATCATCCGCCGCAAGGTGGACGAGACGCCGGCCTTCACCGCGGAAATCCGGCAGCAGTCCCGCCCTCGTTCACCGGTAATCGACGCTTTCAAGTACAGCTGGACGGACATGCTGCGTGTGGTATGCATGGCGCTGATGAACGTGATTCCGGTGGTGGCCACCATCTTCGGCGCGGCCTACGCGGTGCAGCCGGCCTACGGCATCGGCTTCGCGAAGGACGTCTACCTCTGGATTCCGGTGGTGGGCAACATCGTCGCGGTGCTGGTGATTCCGTACGTCGGCAACCTGTCGGACAAGATCGGCCGCAAACCGCCCATCATTTTCGGTGCGCTGCTGTCGGGCCTGCTCGCGTTCGCCTACCTCTATGCGATCAGCATCAAGAGCGTACCGCTGGCTTTCGCGATGTCGCTGCTGATGTGGGGCGTTGTCTATCAGGGCTACAACGCGGTGTTCCCGAGTTTCTACCCCGAACTTTTCCCGACCCGCACCCGTGTCTCGGCCATGGCAATCGCGCAGAACCTCGGCACCGCCGCCACCGCGATGCTTCCGGCGCTCTTTACGGCCGTGGCTCCGCCCGGGGCTGCCAATGTCTGGTTGATCGTGGGCGCAATCGCGTTCGGCGCCACCGTGATTGCATCGATTGCCGCGTTGAGCGCTCGGGAAACCTATCGCATTCACATGAACGATCTGGGACAGCCGAATGCACAGCCGGTCGACAAGGCCGAATACGATCGCCTGCGTGCACAGGCAATTCAACCGGACAGCACGTCGGACGAGCGAGGATCAAGGTCCCTTCAACGCTAGTCGCGGTTGTGTCGAACTGCTTCGGCGCCGTCGCTGCCAGCGCCGTTCATCGTCACAGGCGCGTACGCATGAAACTTGTCCGATCGGACAGGTATCATTCTGCCTGATGTCGTATCCGTGCCTGGAACCATCCGGAAAACAATTGCGACTGCAATGGTCGGCCTCGACGTACCTGCGCCCTATTGCGCTGGCGGCATAGCTGCCGCAAATCCATTCAGGAAAGGTTCTTTCCCGGAACTGCTCAAATGATCCGCCGCGCTCCCATTGACTTTGCACTGTTGCTACCGCTTTTGCTGGCGGCGCAGCCGGTAGCGACTGACAGTTACCTGCCGGCGCTGCCCGAAATCGCCGCAACGCTGGGCTCGGCCAGCATCAGCCTCACGGTTTTTGCGTTGGCATTCGGCATTGGACAGTTGCCGATGGGCAGTCTGTCCGATCGCTTCGGCCGTCGGCCGGTGCTGTTGACTGGCCTCGCACTTTACGCGGTCGCTGCGCTGGGTGCCGCGCTCGCTGCGACCGCTGTGATGTTGACTGTGACACGCGCGTTTCAGGGGTTTGCGATGGCCGCGATCCTGGTATGCGCGCGTGCGACGGTGCGCGATCGATATCCGACCAACGATGGGCCACATGTGATGGCGCGCGGATTCACGGGGATGGGGATGATGGCGTGTGTCGCGCCGATCCTTGGCGCATATGTGACCCAACACGCAGGTTGGCGGTGGGTCCTTGCGGGCATGAGCCTGTATGCTTCCGTGCTGCTTGCGATGTGCTGGCGCGGTTTTGAAGAATCCCGTCAGCAGGGAGATGCGGGCCAGCGACCTGCCGGCGACGTACGGGAAATCTTCTCCAGCGCGACATTCAGGGTGTGGGCACTCGTGGCCGCCTCGACCTATACCGGCATGTTCTGCTTTCTGTTGCTCTCGCCGGCGATCTACATCGGATATCTCGGTATATCGCCTCCGCTATACGGCTGGATACCCGCGTTCGGCACCTTGGTCTACGTTGCGAGCACGTATGGATGCCGACGACTGCTAAACCGCCAGAGCATGCTTCGCACCGTGCGGCAAGGCGCGACGCTGAGCCTCTCTGGCGCCGTGATCCAGGCGCTCGGCTGCTTGCTGCTTCCCTGGAGTGCGTGGCCTCTGCTATTGGGACACGGGGTATATTGTCTCGGCCACGGGATCCACCAACCTTGCGGACAGGCAGGCGCAGTGAGCGGTCTGCCGCACCTTGCAGGTCGTGCCGTGTCATGGTCCGGCTTCATCATGATGTTGTTCGCTTTCTGCATTGGCCAAACGGCGGCAACCTTCGTCGACCCGCATCATCAGTTAGGCGCTTGGCCGATGGTGGTGCCGATGCTTGTCGTTGGCGTTACGCTTGTGACAATCGCCTTCGTCTGGCTGCCAAAGCTCGACGATTCGACGCAACCGGCTGTAGTTGCCTCAGTGATCTCCGCCGATGCCGAATAGGTACCCTGGATCGGCCAACCACCTGCCTGAAGGCGGCACCTATCTGGGTACGGTCGACTTCGGCTTCCAGGGACCGAACCTGTTGGAGGAAACGATTCCACGCGGCGCCGCCATCAAGCCGAACAACGGCTTTCATAACGACTATGGCGCCAAAGTCACCTGGACCCCGCAATGGCTCGGCGGCACGTTGGGCTTCTACTACCGCAACTTGACGGAAACGCAACCGTGGGTGCTGCTCGGCGTGAACCCGACGACTGGCGCCGCCAACTATCACCTGGCCTACGGCTCGAACGTGAAACTCTACGTCATGAGCCTCGACAGACAGATCGGCGATTTCAGCACCGGCCTCGATGTGTCGTATCGGCATAACACCGCGTTGAACAGCGGAACCGGCCCTCGTCCCGGCAACCTGCAAGGCCGGGAGGGTGCGCGCGGCGACGTCGTCAACGTGATCGGCAACGTACTGGCGGGATTGTCGCGCACGCGGTTATGAAACACCGGTACCGCGTTGGCTGAAATAGCTTTCACGCAGAAGGTCCGAACCACCAGCAACGGCGCGCTCTATAACGGCGTAGGCAACGCGGCCGAATGTCCGAGCGGCAGCAAGTGGGCCGGCTGTTCCACCAACAATTCAGTTGCGCTCGCGGTGCAATTCGATCCGCAATGGCTGCAGGTCTTTCCGGGTGTCGATATCGATGCGCCGATGTTCACCCAGTACGGCCTGTGGGGCAATACGCCAAGTTTGGGCGGCACCAATCAGGGTTCGATGATCTACACCTTCGGCCCGCACGCGCTGATTCAGAACAAATACAACATCACGCTGCAATACAACGGCTATCACTCGCAGGCAGGCGGCCAGACCAACTTCGGTCTCGCCAATGGTTTGCCGAGCGGCGGCCCGTCGTATTACGCAACGGGTAACGGTCCGTATTTCTACAACGACAAAGGTTGGGTTTCGCTGACGTTCTCTTCTTCATTCTGACGGGCGGCCATGCCACGCCCTCTGCCACGGACGCCGACGAGCGCCGGATAAAAGGTCGTTCGCACCGCTAGGATTTCTTTGACACATATTCTGGAGACAAGCATGAAACTTGCAATGGTACTGACAACGATGGCGATGGCAGTAGCCGCTAGTGGGCCGGTGCTCGCCGCAATCAGCGCCGACGAGGCCAAGGAACTGGGCGGCGAGAAGCTAACCGAATTCGGCGCGAAGAAAACCGGCAGCGCGGACAGCTCTATCCCACCGTACACAGGCGGCGTGAAGGACCTCAAGATCCCCGCCGACTTCAAACCAGGCAGCGGCCGCTATCCCGATCCGTTCAAGGATGACAAGCCGATCGAATCGATCACCAAAGCGAATCAAGCAACGTACGCCGACCAGTTGACGCCCGGCACGAAGGCGCTACTCGACCGCTTCCCCGGCTTTCGCGTCGACGTGTACAAGACGCACCGCACCATGACTTATCCGGACTGGGTACTGAAGAACACCGCGGGCTGCGCGACAACTTCCAAACTGGTCGGAAAGGTCTAGGGCGACGGCGTAGCCAGGCGGCTCAATGAGCGTCCGCGAAAGACGCTAGACTTCGATACACCGGCTGAGCGATTTCATCAATTCGTTGCATCGACGGGTTGAATCCGTATTCGATGAGTATCCACAATTCGTCATCAACGATCGGCGCTTGCATTCCTCATGATCTCGTTGCTCAGATGCTTGAGGTTAACAGGTCCCCGGCGAAGTCAACAGCCCCTCGAGGGTCTTTTTGAACTGGCTTCTTAGGAATCCTGGACCGCTCCGAGAGCTAGCTTTCCCGCAAACTTGACCCTGAACCAGGAGGAGGTTTGCCATGAAGCGCAAGCGCTTTTCGATTGAACAGATTGTGGCGATGTTGAAGTAACCATAGCTGAGCATGTCGGCGTCACCTGGAATACGCCCTGCTTCGACTTGTTACCGCCGAACGTCGCGACGCTGCTGTCGGTGAAGCGGTCGAAGTCCTCGGGCGCTACGTAGGCGTGCGGCGTGTCATATTGCGGATCGACCGCGAGCGTAGTGGTGGGCTTGGGTGGCATTGCGAACGAAGCGGGCACGGCGACGAAGCCGCTCACCATCATCAAGTCAAACAATGCTTCTTCATGACCGAACCTCCTTCTGGTTTCAACGTGCCGTCCAAACGATCAGGCGCGCCCGTCTCCTTCCTCACGCTGGACATCGCCGAGCATGGTGACGAGGATGAGCGCCGCAATCAGCCCCAGGTGCTCGAAAAAGCTGTTGAGCGCCATGAAGCGCGCCACGCCCGTTTGGTTCCAGAAGTCGTTCGCGACCAGCATCGCGACGACGGTCAGCAAGCCGAGTCCACCCGCGCCAATCCAGGTGAACCGGCGAAATACCACACACAGCGAACCGCCGATCTCGACGAAAACCGCCAGTGCAGCCCAGAGCGCGGGCGGGTGCAAGCCGAAATGCGCCTGCTCCGCGCGCGCATCACCGAAGTGCATCGCCTTGTTGACTCCTCCGATCAGAAAGGCGGACACCAGCGCGAGTCGTACCAGCGCGCCGACCCACGGCTGCGCAAGCAGGACACGAATCCACCCGGGGCTGCACCGGCCGGTTGTCGTCGACATGTCAGATCGCCCAGCAGGAACAACCGAATGCGCCCCAGAAGCCCTTCGCGTCCGATGTCGGTAACGCACTACCCCACGCGCTCGCATGCGCATGCTCGTGTACGTTGCAGGCGCTCGCGCAGCCGCACATCGCAGCAGCGGCCGCGCGCTGCAGCGGCGCGCCGTTACGCTGTGTGGCGCCCCAGCCACCATAGCCGCCGTACTCGCGCACGGGCGACCAGTCGGGCATCGCGGGCGGAATCGGCGCATCGTGCGACGCGAACGGCCCCGCGCCCCACACGATCCGCCCGCCGACCACCGTCAGCAAGGCGGTCGTGTCGGCGATATCGTCTTCCGCGCACGTAAAGAAATCGCGATCCGGGACCACCAGATCGGCGAGCTGCCCGACCGCGACACGCCCTTTCTTCCCTTCCTCGTTCGAGAACCAGGTCACGTACTCGGTCCACATGCGCAGCGCGGTCTCGCGATCGAGCAGGTTGCGCTGCGGGTACATCCGCAGGCCACCGACCGTCTTGCCCGTCACGAGCCACGCGAGCGACACCCATGGGTTGTATGACGCGACGCGCGTTGCGTCGGTGCCGGCCGAGACCTTGATGCCCTTCGCGAGCATCTTCGCAACGGGCGGCGTCGCTTCGGCCGCCTGCGCGCCATAGCGCTCGACGAAATACTCGCCCTGGTAAGCCATCCGATGCTGCACCGCGATGCCGCCGCCGAGCGCGGCAATCCGGTCCATCGATTTTTCGGTAACGGTTTCCGCGTGATCGAAGAACCAGTTCAGACCGGCAAGTGGGATGTCCTTGTTGACCTTCTCAAACACGTCGAGCGCGCGGCTGATGGTTTCGTCGTAGGTCGCATGCATGCGCCACGGCCAGCGGTTCTGCGCCAGTACACGTACCACGCCTTCGAGATCGTCTTCCATCTGCGCCGGCAGATCCGGGCGCGCCACGCGGAAGTCCTCGAAATCGGCTGCCGAGAACACCAGCATTTCGCCCGCGCCGTTGTTGCGGAAATAGTCGGTACCGTCGTGATACTTGACGCTCTTCGTCCAGTTCACGAAGTCTTCCTTTTCGGCATTCGGCTTCTGCGTGAACAGGTTGTACGCGATCCGGATCGTCATCTCGCCGGCGTCGTGCAGCTTGCGGATCACCTTGTAATCGTCGGGATAGTTCTGTGACCCGCCGCCCGCGTCGATCACGCCCGTCACGCCGAGACGGTTCAGTTCGCGCATGAAGTGGCGCGTCGAGTTGTACTGGTATTCGAACGGCAGCCTCGGCCCTTTCGCGAGCGTCGCGTAGAGGATCGTCGCGTTCGGGTTCGCGAGCAGCAGGCCGGTCGGGTTGCCCGCGGCGTCGCGCAGGATCGTGCCGCCCGGCGGCTCCGGCGTCTCCTTCGTATAGCCGACCACATGCAGTGCCGCGGCATTCAGCAGCGCGCGGTCGTACAGGTGCAGGATGAACACGGGTGTATCGGGCGCTGCCGCATTGAGCTCGTCGATCGTCGGCAGGCGCTTCTCGACGAATTGATGTTCGGTGAAGCCGCCGACCACGCGCACCCACTGCGGGGCGGGTGTGATTGCGACTTGCCGCTTGAGCATCTCCATCGCGACCGCAAGCGAAGGCACGCCGTCCCAGCGCAGCTCCATGTTGTAGTTCAGCCCACCGCGAATCACGTGGCAGTGGTTGTCGATCAGGCCCGGCAGCACGGCGCGGCCGCCGAGGTCGACGACTTTCGTCGCACGCCCGGCGAGTGGCATGACGTCCGCGTCGTTGCCAACCGCGACGAAGCGGCCGGCTGCTATTGCCACCGCTGTCGCGGTGGGGTTCGCCCGGTCGAGGGTCGTGAACCTTCCGTTGTGGAGAATCAGATCCGGTTGGGTCTCGGTTGCGGTCATATGCGTCACCTTGCTTCGATCAGAAGCCAAAGAGCTGTTTGAGAGTGGGGATAGCCTGCACGCCGATCACCATGCCGAGCAACCCGACAAGGGCAATCAGCGGCGGTGCGGGAGAACGAACCTTGATCACGCTGTAAATGACACCGATCAGCAAGCCCGCACCAAGCGAAACCAAGTAAGGTTCCATACGATCAATTTCTCGGACAAGTTGAATGGCAGGCCGTACGCCTCTGCAAACGTTCTGCGGGCGGCATCCGTGTATCGAACACGTTCCGCCGCCCGCGTTTGCGTATCGCCGATGTCATGCGCTTACATGGAACACGCGGCAACGGCATCGTCAGTGGCGATCGGCGACGCTCACTTCGCCGGCACGGGGCCGAGCGACTCGTGCGGCGTCGCGGTGCGCGGTGCAGTCTTATGAACCATCGTGTACGCGTAATCCACGCCCATCCCGTACGCGCCGGAATGCTCCTTCGCAATCGCCATCACGGCGTCGTAAGTCTCACGATGTGCCCAGTCACGCTGCCACTCGAGCAGGACTTGCTGCCACGTCACCGGCACGACGCCGGCCTGCACCATCCGCTGCATCGCGAAATCGTGCGCATCCTTCGACGTGCCGCCCGATGCGTCGGCGACCATATAGATTTCGTAGTCGCCTTCGAGCATCGCGCAGAGCGCAAACGTCGTATTGCAGACCTCCGTCCACAGGCCGGAGACGACCACTTTCTTGCGACCGTTGGCGGCCAGCGCGTCGCGCACCTTCTGGTCGTCCCACGAGTTCATCGACGTACGTTCAAGCGTCTTCTGGTTCGGAAACACGTCGAGCAGCTCGGGATAGGTGTGACCCGAAAAGCTTTCGCTTTCGACCGTCGTGATCGTGGTCGGAATGTTGAACGCCTTGGCAGCCTTCGCGAGCCCGACAACGTTGTTCTTCAGTGCCTGACGATCGATCGACTGGACGCCGAAAGCCATCTGCGGCTGCTGGTCGATGAAGATCAGCTGGCTGTTCCCGGGGGTGAGTACTTCAAGCTTCGGATTGCTCATGACGGTGATGTCCTTTGACGCGGAGAAAAATAAAACCTGCCTCGCCGACCACGCCGGGAGGCGCCCAATGCGCTGTGCCGGGAGGTTCGCCTGCCAGCCCGTGTCATTCAATACGCAAATTCATGGTAGCGCCACTTAATCATTCCAATTAATAAAATACCCAAAACGGCACCTTAAAAGATCTTAAATCAATTGAATTCAATCGCCGCGATCAGGGCGACCTGATACGCTGGTGACAGGCTTGACGCACGGCGCTCGCCCGGTATTCGTCGGTAGTTATCCGCATTTTTCACGCGGTTGTCATTCGCTTATATTGGTTATATGAAACCGTATATTTATTCGCTATTATCCGGAATTCTCGCCGGTATCGTTTACTACCTGATCGGCGTGCAATCGCCGGCGCCGCCTACCGTCGCGCTGGTCGGCCTGCTGGGCATCCTTGCCGGCGAACAGATCGTTCCACTCGCACGCCGGATGCTCTCGGGGACCCGACTGGGAGCAGCGTGGAGTGAAGCGAAATGCAGCCAGCACATGTTCGGGCCCCTGCCCGGCGCGCATGCATCCAATGCCGCGGCGAAGCGCCCGCCGTTGACACCGACGTGACTCATCTCGATTGACCTGATTCGGGCGCGCCAACTGCCGCGCGCCCGGCTTCCGTGGCAGGTGCCAGCCGTCGGTGGCGCGGCAAGCCGGTACGTATGAAGATTGAAGCTCGGGACGCTATCGAAGACCTGTCCCGCTGTCCGTTTCCGGTACGCGGATGAATTGTTCCAAATCGTATTGGACTCGACGGGTCTTGGCGATAACATGACAACCCGACGCCCCCCGTGGAATTCACTATGAAGCTGTCATTCGAAGCGCTCGAAGCACTGGATGCGATCGACCGCACCGGCACGTTCGCCGAAGCCGCGGAGCTCCTGCACCGAGTGCCGTCCGCACTGACCTATCTCGTGCAAAAGCTCGAGAGCGACCTCGACGTCGCGCTGTTCGACCGCAGCGGACGCCGCGCGAAGCTCACGCATGCGGGTCGCGTAGTCGTCGAAGAGGGTCGCCGGCTTCTTCATGCGGCCGAACAGCTCGAACTCAAGGCGCAGCGTGCGCAGCAAGGCTGGGAAACCGAGGTTCGCATCTGTATCGACGAGATCCTACCGTTCGAGGCGTTGTGGCCTTACGTGCACACGTTCTACGGACTCGAGATGAACACCCGGCTGCGGCTGTCCACCGAAGTGCTCGGCGGCACCTGGGATGCGCTTATTTCGCGCCGCGCGGATCTCGTCGTCGGCGCGGCGGGCGAGCCACCGGAACTGCCGAACATCGTTGCGCGGCCGATCGGCACGCTCAAGCACGTGTTCGCTGTCGCCCCCACCCATCCGCTCGCGGCACTCCCCGAGCCGCTGTCGATGGCGTCGGTCGTCGAGTATCGCGGCGCCGTCATCAGCGATACCTCCCGCGAACTGCAGCCGCGCTCGGTCGCCATCGATGCCGGGCAGCCGTATCTCGCGGTACCCACCCTCGCCGCGAAACTGGCCGCGCAGTGCGAAGGGCTCGCCGTGGGCACGCTACCGGATTGCATCGCGGCACGCGCGATCGCGCAGGGGAAGCTCGTCGCACGCCAGGTGACCGGCATGCGCGACACGACACATTGCTATATTGCGTGGCGAGGCGACGAGGCCGGACGCGCGCTGCACTGGTGGGTCGATCAACTCGCGCTCCCCGATCTCGTCGACCGGTTCACCGCATTTGCCTGATTCCGCCGCTCGGGCGCGCTCCCGTATCCGGAACGTGCTTGCTCTACGCGAGCGGCACGCAATAGCCTCGACAGGGGACGTGCGCTTGGTGGCCGCGCCCATGTCGCCGGCGTCGGGCCGCACAGCTCGCCCCGTCTTTCCCCCAAGCAATCTGCCATCGCGTCAACCGAACGAATCGTGAAGACGCTTCATCTCCTTCTCGAGCCACTCGATCAGGCTGAACGACGCATGCGCCTTCGCAGCCGGCGGGATCATCATCTTCTCCTCGGTCGCGATGTGCTCGGTGAGCGATTCGCACATCAACCGTCCCAGTTCGGGTTTCCTTGCAATCAGCGGCGACAGGTCGCGACTGCTCAACTGATAGACCGTCACGGCGGTCACGGCGTAGACGCTCGCATGAAGACGCGTTCCAGCCAGAACGACGGACTGGCCGATCGCATCGCCGGGCGCCATCCGCCTGACTTCGATGTTGCCTGTGGCGCTCGGCACGAACACCGACGCGACGCCGGCCCCGACGATGGTCAGCAGGCGCGAATCGGAATCCGATGCGTAGATCACCTCGCCCTTGTGGAAAACGCGGGATGCCAGCGCATCGGCCAGCACCGCCAGATCGGCGTCGTCGAGTTGCTTGAAGAGTTCGACCGCGCGCAGCAGCCGCTGACCGCGCGACACCGGACGGTGCGCCGCGGCCGACCCCGCAAGCGGGCGCAACGCGATGTCCGCGGCGGCCAGATGCCGGTGGGCCAAATCGTAGAGCCGGTTACGGACCCCCCCCTTTTTCTCCAGCGAGTCGACATAACAGACGAGCTCGTATTCGACTGCGTTGGCCCTGAACGCCTTGACGACCGCCACCGGTGCAGGATTCATCAGCACCTCCAACGAACTGGCGGCAGCCCGATCGAGCGCATTGACGACGACGGCTGGCCGTACCTCGGGATCGATCTCGACCGTCAGCGTCACACCGTGCACGTTCACGGGTTCGCTCAGATTGACGATCGTCGCTTTCGCGGCAACGCTGTTGGGCACGACGACCAGGTTACCGAGGCTGTTGATCATCTTGGTCGCGCGCCAGTTGCTTTCGACAATCCGCCCTTCCAGATCGCCGATGGACACTGTATCGCCGAGACGAAACGGCTGGGTGGTATTCAGGACGAGGCCCGAGAACATATCGTTCAGCGTGTTCTGGACCGCCAGACCCAGGATCACGGCCATCGCACCCGACGTCGCGACCACGCCGCTCAGCGGCAGTCCAAGGACGTAGCCGAGCGCGGCTACCGCGGCGGCGCCGAACACGGCGCCCGCGGCGATGTCGTGAAACAGCCGCTGGTTGCGCCACGCGCGCGGCAGCAGCAGATGGTCCAGAATCAGGCTGAACACCAGCGCGAACTGTAGCCACCATGCGACACCAATCACCTGAATCGCCAGGCGGTCGAATCGATCGGGCGACGGTGGGACCGCGAGCGGGCTCACGCCGGTTGCGAACAGCACATAGGTTAGCGTGGCGAACGACGCGCAGCGCCAGACCGCTTTCGTCGTGGAACGGCCATGCCCGAGCAGCCGCCATGCGACGAGGTCGGCAACAACGATCGGCGCGCCATAGGCAACCGTGTGGGACAGGCTCAACATGACGGAACGGGATGCTGACGCGCTGCAAGGACGGACCGGGCAGGATTCATGCAGGTGTCGTTCGGTTGCGCGCGAAGTCGCCGCGGCGGAACATTCGCCGCCTGCCTCCCCGCGCTGGTATTCAGCGGCGTCGCGATATCGATGAGCGGCCGTGCGAACGGGTTTCCTGTGCGCACGCCGGTCCATCGCCGACGGTCCCTGAGCATGCAATGTAGATGCGCCGACCTGCCAGATCCTGTATTCAGGCTGAAACGTTCTGAATTCGTCGGCGGCGCGCGCCGTTACGCGTCGCGCGGCGGCAACTCGGCCTCGCCCGCCTCGAACCCGAGCGCGTGCACTTCGGACCACGCGTCGTGTACGACCTGCGTCGGCCCCGCGGTATGGGCGAGCGCCGCGGCGTAGGCAGCCAGCAGACGAACGCGCGCATCCTCGCACTCCCGCGTCTCGTCCACATTCCGCATCGCATCGAGCGCCGCGCGCGCCCGTTCGCGACACTCGTCCACGAGCGACAGGTCGAACAGGCACGGAACCGCGACAGCCGCAAGAGCGATGCCGACCTCCGCCTCGCCGTTCGGCGAAAATGCCCAGTCGAGTGCCGCGCGCAGATTGCCGAGTTCGCGACGAATCACGTCGAGCCGCGATTCGACCAGCGACCCATCGTCGCTGCCTGGTGCAAGCCGGAACAACGTATGGAAGTAGTTCGCATGCGCACGCGCTGCGGCCACGCATTCGCCGTTGTTCTCGAGTTGCTTCAGTGCATAGGCGCGCGTCGTCGTCAGCAACCGGTAGCGCGGCCCGCCGTGTGCATTCTCGAGGCTCAGGAGCGACTTCGACACGAGGCCGGCGATCGTGTCGAGCAGTTCTGCATCGGCCAACCCCTTCGTTCCGACGATGTCGCGCACCGCGTCGATCGAGAAACTGTCGCGGAACACCCCGAGCCATCGCAACAGCAGGCGCTCTGCGTCCCCGAGCAGGCGATAGCTCCAGTCGTACATTGCCTGCAGCGTCTGATGCCGGGGCAATGCCGTGCGAAAGCCGCCGGTCAGCAACCTGAAATGGTCGTCAAGATGGGCTGCCAGCACGTCGATGCCGAGCACGGCCGCACGGGCAGCAGCCAGTTCGATGGCCAACGGCAGACCGTCGAGGCGTCGACAGACCGACGCCATCAGCGACAGGCTCCGTTCGTCGAGCGGAAAGCGTGGGTCGGCGGCACGCGCGCGCGCCGAGAACAATTGCACCGCGCTTGCGCTCAGGGTTTCGCCTTCATCGGCGCCCTCGCCGGGGACTTCGAGCGGCGGGATCGGACACAGTCGTTCGCCCTGGATACGCAGCGCCTCGCGGCTGGTCGCGAGGACGGACAGCCCGGCATCGGATTCGGTCAGCGCGGTCGCGATCTGCGCGGCGGCGTCGAGCAGATGCTCGCAATTGTCGAGCACGAGCAACATCCGGCGATGCGCGACGCTCGCCAGCACCGCTTCGAGCGTCAACGATCCGGCCGGCTGGACGATGTCGAACGCTCCCGCAAGCGCGTCGGGTACGAATTGCGGACAGGCCACCGTGGCCAGCGACACGAACGCGGCACCATCCGGAAAGCTCGCCTCGGCCCGCATCGCGGCTTCGATCGCGACCCGCGTCTTGCCAATGCCCCCCGCACCGACCAGCGTCACGACGCGCGCCGTGTCGAGTGCCGCAAGTACGTCGGCGACGGTCTGCTCCCGGCCGACGAGTGCGGTGGGCGTGGGCGCCAGCCGCGATGTCGCGGGACGCACGGGCACCGACCCTTCGGCTTGCCCGCCGACCAGCCGATAGCCGCGTCCGGGTACCGTGATGATCAGATTCCGGTCGTCGGCCAGCGCCTTGCGCAATGCGGCGATATGCACCTGCAGGTTGTTCTCCTCCACGATCGTGTGCGGCCACACGCGCTGCATGATCTCGTCTTTCGGCACCAATGCACCGTTCGCCCGAATCAGAAGTTCGAGAATTTCGAATGCACGACTGCCGATACGCAGCAGTTTGCCGTTCGCGCGAATTTCACGTCTGTCAAGAAAAACGTGAAGCGTTCCGATCCGGATCATGGGAATCTTTAATCGATTTCATTCATCGATGCCCTGTCAAAAATGACATCGATTTACCGCCAATGCTACGGCATTTACGTTGCAAAATGATTCAAATTATCAGAACTGAAAGTGCAAATTTTTTGAATCGATGAAAACCACGACCTCCGAAGCCCACCCAGCACGGCGGGCGACGACGTCCCGTATTTCATGCAATGCGCGAAACAGTAATTCATCCATGAACTCGTTTCATACGATAAAACGACCACTAATTCTGATTTCATTTTTTGGCCGATTCAATCGACGTCGCAAATTGAATGATTGGCGTTTACCGCCAAGTAAAAACGACGTGAAAACCCTACCGGAACCGATTCCTGACTTGACGATCGGTCAGTTTTTCCATTCAGGACGATTCAGGCTCCGCTAAGGACATTCAGCAGCGCAACGCGAGACGATACTTCGACGACGCGAGTGTCGAGCGACTGCCGTCGCGCCGCAAGGAACACGACCATGGGCAACCGTATCGCCGGTATCCGGATTCCCGACAGCCCGATCGCACGGGAGGCCGCCGTGATCGTGCGCGCCAGCGAACCGGAACTCCTGGTCCGGCACGCGATGCGTGTGTTCGCATTTGCATCGATCATCGGGCTGCATCGCAACATCGCAATCGACGCCGAGCTCCTGTACGTCGCCGCGCTGTTCCACAACTTCGGGCTGACGGAGCATTACCGGCATTCGCGCCGGCGCTTCGAAATCGACGGTGCGAATGTCGCGCACGCATTCCTCGGAGGATACGGCGTCGCGGCCGCCGATGCGGCCGAGGTATGGCGTGCGATCGCGCTGCACACGACCTTCGGTATTCACCCGTACATGACACCGTTGACGGCATTGCTTGGCGCAGGCATCGAGACGGATCTCTTTGCGCGGCACTTCGACGAAGTGAGCCGGTCCGAACGTGACGAGATCGTGAACGCGTGGCCGCGTGGCCCGTGTTTCAAGGAGCTGTTCCTCGAGGCGCTCGCCGCAGGCACCGCGCATCGCCACGCCACCGCGTTCGGTAACGCCTGCGCCGACGTGCTTGAGCGCTGCGATCCGGACTATCGTCGTACGAATTTCTGCGGCCTGGTGCTCGGGTCGAAATGGATGGAGTGAGCGTGCCGGCCGGCCACGATACCCGCGCGAATCCCGTCGGACGCGGCCACGTCAGTGCCTTCCGGATGGTCGTCGCGCGGCGCGGCCAGCGGCGTCCCCGACCCGACCACCGCGGACTTCGCGACGTGTCGCGTGCCGTGCCGGCCGATGTAGCGGGCCACTTCGCCGCCGCCCATTGAAAAGCCGACGAGCGTCAGTCGCGCAACCCGAGCGTCTCGTTCAGCGTCGCGAGATCGGCCGCCAGTGTGTCGTAGCCGTAGCCCGTCCACGGCTGGCCGAACCGTCCGAAGGCGCGTCGATCCCAGGTGACGCCGCGAAAACCGTTCGACGCGAGGTGATGCATCTGTGGACGTCCCACATGTCCGCAATCAACGGCCTGCCGAGAACGAACACGACCGGGCGCTCCGCTCCCCAACCCTTGTCGTGAATCGAAACGCCGTCGCGTGTCGTGAACGTGCTTATCAAGATTCCTCAGCCGCGAAAAAGCAGTGTCCGCCGGATGGGGCACACCGTTCCAGTGTCACGAATGGGCCAGCCTGACGATGAACCGGTCCAGTTCGGGCGCGAGGATCACCTCCCAGTAGTTCGCGGGGCGGTTCGCGCCGCGCCACTGCGGCTTGTAGATCGCATCGCCGGTGTGAATCGTCTGCCCCGTCAGCGCGCAGCGTCCGATGGAGCGAGACTTCGCGCTGATCCAGCGCTGCTCGTCATAGCGGCAGCGCGTCGGATCGCTCCACGAGAAGTCTCTTATACACATCTGACGCAGACGACGA
>NZ_CAJNKE010000042.1 GCF_905232215.1 Burkholderia sp. LMG 13014
CGGCGTCCAGGCCGAACCCGCGCAGATCATGCTGACCGACGGTGGCTCGCATGCGCTCGATCTCGTCTGCCGCCTGCTGCTGGAGCCGGGCGACACGGTCGTGCTCGACGATCCGTGCTACTTCAACTTCCAGGCGCTGCTGCGCGCGCACCGTGCGCGGATCGTCAGCGTCCCGTACACGCCGAACGGCCCGGATCTCGCGCGCTTCGAGCAGGTGCTCGCCGAGCACCGGCCGCGCCTGTACATCACCAACGCAGCGCTGCACAACCCGACCGGCGCGACACTCTCGGCACCCGTCGCGCACCGGCTGCTGACGCTCGCGGCCGAGCATGGCCTGCTGATCGTCGAGGACGACATCTTCGCGGATTTCGAGAGCACGCCCGCGCCGCGCCTCGCGGCCTTCGACGGGCTGTCGCGCGTCGTGTCGATCGGCAGCTTCTCGAAGACGCTGTCGGCCGCGATCCGCTGCGGCTATGTCGCCGCGCGCCCGGAATGGATCGAGGCACTCGTCGACCTGAAGCTCGCGACGTCGTTCGGCCATGCGCAGATCGGCGCGAACGTCGTACACCGGCTGCTCGTCGACGGCACGTACCGGCGCCACGTCGACAGTCTGCGCGCGCGCCTCGCGGATGCGATGGGCGAAACGCTCCGACGCCTCACGCGCGCCGGGCTCCGGATCTGGACGGAGCCGCGCGGCGGCCTGTTCGTGTGGGCGGCGTTGCCCGACGGGCTCGACGCCGCGCGCGTCGCGCGCCATGCGCTCGATCACGATGTGGTACTCGCGCCTGGCAACGTGTTCAGCGCATCGCACAGCGCGACGTCGTACCTGCGCTTCAATGTGTCGCGCTGCAAGGGGCCGGCGGTGTTCGATGCGCTGGCGCGGGCAATGGAGGCGGTGCGGGCGGAAGAACGCGGCGGCATGCAAGTGGATGCCGACGGGCGAGCGATAGCGGGTGAATGATGATGCGCGGAAAAGGCTGCCACCGAGATTATCTGACTCGAACTTTGTAAATCGTATTCGTCCCATAGACAGTCACGCCTATGTCGACCGATAGTCTCCCAAATCGTTTGGATAACTATCGAGTCAATGGTCGATATCTTCAACTCACGTGACACCACACGCGAAGACGACGAAGAGTGGATTTTCGTCGGATCAACTTACACGAACACCACGCCAGGATCCGTTCACACGATCAATCTCGACATGACGCAAATCTGCGAGAACATGTCGAACAATGCATTCAGGCGCCTGATTGCGCGGCTACGTGACGCCGCAATTGTCCTGATCCGTGAACGGATCCACGGCCCTGCGGTTTGGGACCAAAGCGAACGGAACCGAGTCCAGACTTGGTTCGGGCGATCGGACGAACTGGTCAGGCAAAGGCTGGGCACCGGATTGCCCAAACTTCTGCGTGTCATGCAGGAACTCAAGCCCGAGAATGTCATCCGATGGGACGAACAGACACGGAGAAACATAACGTGCACCGTGTTTCCCGACAACGGGATCACGGATGCGGCAGTGTGCAAGCCCGACTCACACCGGCGGATAATCGCGATCTATCCGCACTTCTGCACACTTCCCGATGCTCGGCTTTCTACCAACTGCAAGCTGAAAGTCCTGATTCATGAGTGCACGCACTATATCGACACATTCAACTCGGACGACGAAATCTACGGGTTCGGCACCGGCCTGAAGTACTGGGCTCAGACACACCCGGATGTAGCGATCGACAATGCGGACAGCCTCGCCTGCTACATTTCATTTTTCGACGACAGGATTCTGTGGTGACATTTCTTGCGCGCGTGATACGCATCGCGATCTGGTCCTGCCTCTCGTTTTCGATGCCATCCACGGCTTGTACCGTTTCCGAAGACATGCTTGACAGCGTCCCGCTCAATTCCGACGCGATCCCCAACGAGGATCGCGTCAAGATTGCGGAGATGGTCATTCGCGCGCGTCAATGGCCGGACGCAGAGATTCGAGGCATAGTCACCGCCGGCGCCTACATCGGAGAGGTCGATCCACAAGCGCTTGCGCTGCGACGAGCGGCGAACCTGAGGGAATACCTGATACAACTCGGTGTCAAGAACCAGAACATCTGGGCGGATACCCACATCATCTCGAAGCCGTATCCGAAAGACAGCGCTGGTTACGAAGGCTATCTTCAGATCGGTCTGACACTGGTCCCACAATGCAATGATGGATGTCGGCACCTATGCAGCAATCCGCTCGTCATGCCGACATCCAGGGCATTCCGTTGAGGTAGCCCGGCGTTAGACCACATCGCCATCGCGTCGCGTCAGCAACGGCGCGACGCGAACACCTCGCGCCACCGCCGCTTGTGTCACACCTCCCCCGCGTGCGCCCTCGCCCGCACTTCCGCAAACGACGTATCGACGAGCAGGCGCCCCGTATCGAACACCGTTACCAGCGCTTCCTCCCATTCGCCTTCCAGCTTCCGGTCGTCCCACGCGGCGGGCAGCGTCGTCGTCCGATACTCACCGGTGCGGAAACTGCGCAGCAGCGTGAGCCGTCCCTTCTTCGAGCGCTTGCCCTGATCGGTAACCGGATCCTTGCTGACGTCGTGCCACACGCCGCCACGCCGGATCGCCGAGCACTTCATCGCGAAGCGCTGCGTATCGCGGTTCACCTGCTGCAGCAACCCGCCGCCCATGCCGAACACGACGTTGCCGGCCGCATAGCCCGCGTCGTCGAGCGCGGCCAGAATCGCTTCGATCGACAGCTCGTCGACGCCGTCGCCCTGGATCACGCGCACGCGATTCAACACGCGCCGCCCCTTGCCGTTCAAGGTCGAGCCGAACGATGCGTCGAGCGCACGCACGGTCTGTAGCACGATCGCCACCGGGTCGCCCGAATCGGGCCGCACGACCAGCGTCGCGCCCGAATCGAGCACGGCCTGCCGAAGCTCGCCGCCCCACAGATCGAGTGCGGCAAACAGATCGTAGGAGTCCGACACGACCGACACGATCGCTCCGGGTAGCCCAAAGCGGCGAATCATGTTCCGGTACGCATCGGCTTCGTGCTCACGCCCCCACGATGTAATCGTGCTGTGCTCGGCCGCCGGCACCGAGTACGCAGCCATCGGCTCGCGATAGAAGCGGTTCGCGGCCAGTACGCCGAGCACCGTGTCCGAGCCCATGAAGTTCACGAGGTGCGCGGCACCGCCGATCGCGGCCGATTCCGCGCTCGACACGCCGCGCGCGCCGAAGTCGTGCAGCTTGAACGGCAGTTGCGCGAGATCGTCGTCGGTCTTTTCGAGGAAGTGGCGGATCGTTTGCCGCAGGTGCCAGCTACGCGTCGCGACCGTCACCGGATACCACACGCGCAGCAGCATCGTCTCGAGATACGACGCGAGCCAGAATACCTGCGGGTCTTCGCATTCGACCGTCATCAGCACGTTGTGCACCGGCACGACCGAGCCCTCGGGCACCGCGCGGATCTTCACCGGCAGGTAGCCGTCGTAGCGTTCGACGATGGTGCGCCACCCCGCTTCGTTGAACGGCTCGCCGTGCACCGTGAAGAAATCGCGCGCCTCGTCGATCATCGCGTGCGTGATCGGCTTGCACAGATATTCCTTCAGCAGCATCTGCAGGCCGAAGAACACCGTGCGGTCGTAGCGGCCGCCGCGCGATTCGACGTACGAGAACATCGCCGATGCGTCGGGCGGATATTGCAGGAAGTGGGAAGCCTTGTACGAATCCGTGTTGAGGATCGGATTGGCGAGAACCGCGGCAAAGCCGCCGAGATCGTGTTGCATGGCTAGAGCTCCTCTAGGCCGTTGAAGTGCCGCCGCGTCTGTCGCGGCGGACCGTCATGCGGGGAATCAGCGGATCACAGCTTCCCCAGGAAGTGATACGCGATGTCGAAGTGATCCTCGAACATCACGTTGCGCATCTGCGCGAATTCGTTGAGCGGCACCCAGCGTGCCTTGTCGGCGTCGTCGCTGCCCTTCACGCGCGGCAGTTCGCCGGTCGGGAAGTTGAACAGGCACGCGTGCGTGATCGTGCGGCCGCGCAGCGAACGCGCCGGGTGATCGAACACCTGGCGATCCTTGATCGAGCCGCGCAGCACGGGCTCCGGCAGCTTCAGGCCGGTCTCCTCGCGCAGCTCGCGGATACAGGCCGCGTCGAGCCGCTCGTCCTGGTTCACGAACCCGCCCGGCAGCGCCCACAGGCCGCGGCCCGGTTCGCTGCGGCGGCGCACGAGCAGGATATGGCCCGAGTGCACGACCACCGCGTCGACCGTCACGAACGTGACGGGATACGGGGCGGCCGCCCACGCCTTGCGATACGCGGCGATGAATTCGGCTTCCGACTTCAGCTGCGCGAATTCCGGCTGCGTGCGGAAACGCTCGAGCCAGCCGAACACGGGTTCCGGCACGGCCCACTGCACGAAGCTGTTGGTGCGTTCGGCGAAATACTGGTCGCGGATCTCGGTGGCGGAAATGTCTTCCGTCGCGTCGACGTCGACGAGCTCCCATTGCGGGAACATCCGCAGGTAATACGACGTGGCGTCCTTCTCGTGGCCGATCAGCCCGACCTTGCGCTGCGCGATGTCGCCGAGCGCGGACGCGACGGCGTCCTGCACCCAGCGCACCCAGTCGCCGTCGTTGTAGGTCGAATCCTGCAACGGCGCGATCGTGACGCGGTCGCGCTCGGACGCGTCGAGCAGCGAAGCCAGCATCTGGCGGCGCTCGTCGAACGAGAACGGATCCTTGTTGGTGCGGGGCTTGTCGGTCGATCCGATCAGCACGCACACGCGCTCGGCCCGGCTCAGTGCCGACTTCAGCACATTCAGGTGACCACGATGCGGAGGCTGGAAACGACCAATGAAAACGAGCGCGTCGAAGCGCCGGTTCTGTTGCGTACTCATGAGGCTCCCTCAAGAGATTGAAACGCTTCGGGTCTTTCCCGAAGGGTTGAATCGAATCCTAGGGGAAATCCCGGAATGCGTCAATCGAGCCCATGCTCGACTTGACGAAGTCTGAAGAAATGCACGGCGTGGGCGGGGTACACTCGATTTCATCCCAATCCGCGCCATTGCGCCCGCCATCATGAGGATCTCAGTCAGCCGGACCGTCGGCGTCGATCGCAGACGCCTCTTCACGTGGTCGCAGGATTACGCACGGCGGCTCGTGTGGGACAGCTTCCTCACCGACGCCTATCTGCTCGACGGCATGACGGCCGACGTCGGCGTCGACGCGTTCTGCCGCAGCCAGTCGGGCGCGACGATGGTGTCGCGCTACATCTCGTACCGTCCGCCGCAGGTCGCCGCCGTCGAAATGGTCGACGGGCCGAAAGTGCTCGAACGCTTCAGCGGCAGCTGGAACTTCACCGAGCGCACACCCGGCACGACCGAGGTGAAATTCACGTACCACTTCCGCGCCCAGCCGGCCTGGCTGCGCTGGCTGCTCGAACCGCTGATCGGCGCGTTCTATCTCGTGCAGACGCGCCGGCGCCTCGATTCATTCAAGCGCTGGGCCGAAGCCGAAGCACTGCCGCGCTGACCGGCGGCCCCGGGCCGCATGGCCCGGCGTGTCCGCGCCACCTCCGCCCGAAAGTGTTCGAACGCGCCACCGCCGCGCCATCGGGCATTCCCCGCGCATTTGCCAGATTCGCCGAACCCGGGGAAACTACGGGCGACCGCCATCCCGACGGCATGCCCCGACCGAGAGAACGGGGCACTCTCCCTGAAACGGCTTCGACACGAACCTAATCCGATGAGCCTGATATCCCGATTCTTTGGCCGCAAGGAAGCACCCGAAACCTCCGTCGAGCTGATCGCGGCACCCGACATCGAGAATCCGCTGAGCGTGACGGTCGTCTTCGACGGCCCGCTGAAAGTCGATATCGCCGCGCTGACGGCGGCGCTGCGCGCGTACCACCCGAGCATGAAGCAGGCGCGCGTCGAAACCGAGCCGACGCTGGAGCACGTATTCGGGCTCGCCGGCTGGGGCAACCACGTCGTCCAGCTGGTCGGCTTCGACGCGCCCTATCCTTCCGAAGCACTCGAAGCGTGCGTCGCGCCGGCCCACTACGGGCAGGACCTGAAGCAGCAGGTGCGCGCGAGCCGCAGCCATGTGATCCTCTACTACGCCGGGCACGAAGCGAATCCGCTCGAACAGTATGTCGCGCTGGCGGCCATCGCCGGCGCGCTGGCGGAACAGAACGGCCTCGCGGTGCTGAACGAGCACGCGCACACGTCGCTGCCGGCCGGCGTCTTCAATGCGAAGGAACTCGGCGACGAAAGCCTCGAAGTGCTGCGGGATTTCCCGCTGAACCTGTTCTTCTGCGGCTTCGTGAAATACGAAGTCGAAGGCACCAACGGCGTGTGGATGCGCACCTATGGCGCCGACGTGTTCGGCCTGCCCGATTTCGCCGCGCTCGCTGAAGGCCATCACGAAGGCGAACGTTATTCGGGCATCTTCAACGACGTGATGCACTACCTGCTGGAAAGCGGCGCGCGGATGCATGCGGGCGAAACGATGCAGATCGGCGCGGAAACGTTCATGAAGCTGCGCGAGCCGCTCGAGCACGAGTACTACCTGCAGGGGCCGGCACCGGTGCTGGTGGCCGAGCTGATCTCGGCGGACCAGATCAATCGCTGAGCGGCCCCCGTCACACCGCTTCGCACCGTGATGCACGGCGCGCGGGTTCGACGCTTCGCGAACCGCGTGCGCTGCTGCGTCACCTGCCGGCGGTGTGACAGCCCCCGCTCGACCCCAATGAGGAACCACCCGTGTTCGGTATTCGCCTGGGTCTCACGCTGGCCGCCATCGGTCTCTCGTTGTCGGCCCACGCCGACAGCATCAACTGCACACGGGAGAAGACGCGCACCGATCGCCTGATCTGCGCCGACACGGCGCTCTTGTCGGCCGACAGCGCATTGTCGAGCGCGTACGACGACGCAGTCGGCATCGCCGCCGACCAGCAGGCCGTGATCCGGTCGCAACGCGCGTGGCTCGTGCAGCGCGATGCCTGCACCGACGCCGCCTGCCTCGCCGCTGCCTACCGCGACCGTACCGAGGCGCTCAAGCAGGTGAAGCATGCTGGCTGGAAAACCTATCGCGACCCGGTGCTCGGCGTCTCGTTCGAATACCTCGCGAACCGGCAGGTGAAGAAGCCCTGCCCCGCAATCGGCGGCGACCGCTGCATCGCGATCGTCGGCCGCAACATGACCTACAGCACCGACCTCATCGCGTTCAAGATCGTCGACGGCGCGCTGGAGCCGGTCGCGGAGAAGGAAGCGGGATTCGAGAAGCGGGACGACGGCAAGTGGGTGACGTCATACGGCTCCGGCATCGCACAGGAAGTCGAGCAGATCTCCGGTGCCGGCTGGCGCGGCATGCAAGCGACGATCATGTGCCGCATCAACGATCCGAAAACCGGCTTCTACTCGGCGGCCGGCGAATGCTATTGGGCCGTGCTGAGCAACGGCAAGCGCGCGGTCGTCGCGACTACGCAGGGCTTCGTCGGCACCGACGACGCGACGTTGCACAGCGTGTCGTCGTTCCGGTTCGACCGTTAGCGGGAACGTCGCGACATGCGATCGCCCGGGCATGAATCGACGTGCGATGCGTCATCGCAACGAAGCCTCGGCAGCCTGTCGCCTCCATCCGCAAGGGTAAAAGCGCACTGCCTGGCCCGATCCGCAACGGTCGCTCCACCAGCCGCGCCGTGCGAACCACATCCGCACTAACGTGCGCCGTCCCCGCGCAACGGGAACGTTTCCGCGCCCGCATCGCGGCGCAACGTGACCTCCGTACCGGTCAGCCATCCTGACGATTTCAGGATCGGGCGCGCCACCGCATACAGCCGGTCGGCGCTGGCGCCATACAGGTACAGGTAACCGTCGTTGCCGTCGCGATGCAGTTCGGTCTCGCCCAGTTCGCCAGCCCCTGCCTGCTTCACCGCGCGATCCAGCCGTTGCTCCAGCGCGTGAAGGCGCGCGTTGTCCTTCTCGTAGTAATCGAAGTGAACCATTACGACCGGCCCAGGCGGCTTCGGCGGCACATCGGCGGCGGCGGCGTTGCCGGCGAGCATCACCCAGCCAAGCCACGCAGCGAATCGGATTCTGTTACGCATATCGATAAAGGAAGTGAATCGCCCGCTCACGTCGACGCACCGCCGCGCGCAACCTGCTGCCGGACTTGCGCCTGCGTGCCGAGCGCGGCGGCGATCGCATCGACTGCATCGGCCGCGCGCGCCGCGCCGCACATGAATGCGTCGACGGCCGCGAAGCGATGCTCGGGCCACGTGTGGATCGTGATGTGCGACTCGGCCAGCAACACGACGCCCGTCACGCCGTGCTCGCCGCCGAAATGATGGAAATGCGCGCCGATCACGCGCGCGCCCGCCTGCTGCGCCGCTTCGGTGAGAAGCGCCTCGAGCCGAGCGGCGTCGCGCAGCAGCGCGGCGTCGATCCCGGCCAGGTCGGCCAGCACGTGCGAACCGAACGTCGCGCGCGGTGGCGCGATCCCGTCGCGCGCGGTCATTTGTGCGACCCGTACGACGAGTAGCCGCTGCGGGCCGACGAACTGCCCCAGCCGCTGCCGCCTGAACCGCTGCCGCCGATCGACGCGCAGCTGAACAGCGTGACGACGATCAGGCCATAGATGCCGTAGAGGATGTACCGGATCACGCGTTGCCTCCGTCCGATGCAAAACTCTTCCACAGCCATTCAGGCAGCCACAGCACCAGCAGGCCGACCAGCACGTAGACGGAGCGGCCGCTGAACGAAAACAGCGAGCCCATGTTCAGGATCACGAGCAGCGCGCTGAACACGAGCGGCAGCGGCGCGAAACTGTGCGGGCCTTTCCGGCCGAACAGGCCTGTCGACGCGGTGGTGGCGGTGGCCGCCGCCGCGGCCGTCGCGAGCGCCGGTGTGCCGAAGCGTTCGGCGAGTGTGCTGCCCGACAGCGGCCGCGCGCGCGACCAGACGATCTCCGCGTCGCTGCGCTCACGCGTCAGCTTGTCCTTCTGCCAGCCGTAGTCGATGATCGACGTGCGATCGCCGACCTGCACGCGCCAGTTGAACGCACCGACCACGTAGACGACCTCCGAGTCGTATTGCTCGCGCAGGCGGTAGGTCTTGCCGCCGTCGGTCACATCGGCATCGCTGCCGATCGTCGGCCATTGGTCGAGCACCTGCACGCGCTCCCAGCGCCCTTCGCTCTGTACGAGCCACAGAAACCCGCGCTTCGGGTTCAGCAGCAGGTATTCGTCCCACGTCTCTTCGTCGTCCGGCACGCGGCAACGCATCATCCCGATCACCGTGTACTTCACGCCGTCGAATGTGCCGATCGCGCCGAGCTCCAGCGCCCCCTTCACCGCTTCGAGCTTGCGCTGCGCCGCGAACACGGTCTGCTGCTCGGCCGTGCACTGCACGCCCGCGTGGCAACTGCCACACACCACGTAGTCGGCGACGTTCGGCGCATACGACAGCGGCGCGCCACAGCTCGGGCACGCGAACGGCACCATCTCCGCCCCGCGCTTCTCGCGCGTATCGTGTTCGGTATCGCGCAACCCGGTGAACGCGAGCGCATCGAATTCGAGCGCTTCGCCCGTATAGACGGCCGGGCTCCCGCCGTTCGAATCGGCGTCGGAATAGTCGTAGGTCGCGAATGCGTTGCCGGTGCGCAGGTCGACGACGCGCGCCTCCCAGCCGGCATCGACGCGGAACGGCAGCTCGCCGTCGCCGCCCGTGCAGCGCGCGGTGCGCACGTCCGACACGAGAAATGCGCGGCCGCCGTGGTCGATGCGCATGCCCGGTTCCAGCGTGCCGAACGCCGGCCACGCGCCGCCGGACGCATCGTCGGGCTCGCGCACCGTGACCGCATACTGGCCCGACGCATCCGACAGCCAGCCGAACGCGCCGTCGTCGAACACGACATACCACTCGCTCCATGCGCCGGCGTCGTAGGTCATCTGGATGCGCCCGAGCACCGTGAACGCGCGCTTGCCGTAGCGCCCGGCCGTGCCGATCTGGATCGGCGACGCGTCGTCGAGCACCGTGGCCAGTTCGCCGATGCGTTCGACGTCGGTGCCGCGCTTGAGCAGCGTGCTGCGGCAGAACGCGCAGACGGCCATCACCGCCGCCGCCGAGCGAAACTCGACCGGCGCGCCGCACTGGGGGCACGAGGTACTGAACATGCGCGACGCTTACCGGGTGAGCTTCGCGAGGATCTCGGCCTTCGCGCGCGAATATTCGTCTTCGGTCACGAGGCCCTTGTCGAACAACGCCTTCAACTGTTCGAGGCGCTGCACGTAATCGGTCCCTTCCGCCGGCGCGGCAGGCTGCGCGGCGCCGGTTGCGCGGCACCCGCGATCTGGCCAGCCATTGCCTGCCCGATTACCGCCCCGGCGGCGAGCCCCGCGCCGACGCCGGCGATGCCGCCCGGGTTCTGCGCGGCGAGCGGAATCGCCTGCGCGGTCTGGTATTGCGTGGCGCGCGCGAGATCGCCGGCCATCCCCGCGCTGATCCGCAGGTCGAGCGCCTTCTGCAGTTCGGCCGGCAGCGACACGCTCTCGACCGCGAACGCGTCGAGCGCGAGGCCGTAGCGCGTGAACACCGGCACCAGCGCCTCGGCGACGCGCTGCGACAGCAGCGACTGGTTCGCCGCCATGTCGACGAACGGCACGTCGGCCGAGCCGAACGTCGTGCTCATCGCGGTGACGACCAGGTTGCGCAGCTGCTGTTCGAGATCGTCGACCGTGTACTGCGCGCGCGTGCCGCTGACCTCGCGATAGAACGCGCCCGCATCGACGATCCGGTACGAGTAGATGCCGAACGCGCGCACCTGCACGAAGCCGAACTCGCGGTCGCGGATCGTCAGCGGCTGCGCCGTGCCCCAGCGGCGGCCAAGCTGCAGCCGCGTGCTGAAGAAATAGACATCCGACTTGAAAGGCGACTGAAAGAGTTTGTCCCAGTTCTTCAGGTACGTGAGCACCGGCAGCGTGTTCGTTTCCAGCGTGTACAACCCTGCCTGGAAGATGTCGGCGACCTTGCCTTCGTTCACGAAGATCGCGACCTGCGTTTCGCGCACGGTCAGCTTGCCGCCGTACCGGATTTCCATGTCTTCCATCGGATAGCGCCAGGCCAGCACGCCGTCGGTGTCTTCGGTCCATTGCAGGACGTCGACGAACTGCTTGCGGATAAACGATCCCAGACTCATGTCGGTCTCCTCGAAACGCGTGGCGCGTCAGGTCAGGCAGGCGGCATTGATGATGCCGACCACAAGCGACGCGGTGCCCATCAGGCCGCCCATCGCGACGTTGCGATCTTCGATTGCATGATTCATGCCGGGCATCAGGCGCGTGAGCGCCGCATAGGTAATCAGTTGCACGGCCATCGCGCCGACGGCCCAGATCACGACTTCGACGAGCGTGGAATTGTGCGCGATGCTGGATGCGAGCGTCAGGCAGAAGCCGATCAACGCGCCGCCGAACGACAGCGTCGCGGCCGCGTTGCCGTCGCGGATCAGCGCCAGTTCGTCGAACGGGGTGACCTTCAGGTACACTGCCGCGAACACAAGAAGCAGCACGAACGCCGACAGTAAATGAACCGCATAGAGATAGGCACTATTCATTCTTTCCCTCGGATTTTGTGCTCGGTTCGCCGCCCCGTCGCCGGCCGGCCCGCGCAGGGCCAGCAGACAAAATTCCGCGCCAGTATATCCACATTGCCGACCGCTGCACAACGGACGCACCATGCTGCATAAGCGCGCGCTCGTCCTGTCGATTCTCGTGCTCGCGTCATGCGGGCTCGGCTACGAACTGATCAGCAGCGCGCTGTCCAGCTACCTGCTCGGCGATTCGATCCTGCAGTTCTCGTCGGTGATCGGCTGCTACCTGTTTGCGATGGGGATCGGCTCGTGGCTCGCGAAGTTCGTCGAGGACGACGACGTGCTCGACCGCTTCGTCGACATCGAGCTGCTCGTCGGCCTGCTCGGTGGTGTGTCGGCCGCGCTGCTGTTCGCCGTGTTCGCATGGCTGGCCGCACCGTTCCGCGCGGCGCTCTATGCGCTCGTGCTGGCGCTCGGCATGCTGATCGGGATGGAGATCCCGCTCGTGATGCGCGCGTTCCAGCAGCGGCGCCAGGCGTTCCGCCATACCGTCAGCGAAGTGCTGACCTTCGACTATCTCGGCTCGCTCGCCGTGTCGCTGATCTTCCCGCTGGTGCTCGCGCCGCGGCTCGGCCTGCTGCGCACCAGCTTCCTGTTCGGGCTCCTGAACGCCTTCGTCGCGCTGTGGACGACGCACCTGTTCCGCGACGAGATCCGCAACGTGCGCGGCAAGCTGATGCGTGCGTCGCTCGTGATCGGGCTGCTCATCGCCGGCTTCGCGCTTTCGGATCGCATCACGCACTGGGCCGAACACGGCGTGTACGGCGACGAGACGATCTATTCGGAAACGACGCCGTACCAGCGCATCGTGCTCACGCAGTGGCACGACGACATGCGGCTGTACCTGAACGGCAACCTGCAGTTCTCGTCGCGCGATGAGCATCGCTATCACGAAGCGCTGATCCACCCGACGATCGAGGCGCTGCCGTGGGCGAAGCGCGTGCTCGTGCTCGGCGGCGGCGACGGCCTCGCGGTGCGCGAGCTGCTCAAGCACCGCAACCTCGAACAGATCACGCTCGTCGATCTCGATCCCGCGATGACGAAGCTGTTTTCCACGTCCGCGCCGCTCGTCAAGCTGAACCAGGGTTCGCTGAAGGACCCGCGCGTGCACGTGATCAACGACGACGCGGTGCGCTGGCTCGAATCGAACGCCGACGTGTACGACGCGATCGTCGTCGACTTCCCCGACCCGACCAACTTCGGGCTCGGCCGGCTGTATTCGGTGCCCGTGTTCCGGCTGCTCGCGCGCCACCTGTCGGAGAACGGTTACGCGGTGATCCAGTCGACGTCGCCGTACTTCGCGCCGCACGCGTACTGGACCATCATCGCGACGCTGCACGAGGCCGGGCTCAACACGTGGCCGTACCACTGCTACGTGCCGTCGTTCGGCGACTGGGGGTTCGTGATTGCCGGCAAGCGCCGCGACTTCACGGTGCCGACGCACTACTCGGTGCCCACGCGCTGGCTCGACGCGCAGACGGCCGCCGAGATGTTCCACTTCCCGGCCGACATGCCGGCGCTGCCGATGTCGCCGAACGAACTCAACGACCAGCCGCTCGTGCGCCGTTTCGACGACGACTGGAAACACGTGCTGCGCTGATGGACCGCCGCACGTTCCTCGTCGCGTCGGCGGCCGCGTCGCTCGCCGCCTGCGGGCGCACCGGCTGGGTCGAGACGACGCCGCAGGTCGGCTACCCCGGCATGCGCGAAGGCCATGCGCTGCGCGACCACGCGACGCTGCCGCCGCCTTCCGGCACGCTCGAGACCGACGTCGCGATCCTCGGCGCGGGTGCCGCCGGCCTGTCGTGCGCGTGGCAGCTCGCGCGCGCGGGGCACAAGCGCTTCACGGTGCTCGCAGGCCCCGAATTCGGCGGCAACGCGGCCGGCGGCCGCTTCGGCGATCTCGGCTATCCGAAAGGCGCGCACTACCTGCCGCTGCCGTCGCTCGAATCCTCGCATCTGCGCGACATGCTGGCCGATCTCGGCGTGATCGAATCGGCGCCGTTCTCCGCGCGCCCGGTGTACGACCAGCGCGTGCTCGTCCATGCGCCCGACGAACGGCTCTTCATCGCCGGGCAGTGGCAGGACGGCATCGTGCCGACGGCCGGCCTCGGCACCGACGAGCTCGCGCAACAGTCACGCTTCTTCGCGTACACGGACACGCTGCGCACAGCGCGCGGCGCCGATGGCCGCAAGGTGTTCTGCATCCCGATCGCGGAATCGTCGCGCGACCCGCGCTGGCGTGCGCTCGACCGGCGTTCGTTCCGCCAGTGGCTGCTCGACGAGGGGTACACCGCGAAGGCCCTGCACTGGTACCTGAACTACTGCTGCCGCGACGACTACGGCGCGGGGTACGAGCACGTGTCCGCGTGGGCCGGCCTGCACTATTTCTCGTCGCGCGGCGGCCACGCAGGCGACGCGAGCGACGGCGCGGTGCTGACCTGGCCCGACGGGCTGCACACGATGGTGACGAAGCTCACCGATTCGATCACCGCGCGCACCGGCTCGAACGCGTGGTCGCGCGACGGCTTCGCGGTGCGTGCGACCGAACGCGCGGGCGGCGTCGACGTGCTGTGTGCTCGGATCGGCAACGACGGCGCGCTGTCGACGTTCACGCTGAAGGCGCGGCGCGTCGTCTGCGCGATGCCGTTGTTCGTCGCGGCGCGCGTGTTTCCGCAGCTTGGCGCGTACGGCTTCGACTCCACGCGCGACCTGCCGCCACGCGCGCCGTGGCTCGTGTCCAACTTCCTGCTCGACGGCATGCCGGCCGAAGCAGCGGGCGTGCCGCTCGCGTGGGACAACGTCGTCTACGACGGCGCGGGGCTCGGCTATGTCGTGTCGACGCACCAGCTGATCCGCCTGTCGCCGCCGACGCGCTCGGTGTTCTCCGCGTACCAGGCGTTGAGCATGCAAGCGCCGGACGACACGCGCCGCTGGCTCGCGCAGGCGAAGCCCGATGCGTTGCGCGAACAGGCGGCGATCGACCTGCAGGCCGTCTATGGGCGCGAACTGTGGAAACACGCGACGGCGCTCGAGATCACCGTGCGCGGTCACGCCATGGCGACGCCCGACGTCGGCTTCCTGAGCCGGCCAGGCCTGCTCGCGCTGCGCGATGCCGACGGCCCCGTCGTGTTTGCGCATGCGGACCTGTCCGGGCTGTCGCTGTTCGAGGAAGCGTCGTACTGGGGCATGCTCGCCGCCCGGCGCGTGCTGGCCTGACGGTCGTCGTCCGTCATTGCGGCGGCACCGCCACCCGCTATAATCGCGCGACATTCCGACTGCATTGAGCAGGCCGACGGTGCCGCGCCGTCCGACGCGCCGTATGCCCTCCTCGACAACAACAATGACGAACCGAACCATCCGACGCCTTCGCCCGTTCGCGCGCGCCGCCGCGCGCGTGCTCGCCTGCGCCCCACTGCTCGGCACACCGCTGGCACTGCATGCGGCCGACACCGCCGGCACCGCGCCCGCCGCCGGGCGCTACATCGTCGTCGACACCGGCCATACGCCGGCGCACCCGGGCTCCACGGGCGCAAGCGGCCGCGTCGAATACCTGTACAACCTCGACCTGTCCGCGGCGGTCGCCGAAAAGCTCGCCGCGCACGGCGACCGCGTGCTGCGCACATCGGCCGACGGCCGCGAGATCGCGCTCGACCAGCGTTCCACGCAAGCGCCCGACGCGAACCTGTTCGTGTCGATCCATCACGACTCGATGCAGCAGCAGTTCATCGACGCGGGCCGGCAGCGCGAATTCCGCGGCTTCTCGGTGTTCGTGTCGGAACGCAATCCGCACTATGCGGAAAGCCTGCGTTGCGCGAAGGCGATCGCCGAGCGGCTGGTGGCGGCCGGCGAACGGCCGTCGCTGTATCACGCGCAGCCGATCCGCGGCGAGAATCGCCCGCTGATCGACCCGCAGCTCGGCATCCACCGCTTCGACGATCTCGTCGTGCTGCGCACGGCGCCGATTCCGGCCGTGCTCGTCGAAGCCGGCGTGATCGTCAATCCGGACGAGGAAGCGCGGCTTGCGCGTCGCGAGACGATCCAGAAGCTGTCCACCGCGATCGCGGGCGGGATCGACGCGTGCACCGCGCCGCAATAAACGACGACAAAGCCCGTCGGGCCCAACGGTTTTCACCCAGTCAGGAGCATCACCATGAAAATGAAGAATCTGCTCGCATCCTGCGCGCTGCTCGCGCTTGCCGTTCCGTTCGCCGCGCACGCGGCCGGCTGTGCAAAGCCGCACAGCGCGTTCGACCAGGTGTACTGCAGCAGCACGCAGTTCTCGCAAACCGACCGTGACCTCAACGACGAATACGGCCGCCTGCGCAAACAACTGAGCAGCGACCAGCAGGCGACGCTGAAGGCCGGCCAGCTCGCGTGGCTGAAGCAGCGCGACGCGCAGTGCAGCGAGACGCGCAACAACGGCTACCTCGTGGATCTCCAGTGCGCGACCGACATGACGCAGTCGCGGCTGTCGTTCCTGCGCGAGCGTGAACGCGAGTGCACGAGCACCGGTTGCGTGGCGTCGAAGCTCGGCGACTAAAAGCTTCGCGCGTGCCGCGCCGCGAAGCGTTTCGCGGCGCGGCGCTTCTTGCCCTTGCGATCCCTGCGCTTCGGCACCGAGAAAGGAGCGGCGATGCGACATGAATTCTCTGAAGTCCTCAACGATCTGGTCGACTATTTTCTCGTCGGCGATCTCCTGCTGCTGAAGCGCTTCAAGGAGCAGCACGGGCTGCCGGACGACGTCGCAACGGCGTTCACGACGAGCGACAGCGGCGATCGCGCCGTGCTGGAAGGCGTCGTCATTCCGCTGGCCGGCATCGAGAACCATCCGTACACGGTGATCTTCACGCTGGATGACGCAACACCCGAATTATTGAAAGCGGGAAGCCGCCTGCAGCATCGGCGCGGCGGGTACGTGTTGCGCGTCGAACATCGTTCGATCATGCTCTACACGTGGCGGATCCTCGAACGCTTCAACGACGCAACGGTCAACGCACTCCTCGCGCGTTACCGCGAGCCGGGCAGGCCCGTGATCGAGATCGACAACGGCTGGTATGAGGTCGACATCCTTGGCGGAGAAGTCCCGCGCAACGGCTGGTTCGAGCCTGCGTTCGAATTCGTGCTGAAGAAAACCGCCGCACCCGGCGATGCATCGCAGGTGGATATCAACTACCGTTTTTCGATCGACGGCAGCCTGGATCCGGTGGCATGAATCCGGCAGCAACGCGTGACGACTTCATGGCTTCTTGATGCGCACTCAGCCAGCCCCGTTTCGATGGATCCGCGGAAGCGGATGTTCCCCTTCCGCGTTGGCCAGACTGCGATCGGCATTTCCGCGCCCGGACAAGCCGATGGGCGAAGCGTGGTTCATGGGTGAATCGCGCCGGCTGTTCGCCGAGTTGCAACGCGATCTGCAATCGATCGACCTCGCGGAGCTCGACACGCCGCTCGAAGAAATCGTCGTCGGCACGCTCTCGTTCGGCCCGAGCGACGAATGGCAGCAGTGGTACCACTACTTGCTGGCGCACCTGACCCCGCGCAGCCACGATGGGCAGCACCACGCGCTGCTGGAATGGTTGATCACGGGGTTCGTTTCGCAGCACCCCGACGGCATATCGCCCGAACCGTACCCGGGGTTCCGCCGCGACGTGCTCGACACGCTCGGGCAATGCCTGATGGATGCCCGGTGCTGGCCATCGGGCGCACTCGATACGGCCGCGTGCTTCAACCACGCTCACGAACCATCATCCGTTACCGGCGACTGGTTCAATGCGAGCGGAAAATTTTCGTCGTCGATGTTCCTGTGCATCAAATACCTGGAAACGTCGGACATTCACGCGTGGCTGACCTCGGTGCTGGGCATCGACGATCCACGCTGGCGCGCGCAGCTCATGCTCTGGTGTGTCGGCGCGAACGACCTGCTCTCGGGTCGTATCCGGCATCCATCGGCATTCAGCCGCACCGACTATCCGCGAATCGACTGGCAGGGGGCCCGCTGCCTGACCGGCTCGCCCGGCCGCAACGCCGCAGCGTGTGACTTCATTCATCCCGCGCAGCGCGAAGCAGTAGTCGACTCGTTGCGATCGTTCATGACCGAGGCCACGTTTCTCGCATGGCTCCAGTCGCTTAGCCAGTACGAGCGCATCGAAAGCGAACTGGGCGATCTGCCGTACCGGTTCTATTCGCTTTACGGCGCCGACTATCGACCCTGATGAACATCGACATCCGCCCTGCCACGCCCGCCGATGCCCCGGCCATCGCCGCCATCCACGTCGCATCGTGGCAGGCCACCTATCCGGGCATCATGCCGGCCCCGTTCCTTGCCGGCCTGTCGGTCGAGAAGCGCACCGCTTCGTGGCGTCACGCGCTCGAAGCAGAACGGCCGCGTGTCGCGCTCGCGTTGTCGGAAGGAGAGGCGACAGGCTGGATCGCCTACGGCCCGACGCGCGACACCGACAAGGATCGCACCTGGGGCGAAATCGAAGCGATCTATCTGCATCCAGCACATTGCGGGCAAGGTGTCGGCGCGGCACTGGTCGACCATGCCTGCGATGCGCTGCATGACACGGGCCATGAGTGGGTGTCGCTCTGGGTGCTGGTCAAGAACCGTCGCGCACGGGCATTCTATGAACGCGAAGGCTTCGTCGCCGAAGACGACATCAAGACGTTCGAGATCGACGGTGCGTCCATCGACGAAGTGCGCTACTGGCGCGCATTGCCGAAGCAATCGTCATGACGGCATCGCCCCCGCCGCCGCCAAACGCGCCTGCATCAACTGCAGCAGCTCGCGGATCTTCGCGTTGACGGAATTGCGGCTCGAATAGGCGGCCAGCAGTTCCAGCGGCGCCGGCGTCATCTCCAGCGGCACGCGCACCAGCCGCCCGGCGGCCAGCTCCGCCGCGCACCCGCGTTCGACGAGAATCGCGAAGCCGATCCCGTTCACCGCAGCCAGCCCCGCCATCTCGCCGCTGTTGACGCGATAGCGGCTCGCGACCGGAATCTTGTGGACCCGCCCGTCACCGTCGGCGAACTGCCACGGCAGCCCTTTCAGCGTGCTCAACGTCGTGATGCACGGCAGTTGCCTGAGCTGCTCCGTCCGGGTCGGCATGCCCGTGCGTTCGATCAGCGACGGCGCAGCCACGACGACGCTCGGCAAGCTCACGAGCGGTCGGACGACGAACGTGCTGTCGTCCAGCTTGCCGCGATTGACGATGATCGACAGGTCGATATCGTCGCGCAACGTCGAGACGCCCGCGAGGCTCGTATCGCAATCGATTTCGACACGCGGATGGCGGCCCGCAAATTCCGCGATGATCAGCCCGAGCATGCGCGGTCCGATTTCACCGGGCACGCAGAGCTTCAGCACGCCGCGCAACTCCGTCTGCTGCGCGGTCAGTTCGAACTCGGCGAGCGTCAGCGCATCGAGCATCGGCTTCGCGCGCTCGTGCAGCAGGCGCCCGGCCTCCGTCATGCGCAGGTGCCGCGTGCTGCGCTCCAGCAGACGCACGCCGAGCCTCGATTCCAGTTGCGCCACATGGCGGCTCACGTTGGAACCGGGTATCGACAGCACGCGCGCGGCAGCGGCAAAGCTACCTTCGTCGACGACCGACACGAACACGCGCACCGCGTTCAGATCCAGCTTGCTACGCATCATTATCCCGTTTCAGGTATCAAAGCTCGCCGTTTTTCACGGCTTATCCCGTTCGAGACCGTAATTTACGATGCGGATCCAGTCAAGGCGTGGCCGCCGACGCAGCAACCCGCGCCGACGCGAGCACGCGCACGAACCTACGGGAGCATCAACATGGATATCGCCATTCTCGGCGCCGGCGTGGCCGGCATGAGCACCGCGCTTGCGCTGGCCGGGCGGGGGCACCGGATACGGCTCTACGAACGCAGGCCGTCCGAGACGACGATGGGCGCGGGCGTCGTGTTATGGCCGAATGCCGGCTTCGTGCTCGAGCAACTCGGCCTCCTGCCGGATATCGTCGCGGTCAGCGGCCACCTGCGCGCGATGCGGTGCATGGACCGTGACGGCACCCCGTTCAAACTCGCCGATATCCGCGCACTCGATCAACGCATGGGCTTCCCGACGCGCTCGATCCTGCGGCGCGACCTGCAGGCTGTGCTGGCTCGGCACGTCGCCGCGCACGACATCGAAGTCTGCTTCGGCCACTGCGCGACGGCCATCGACACCGGCACCGACGGCCGCGCGATCGTTCGCTTCGACAACGGCGCGACGATCGCGCCCGATCTCGTGATCGGTGCGGACGGCCGCATGAACTCAGTCGCGCGACGCCATGTGGTCGGCGACGCCACCCCCGTCTATCAGGGCTTCGTCAACTGGATCGGCGTGGCGCAGAGCGATGTGCCGCTCGTCGACGAAGTGTCGATATTCGACTACTGGGGCCAGCGCGAGCGATTCGGTATCGTCGCCGTGGACCCGCATCGCGTGTACTGGGCGGCGGCCCGGGCCGAGGCCGAAATCGACGATAGCGACGACGACGGCGCGGCGCCGGACGATCCGGGCCCGCTGCTGGAACGGCTCTTCGACGGCTGGCCGGCGCCCATCGCGGACGTGATGCGCGCGACGCCGCCGGGCACGATCGCGAAGATCCGCGTGCACGATCTCGATCCGGTGGACGTGTGGCACCGCGGCAATGTGCTGTTGATCGGCGATGCCGCGCATGCGCCGCTCCCCACCTCCGGCCAGGGCGCATGCCAGGCGCTCGAGGACGCGTGGCATCTCGCCCGTTGCCTCGACGAACACGGGAACGGAAACGGCAACGTCCGCGACCTCGACGCTGCGCTCGTAGCGTTCACGCTGCGGCGCAGCCCGAAAACGGCGGCCATCACGCTGCGCGCCCGCGACTTCGCTCACCGGCTGTTCGCCACCGACACGCACGAAGCCGCGCGGCAGGCTGATCCGATCGCCGAAATCGAAGCGCTCGCGAGCGCGTGGGGAGCGGGCCTGCCGATGATGCAGGCGCGGGACCGATAAGAACCCGAAGTATCACGCAACGGCGCGATCAGTCTGCATCGTCGCCGCACACCGCAGCCGGTACCCGCGTCAAAGGGTGCCGGATCGCGTCTTGCATCGAATCGAAACGCGCCCGATATTCCGGCGCCAGATTGGCAACGCGATAACCGTGTTGCAACAACACCTGCACGAGTACCGGTGTCTCGACATACACCGCCCGCTCGAGCGGTGCGATACGATTCTGTGCAGCCGTGCCATCCCTCGGTATCTTCGCGGATTCGACGAGCCACGCCTCTGCGCCCTTGCGAGCGATTTCCGGCGGATTCGCGTAGGTCCACTTCGCGAACTGATACCAGACCTCGTCCACCTCGTCGGCGGTATGGAGCGTGACGCCGGCGTTGGCCAGCCAGCCGACCGATGCGATTGCGGCGCCCGCGGCTGCGCTCGCATACAGGCTCTCGAAGCGGCTGTCGCCTTGCAGATGCTGCGGATCGACACCCAGCGCAACGAGCTGGTTCATCAGTGCGATCGACCCGCTCATCGCGGCGCCGTGCAGCGCGGCGCTCCGGTCGTCGGGGCCCCACAACGGCAGGAACTGAGCCGTGATCGCCGGCACGTTTCGAAAACCGACGCGCAGCGCGATGTCGGGCGGCATCACATAAGCCACCCCGTCCTTGCAGAATGTCTCCGGATCGTTCCTGTCCAGGCGTACCTCGCTTGCATGCCTGACGCCTTCGAGCGTGACCGCAAGGCTGCGCGGCGCGGTCTTGCGGATCGCCTCGCTCACCCATGTCGCGCGATCGCAATCGTCCGCACAGTCGGCGAACGCCTGCCGAAACGCGACTGCATCGTCGGTGCGCAATGCGGCCGTCATGCGGGCATTGTCGTCATTGATCTGCTGACCGCGGGCCGCCTCCCGAGGGTCTGGATGATGGCGTTGGTAATCGTCGATCTTGAACGTGGCAATCAGCGCTACGGCCAGAACCCACAGCAGCACCTGTAGCCAGAACGCCCACGCAAATCGCGGTGCACGCCATGGCTTGCGACTCACTGCGTAAGCCAGCAGCACGACGGCGACCACGGCATACACGGCGATACCGACCTCGCTGAGGAAGATCAGCGCACCCATGAACACGATGACCGACAGGTCGCGATCGACCCGCGACACGCAGACCACGGCGGCTGCCAGCAGCGCCCAGAGCGGAATGCCGGACACCCACAGCAAGACGGCCGGGAGACGCGGCGTGGCGGCCGGTGGCCCGGCATGCTCACTCACGACTTCATCGACGCGCGTGGACGGTGGTTCGGTATCTCGGTGATCGGTCGTCACGGGGCCCTCTCTTTTTGGTTATCGAGCGAAGCCGGAATCCGAATGTGCCCATCCGCTGCGCTTCGGGGCGACCGGTCGCCCGCGGCGGAACCGGAACCGGCCGCCGTGCAGGTCGCAGCTTAACAAACACGCAACCGCGCAGGAACCGCCGCCCCGTTACCGATCACAAAAACCACCGATACTCCCGCGCGCCGATCTCATTGCGGAAATCCAGCTCCTCCTGCCGCTTGTTCTCGCAATACACCATCACGAACTCGCTGCCGAGCCCTTCGCGCACGGCCGCCTGATCCTGCATCGCCGCGACGGCCGACAGCATCTCCTTCGGGAAATCGATCCCGCTGCCGCGATCCTCGTTGAGCGGCGCGATCGGCTCGATCCTCGCATCGAGCCCGTGCTCCATCCCGGTGAGGATCGCCGCGAGCACCAGATACGGGTTCGCGTCCGCACTCGCGAGCCGGTGCTCGATCCGCAGGTTGCGCGCATCCGACTCGGGAATCCGGATGCACGCATCGCGATCCTCGAAGCCCCAGCTCGCGCGGCTCGCCGCGTTCACCATCGAACCGTAACGCCGGAACGCGTTGTGATTCGGCGCGAACACGGGCATGCAATGCGGCAGCAGCGCGAGGCATCCGGCCACCGCGTGCCGCAGCGGCCGCTGCCCGTCCGCCGCCAGCAGGTTGTGCCCCGCATCGTCGTAGAGGCTCACGTGCACGTGCATCCCGCTGCCCGGCGCATGCAGGTACGGCTTGCCCATGAAGCTCGCGCGATAGCCATGCTGCAACGCAACGCCGCGCGTGCTGCGGCAGAACATCGCCGACCAGTCGGCCGCGCGCAGCCCGTCGTCGCAATGGCCGAAGTTGATCTCGAACTGGCCCGGCCCGAGCTCGGCGGTGATCACGGTCGCGTCGACCCCCTGCTGGCAGGCGACGTCGACCATCTCGTGCAGCACGTCGGAGAAGCGCGACAGCCGCTCGATATGCATGTTCGGCTGATCGTCGCGATCGTCGGACAAGCGGTCGCGCGGATACTTCGGCATCCCCTCGTCGAGCTGCGCGTCGAACAGATAGAACTCGAGCTCGAACGCGACGACCGGCCGGATGCCGCGCCGTGCGAGCCGCTTCAGCACGCGTGCGAGCACCTCGCGCGGCTCGAACTCGACCGGCGCGTCGGTGCCGTCGGTCGTGATCAGCATCTGGCCGAGCGGCTGCTTCTCCCAGGTCACCGGCTTCAGCGTGCCGGGGATCAGCCGGCGCACGGCGTCCGGGTCGCCGTCGTTGAAACAGTAGTCGCCGATCTTGTAGAGCCCGCCCTGCGTGCCGAGCAGGATGCAGTTCTGCGGCAGCTTCAGCAGCGAGCCGGCCGCCACCTTTTCGAGCGCGTCGATCGGGTAGCGCTTGCCGTAGAAATGTCCGGGCAGGTCGAGGCAGATCAGGTCGACATAACGGATCTCGGGGTGCGCCTGCCGGAATGCGCGGACTTCATCGACCAGCGCGGGAACGACGTCAGCCATGTCTCATCCTTTCCATGTCTTGTATGGCGGTGCCGCAGCGCGGCGAACCGGATTCACGCGGCACGCTGGGCCACGCGCGCCGCATTTAAATCAGTACTGCAAACAGGCTGCGTGGCGCGGCGGCCTGCAACACCGCCCGCCCCGCCGACAACTCAGGTGAATACCCAGATCACGCGCGTCGGCGCGTCGGTCAGGTTGGCATAGCGAAAGCGCTTGTGCGCGGGAAGCTGGAATGCGTCGTTCGGGCCGAGCGTGACGGGCATATCGTCGCCATCGATCCAGATCGTCAGTTCTCCTTCGAGCACGAAGCCGCCCTGCTCGTCGCTGTCGTCGACGGGCCGCTCGCCGCTGCTCGCGCCCGGCGCGAGATGGCTTTCGAGGATCGAGAAGCGCGAACGCATGTTCGGCGACACGAGGATGTCGGTAATGCCGGCCGCGTAATACACGGTGCGCCGCTCGTCGGGCCGCGTGACCCACGGCACGCTGCGCGGCTTGCTCAGGCTGTAGAAATAGGTGGTCGGCACGCCGAGCGCCTCGCCGATCGCGGTGAGATCCGCCACCGTCGGGCGCGACAGCCCGCGCTCGACCTGCGACAGAAAGCCGACCGAGCGGCCGATTCGTTCCGCGAGATCGTTGAGCGTGACCTTGCGATGCTTGCGCAGGTCGCGGATCAGGATCGCCAGGCTTTCTATCTCTTCCTGTTCATTCATGGTGTATTCCGGTGCAGTCAGACGGTATCGCGCAAACGGTACCAGGCCTTGCCGATCGCTTCCAGCGGCGCGGCGAGCCGGTCGCCGCCGGGGAAGCGCGGGTTGCGGATGCGCTGGTACTGCGCGAGCAGGCGTTCGTCGCCGAGCACGGCATCGGCGACCGCGCGCGCGCCCGCGAGCGTCGGCAGCACGCCGTGCCCCGAGAACCCCTGCAGCCAGAAACGCTGCCCGTGGCGGCCGATGTCCGGCGTGCGGCGCATGCTGATGTCGATATGGCCGCCCCACGCGTAATCGAGCGGCACGCCGGCCAGTTGCGGGAACACGCGTTCGAGGTGCGGGCGCGTGGCCGCCGCGATATCGGCCGGAATGCCGCCGAGATACGTGCAGCCGCCGCCGAACAGCAGCCGGTTGTCGGGGCTCAGGCGGAAATAGTCGGGCACGAACTGGTTGTCGATCACGCAACTGTTCTGCGGCAGCAGCGCACGGGCGACGTCGGGCGCGAGCGGCGCGGTGGCGACCTGGTACGTGCCGACCGGCAGCAGCCGGCGCGCGAGATCGCGATCGAGCCGGTCGACATACGCGTTGCAGGCCAGCACGAGCACGTCCGCGCGCACTTCGCCGCGCGCCGTGCGGGCAATGTGGC
>NZ_CAJNKE010000043.1 GCF_905232215.1 Burkholderia sp. LMG 13014
CTTCGAGTACGACGTTTATGGGCGGCTGGTTCGCAAGTTGAGTGGGCACGGGCCGGCCAAAGAGCTGGCGCTTGAGTACGACGACTGGAACCAGCTGAAGACCGTCGTGACGAAGGACCGGCTTGGTGTCGGGACGACGCATTTCGAATACGACGCGTTCGGTCGGCGGATTCGTAAGCTCAATGGGGGTTACGCGAGTACGGATTTCCTGTGGGACGGCATGCGGCTCGTGCAGGAGACGTACCACGACCGTCAGGGCGAGGAAGCGCTCACGTACTTGTATGAGTCGAATAGCTACGTGCCGCTGGCACGGATCGATCACGGTAAGGCGGCTGCTAACGACGCCAATGCACGGGACGCGGTCTACTATTTCCACAACGACGTGTCGGGGTTGCCGGAGGAGTTGACTAGCGCTGACCGGTACAGCAATTGCAGACATCGAGCGTGATGATTTGCATCGGGAAGTTCTGCGTACGCAACCGGCAATAAAGATATAGGAGAGGTGCTTGGGGCCCGAGGCATTTCTTATGACGCAATATTCCATATGTTGAAATATCGGGGTGTGTAAGATGAATGTTGAGTTAAAGAAAATTTTTGAAAAGAGGTTGCAGGAAGTTCTCACGGAAAATATTTGCGAGAGTGGTGTAAAAGTATCGAGGGGTGAGATTCTTGTTGGCCAGGAAGAGGAGAGTAGAGGGCGTATTGGATTCCGGTTTCTGAAGAATGCCAATGGCTATATCCTTTCTGCCTCCGCTGATTCTCGTGAACTACAAGATTTTTATAAAAATAGCAATCCACCATACAAGTCAAAAATACCTACAGGTTTCGTTCTTGCGATGAATACATCCATGGAAACGGTAAAGTTGTTCTCTCCTAATATCGGTGGCGCAGTTGATTTTCCGAGGAATCAGATGGAGGTTGAGCCGACGTGTCGGTGGATATGCGAAAAGGTGGCGAATATATATTTGCCTAGGGTGATCGATGTGGTGGGGGGTAAGCCGGGTTTGATTCGCGATGTAATGGAGAACCCCGGATACTATTCATATCCATTTTTGACCATCGTTTTTGCAGCGAAGAAAAATGGCATTGGGCTGGGTGAGCTCGATGTTGATTTTATTCTGGGAAAGAAAATATCGGTGAATAAATCGTTTGATGGAGATGTTCTAAAAAGGAATTTTTAAATTGGATGGGTGGTGATTTTTGGGTGAGCTGGGTAAAATTGATCGATGAAAAAAATCATAGAAAATTCGAAATCAGCGAACATGAGAGACGCAATTAGGAAGCAACTCCGGTGGGATGAAAAATTATCCCAATCAACAAACCAAGAAATAGCGCTCGCGGTGAAAAGGCACAGCGCCCTACCATCATCGCCGTTCGATAGAACGGAGGATGGGTTTGCCGACTTTCGTGGCTTTCCACTAAAGGTTCAGCTTTCGCGGATGGCGATTTCTGATGTTGATTTTTCTCACTCCATCTGTCTTTTGGCTGGGGCGTTGAATAATTGTAGTGTCATGCGGAGTAGGTTTTCTGGTGCTAAATTTGACGGAAGATTTGTCGGGGTTCTATTTGAAGATTGTGATTTTGAAAGGGTGTCATTGAAAAACGCGGCTCTAGGATCGGCATCTTTTTTAAATTGCAATTTCTCCGGTGCGAACATGATCGATGTGATGGCCAGAGGAGCCTTCTTCGCAAAGTGCTCATTTGATCGAGCAAACATGAAAAAGGCTGTACTCCTTGCTTGTACATTCAATGAGTGTACCTTCGATGGCACGGAATTTCACAATGGATCTTTGGTTGGTTGTAAGTTTATCGGGAATCGTCCGTCTGATGATCAGTTGGGCAATACAATGATTTAGTTGAGATGGCTGTCACTAGATATTCATTGATCTTGTAAAAATTAATTAGATAATATAAATCTCTCTGAGCCTCGGGTGCGGATATCTTGAATTTATTAATCGGGATCCACTCAGACTGTTTGTTGGAGCACGACCATCTTCGCAACGACGAGTCGGGGCTTTCGGGCGAACTGGCCGACGCGGATGGCGAACCGATCTGGCATGCCCGGTACAAAGTAAGGAGCAGCACGCTCCCGGAGGCGTGGATCGCGTGGGCGCGGCAGCAGCCAACGCTGGAGTGGGGGATGTGCGAGTAGTGGCGCCAGTGCCAACTAATGTGCACCGGGCACACAATCCGTGTTTCCGGGAGCAGTACCTGAACTGCGAGAAAGGGTTACAACACAGTCAGGTTCTATGATCCGGACATCGGGCGCTTTATCAACCAGGACCCCATCTGGTTGATGGACAAAACTAGTCTCTATCAATATACGCTCAACCCGATCTCATGGATCGACCCGTTCGGGTTGTCTCCGTGCTCAAGCAACTCCACGTTCGGATCGTTTGAGGATTGCATGGCGCGTAGCCGTGGCAAGGCCGACGTGTATCTGAGATGTGCAAGGAGGCAAGTGCCAAATCATCTCCAGATAACGAAAGACAAGTCTGTGAGGCAAGTCAAAAATCTTGGTTGTAACCTCGGCTCGTTTACAGATGAGGTAGGGCTTCCGATAAATCCAGCGAGCACAGTTGGGCAGGCGATAACTGACGCAAAGTACGGTAAATTCTCGCGTATTGGCGATGGTATTGATTCGCGTCGATCATTGTGTAGCGTATGCTGTAGCGTGGAGTTGACGGTAGTTACGGGATAACGGATAGGGAACTGCTCTAATGAAGAAAGTGAAAATGAAGGAAGTGCTTGATCTCCTGGAGGGTGGGAAAAAGTCGAATCCTAAAAATGGAGACCTGTTTGTCATGTTTATGAGGGGAGTTGGATTCATACCGGGTCTCGTAGTAAAGGACAATTTCAAGTATGGCGCGGAGCGTCTTTGTGTGATTTATTTATACAACGAAATTTCGGATGAGAAGAGTTCAAAATTTATTTTGGATAAGAGCAACTTGATTGTTCCTCCTGAGCTTGTTACGACGATGGACTGGAGAGCAAAGGGAGGATTCGAAAATGTCGGGAGTCTCGATAATTCCGATATGGATGTTTTTCCGAATCATTGTTTTCATGATCGATTGAGGAGGCGTTATGTTGATGAAAATAATGTGATTTGCGAAAAATTTGAGCCGTGTGGAATTCGTTCGATTTCAAATATCGGATCGGTGGCTATAGGTATTTTTAAAAAGTTAAATCCCGATATCGAGGTTATCGAATAATTTCGATTCAGATGAAACCAACATCTACCCGACGGGGTATGCCGGCATACTGTCACGGCCGTGAAAGGGACTCCTTCGGAATCCGGCGCCTCGAACAAAGCGCCGATAGAGCCTGGAACTATTGCTACTCGACGAAAGAGAGAAAGGAGAATGCTTTTGGCCATAAAGATGCCGACATTGCAGATCTTCATGACCATTGCCGATGAATCGGTGTTCTCGGACCTGCTGAAAGTACACATACCGAGTGTCAAGTTCGTCGACTCATTTCTCTGGAGTTCGCCGATCCCTCCGGTTTATGACGGCATGGTGGAATGTTGTGGGCATCCATTCTCAAATGTCGTGATCATTGACGAAACGATCTGCACCGTCGAGCGGTATACGCGAGAGTTTGTTGGGCCTCATCCAGGAGGCGGTAGCTATTTGGGGGGGAACGTGGGCCCGGGAATGATTCAGTTTCAGCGATCGAGAAAGGCTGACTATGCTCCCGGGTCTCTACGTGACGGCAGGCTGGCGGCATCCTACGACCCGAACGCTGAGCAGGCAATGGACGTTTTTGTTAAGACGGTCTGGAAAGTGTTCAAGAAATTTGCTTACAAGACATACTGGGTCGACCGGGCCACTGGAACAGTGAGTGAAAACGCGGAAACCCGGTTTTTTGCCGGGCCGGATGCTGCAGTGCAGTTCAGTGGCTCGAACGGGAACTATCTAACTAACAACGCGTTCGCGTATTTTGTAGCTCGATCATCCAAGTAACCTAGGTCGATGTGCGCAAGCCATGGCCGGGTTGAAGCGGGCTGCTTCGGCAAATACGCTAGATTCCGGTGACTTGCCTTGCCCGCGATAGCTGTGACGAACCGGGTATAGCAAGATTCATCATCGACCTCAGGCCAATACGACCGCGCAGCTCACGATGAGGGAAGGGGAAATGCTGAATAACATAATTGTTCCGGGAAGATCGCTGGGAGGAATTCTTCTCGGCGAGGAGGTTGAAAAAGTTGTAGATAGACTGAGTGAGATGCATCTGATTGAGTATTTGAATAAAAATACTTTGAAGGTTGATGGCGGAGTAATTACCATCTACCATGACTCTGAGAGCGGGCGTATAGAAAATCTAGCGTGTAATGCAGAATTTCAGGGCAGGTATCAGGGGAAATTGTGGCCCGGGATGACTGTTGGTGACGTGTTGAAAATGACGGAAACCCAGATGGCATGGTGTGGATTCGTTCAGGTTGATGACATAAAGGGAGTGGGTCTTCCGTTGCCGGGTGAATTTGACGATTTCGAGAAGTTGACTGATTTTCTGGACCGGAAATTTATTTTTGATGAGTTGTGGGTGTATTCATTTTGAAAATAAGTGTGTAAGTCGAGAATCGGTGCATTTCGGGGGAATTTTGCCCAACTATCAAGATTTGCTTGCCATTTTTGAGAGGATGAAGTTGGAGTGGTCGGTTGAACGAAAGGCCATCCACTTTGGTCGGGAATGCCCATTCTTATTAAAATGTTGCATATTTGATGGTATTGCAGACGATGTCGCGATCGATGATATTCCGAGTTCTGCATATGAGCTTGTAACGCTTTGGCGAATTTCTGGTCGCGCAGATCTGTTCAAAGATGTTGGGTTTGGACAATGGGGGATCGAGGTATTGCCGCCTCGGGAGGCAGTTGAGGCGACTTTGAAGCAAAAGCGAATTCGTGGTCGGGAGTTTCTGGATGGTGATGTTGTTTTCGCTCGTTTCTATGGGGATTCTGAATTGTTGTTGATGGATTCAGAGGGGGCTGTTTACGTCAGTTTGCCTTTGGATGAGAGATGTAATTGGCCGCGAGTGGCAGATTCATTGAAGATTTTTTTGGAAAAGCTGGTGGATCATCAAGGAGCAAAATACTGGGATGGACCGAAAGGTGTCTCTTGAGAAGGAGATTCGTTTCAGTGCGGCGTCTTCGTGTGAGTCGAAAGAGATGTCTCTGGAATATATCGAGAGTGTCGCGGGTTGCTAGATTCCCCCCTCATAACGCAATGATCTACGCATCCTCATCCGGTGTGCCGCGTGCGCGCATTGACCAGGGTAAGGCCGCAGCTAGCAACGCCAATGCATGAGATGCGGTTTGCTATTTTCACGACGACGATTTGAGAATGTCGAAGAAACTGAGTGGCGCTGTAGACTAATTTGTTTGGCAGGCTCGCTGCGAAATTTTTGAGGCAGTGCGGTGCAATTTTTGAAAATGGTAATGATTTTAGATGATCCATGTGAGTGAGGATATGAAATCTTACAATTCTCTGGCTGAGTTGATTGAAGGTATCCCATTGTTGCCAGGAAAGGACTGGATTTATGTCAACTTGGATTCTTGGAAAATTAATCCAGAGGATTCGAGATTCTTCCATATCCCGTGGGAATATATTCAGAGTCTGGACGATGATGAAATTTATCTGGATGATGAAGATATGGAGATGCCGAAGGCGGTCGAGTCGTATAATTTGAGGTGTTGGATGTTGGTAAATCAGCTGGGCTATATTTTAGAAAATAAGGCCGGAAGTGCGTCGGATGTAAAGTGGTTTGTTGATGAGGTAAATTATTATCGTGAAAATGATCAGTTTAGGTCTTAGTTTTTCGGAATTGATTCGTTTTTAAATGTTGCCCGAGTCGGAGAGCTGGATAGCTCCGTGCCGCTCGTCTGTATGACTAGGGCGCGCTTGTGGCGCGATGCTGACGTACAGGACCTTTATAACAGCGTAAAAGGATGGCCGGAAGCACTGGCCAGCGCGAACGACAAGTCGATCTGGCACTCCATCGAGTGGTTTAGGGTAGCGAGGCTCACGAGGAGTGGGTCGTGCAGGCTCGGTAGCTGCCGGTGCCAGGATGGGGTGAGGTGCAATTAGCTTCTGCGACGTCTGTCCACGCGCCACGGCGGCAAAACTTACGCTTCCAACTACAATGCCCGGATCGTCAAATCGGACTCCACTACAACACGCTCGGGCTCTATGATCCCGATATCGATCGTTTCATCAACCCCGATGAGATCGGCCTGAACGGTGGGCATGATCTATATGCGTATGCTGAGAGTTTGCAGACACAGAGGGGTGCCTGGGTAACCAAGCGACCAAGGACCGCATGAACGGCGTCAGGGATCAGAATCTTGCTGGTGGTCCGACTAACCGACACGTTGTGCGGGGGCGTGACGCACCTACAGGCGAGGGGCATCGAGAGACAAATTTGTCACCGTTCAATGGAAATGGGCGACAGGGCAGTCTCTATATAGACATAACATTCAGAGATGTCCAAGCCAATCCTGTTCATATCCAGACAGTAGACGCTGGGTCAGTGCACTGAATGTCTCAACGGGAGTGAGCGAGCACTAATCGCATCGCGCGACAGGATCCGAGTGCGATTGTCATCAGGCTAAGGGATGGGCCTCGCGACTGAGAGACTTGAATACGGCGATAACGACACCCCAAACTACCACTACCGGACGAAAGAAAGGGGGAAATTTTGGTCGCTAAGATGCCGACGTTGCAAACCTTCATGACGCGTGTTGACGAAGCAGTTTTCTCTGATTTGCTGAGAGCGCATATTCCTCATGTCAAATTTATCGACTCGTACATATGGAATTCACCCGTTCCCCCTGTACATCACAGCATGTCCGAGTGTAGCGGGCAACCCTTCTCCGATGTCGTGATTCTCGACGAAGCGATTTGTACTGTGGAGCGCTATACGCATGAATTCGTTGCTCCTCATCCGAGCGGGTCTGGCTATATTGGATCTATGGAGGGGCCGGGGGCGATTCAGTTTCTACGGTCACGTGAAGCTAAATACGCACCGGGTAGCCTGCGAGATGGTCGCTTGGCGGCATCCTATGACCCAGAATTGGATGCGGCAACGGATCAGTTTGTTAAGATGGTTTGGAAAATATTCAAGAAATTTGCGATGAAGACGTTCTTGATCGATCGTGAGACTGGCGTGGTTAGAGGTAAGCCGGAAACCAGATTTTTTGCTGGGCCGGACGCAGCGGTGATGTTCGACGGATCAAAAGGGAACTATCTTACCAACAACACGCTCGCCTATTTCGTAGCAAAATCGTCAAAATGAAGTATCTGTTCGAAGCACTCGGAAAATGAGCGTGTGCGACTAGTATCGAAATGCGACGGCGCATATAACGCTTCCGATTGCACAGCTTCCTTTGCGGGTACCATTCTCTCCTGGTTCACGCGATTCATGGACGTCTGATGTTTGAGATCACGTAAAGAGAGGCCGATGGAGTTGCTCGTGAAAAGAGAATATTTTCACTCCAAGACAGAATTTCCGTGTGGCGTGGGGGAAATTTTGACGGAGTTTATTAACGGCGTGGCCACTCGCCAGATTAACCATCCCGACAATGGCGTGTTCTACGCATCTTCATCTGTCCAGGACTGGAATCAAGATGTGGGTTTTATATTGTTTGACGGAATGAAGGATGAGCTTGATATTTCGCCAAACGATGAAATTAAAAAGGAAGATTTCGAGAGTTGCTGGAAGATTGCCGTGGGTAATTCTCCGCAAGGACAATCGATCATCTACAAGGCTGGCGACGCAGTCGTGCCGCAGCAGAATTCGACCCTCATTGCTCACGTGGTAAATAACCGCGGGAAATGGGGGCGTGGCTTCGAGATTTCCGTTGGGGAAAAATACGCGGTCGCACGAGATAGTTATCTCGATATGTTTCTAGAAGGACAATGGCCTCCACTCGGGATGGTTCAATTTCTGTCGGTGGATGGCGGAAGGCGAATATACGTCGCAAACATGGTTTCTCAAGATGGAATTTATGAAAATGACGTGATTGATGCTCAATGCATTTCGCGCCCTGATCTCAGGAATTGCCTCACTCAAGTTTGCGAGTTCGCGTTGCTCAATCGACTTTCCGTACAAATGCCAATGATCGGTGCCGGACTCGGTGGAGGAAATTGGGACGTCATTTCGGATGAAATTGCTGAAATTTTTTCGTACTATAAATTGACTTGTACCGTGTTTAAGCATTTGTAATTGATTTCAATTGCGCGCCTTGAGGTATTCATGGATCCGTCGTTCAGGGTGTCGACAACGAAGCACCAGAATTGTCCGGAGGAAATTCATGGAATAAATGAAGGCAAGCTGTCACTAGCTGTTCGTCGAAGAATACCAATGGCGGTAATTTTAAGAAGGCAATTGACGTAATCCTGATGTGGCGCGGCGTAATTATGTGCCTCGGCCATCTGCTTAAGAGGTGAAGTAAATAAATCGGACTGAGTCACTGCGGAGGGTGGTGATATGGCATTGTTGAAAGTAAAACCCGGTGATGTTGTTGCGATCCCGTCGGAGATGAATGGTGAGTGGGGGTTTGTACTGTCTAGGGCAATTGTGGTTGGGGTGACCAATTGGATTGAGGTTTTTGATGATTTTAGTGTTGACTTCGATATAACGACAGAAGATGTGAGGTCTAGGATTTCTTCTGAAAAGTCTCGTCTATTCAATCCAATTCTTGCATCTTTTGATTTCGGGAAATATTTTGGCTTGGTGAAGTGGCCGGTGCTATTGGCTGATCCTGACTATGCGCCCAGTCATTCGAATTTTTCGGAGATAGAGTTTGAGGGGGCGTCGTATGAAGAGTTGGGGATCTATTACAAAGGGGGCGAGCGATTTTCGGAGCAGAGCGGGGTTCGAAGAAATCTAGAAGATATGACGATATACTCCAATCCGCAACTTGTTAGGCGTATAAATTTGCATCTTTCTGGGTATGTAGATAAGGGGGTGCCATGGAATTCGCGGCTGGTTAAGTCGATTATCGATAAGGAGGGGATGAAATGGTGGGTGGATGGGATAAATGCATGTAATGACAAGGCGGATGCGGTCGCACTTCGGTTTAAAGGGCGGCGCAGTAACAAGAGGCGGTGAAGCGGTGGTTTTCGATATGACTGCATCTCGAAGTTCTGCTGGGCATCACAATGAAAGACGAAATTACCATTAAGGAGTGGAGTAGGCAGGTGTTGATGTCGATGCAAGCAATGATTTGGATGCGATACGGCTGGCCGGAAGCCTCGTAAGCTCAATGGGGAAGCTACGCTAGTACGGATTTCTTGTGGAATGGCATGCGTTTCGTGCAGGAGACGTACCACAACCGTCAGGGGCAAAGAAGCACGGACCTACTTGTAAGAGTCCAACAGCTATGCGCCGATTGTGTGGATCGGTCGAGCACATCGACAACGGAAAGTCGAGCCGCTCTAGGTACGGAAGAATCCTTGTGAAAATTTGTCCGGTATGCCATATAAGGAGCGATTGAGTATGACTAGCCGTCAGATAAATTCTAGAAAGGATGGATGCAAATGACCGATCGCGATGAGCCGAGAAAAAGTGTCTCTTTAAAAGTAGGTGAAATCATTGCTCTGAAGAAGGCAATAATGTACTTGAAATTTTCCTGCACGGATGCGGAGGCTGATATTTTTGCAGCCAGCCCGCTAATTAACGGGGCATTTGAAAGCCTTATTAGTGCGGATGATCTCGGTGAGATGGAGGTCAAGTTTTACCAGAAGGGTAGCAAGGAAAACGAGAGGTATGTGCTTTCAAGGATGGGCGAAATTGAGGCTCGTGACGGGAAGGAGATGAGTGAAGAGCTGAAGAGGAGAATTTACGAAGCATGGGTGTACCCGTTCCGTTTGACGAGCGATTTTGATAAATGACTTATTGGAAAGCGGCAGGCGATCGCCGACGGCACGCTCGCGAGTTTCCAGTCGCACGCGGCCCGACTGCCCCTGCTTGGGTCAGATGGCGCTTCACGAGTGCGTAAAAAACGTGTGCGAAGTGACCGGGAGTGGCCCCCGGCAACGGGCCCATACAGGAATTTCTGACAATGAACTCGATGGATGTTTTGAAGAAGTTTGTCTCCGGAGAAATGAGCCCACTAGAGTTTGAGAAAATTCTTTGTGTAGATAAGAATTTGGAAGGCATATTATCCGAAAGCCCTCCGATTCCTCCTTATGCGGAAGAGGGAGGGCTCTATTTGTTTTTGGTATCTAGTAGCTACCAATCTTTGGGTGCCATTTGGGATGCGCAAGATGCGGTACATCAGTTTCTGCATGCGCGTGGGGTAAGCGTGATGCCATCAAACAAGATCCAAAGCCAGATCGGAGAAATGCGGAAGGTTCTGCCAAAATGGTTGCGAATCTCTGACGAGATGTATGGCGAGATTCGACAGGGTGCGGCCGGATTGGCCGGCGCTGAGCTTATTTCATTTATGAAGGGTGAAATGGAGCGGCGTTTTGTTTGCTTGAGTAAGCCTCCAAAATGGATTCAGGATGAATTTTGGCCTGTCTCGGATGGAGAGCCGTTGATTTTTGTTGGTCAGCTTGATGTCTCTAAAGTTCGTCACGACACGTCGTATGTTTACGTATTCTTAGGCAAGTCTGGTAAGTACGTCACGATTGAACAGTCTATGTGAGTGTTCACGGGGCAGAGTGAAATGGCGACCTGGGGGCGCAGGGCATTAGTCAAATCTGTTTGAGAATTAACGCATTGGATGGTTTTCAAGCTGTCGGATTTTGGAATCGTGAAAGTAAGGTAAAGTCAGGCCTGATGCTCGGCGAAGACAGCTTAACGAGAATCACCTGTTCCCTAAAAGATTCCGTTGATCGCCTTGCAGTGGTTAGGGTGGGGCGAGACGAAATTGAAAACAATATACAAAATATTCCCGTCGGGATGGCATTGGGTCGGTGCAATATGCCGTGCTGGAAGATTTAAGTGATTTTGGGTCTAAGATTCTGCAGGGTAAGGGAGTCGAGTATTCAAGGCTGTAGACTAATATTGGAGGTATCAAGTGCATTCCGTTCGCGTAGTATGGCTCTCCAAAGAAGAGGGGGGAAGGAAGCAGCCTCCGATAGCCGGGAAATATTATTCGGTCTCTCGATTTCCAGAAGATGTTGATTGGCAAAACAATGCATGGAGCGTTGTTTTTGAGTTGGAGGATCCTTTTCGAGATGATGTTGGGATGGTTAGCCTTGGGAGGGTTGATTTCCTTGTGAGAGGTGCTCCCGGGGAGCGAATGACAAGTAATAAGTCGTTTTATATATATGAGGGCCATAAGAAGGTTGCGCAAGTGATCGTGCTCGATTGACGTGAGATTGGTGTCAATTGGACTCGATGGGGTAGTTTGCGTTTGAGGTGTTGCGAAATAAATATAGACTGACCGCGGCGAGATACATGGTCGCGAGTGTTCGAGTATGTCAACTCACTAGCGACGTACCGGAGGGGATGTGTGCGCATGGTCGAGTTGAGTGTGGGGAAGCAAAGCAACGCACGTACCGATCTTCGTGGTAGCAGTCACGATCGAAGAGGCGGCCAAGAGAAACAACGCCTCCACGAAGGATGAGAAGAGAGGGCGTTAACTGTTGAGGTCGATAAATGCTGGTTGAGAATTTATTCGGCAGTGATGGTTTTGATTTTTGTGATCAAGGCCCTTCGGTGTCTGCAGCAATAGTGCAGGAGGTGCTGCTTGGTGCTGGTTTTAACGGGAAAGATGATTTTGCGGAGTTCTATGTAAGAAATAATGGTGGATATTTTAACGGTGGGGCGTATTTCTATCGGGATGTTTTCTTTGATCTGGCTCCTGGCGACTTCGACTCGATGGAGGTGGAGGGTTTTTACTATATTGGTGAAAAATATTTCGATGAGAGTGAAGTTAACCTCCGTTCCGCAGAGAAGGTTCGCGGGCTGAGGGCGAAGTATTCCGAGAGGCGAGATAGGTTTTGCCGGACACACTTTCCATTCGCTGGAGATGCTGGGGATAATGACTTTTGGATTGATGTGGGGACGGGGGAGGTAAAATATGTGTTGTGGGAATCGGGTGGAGATGTGGATGATGTCGTTTCTATCGCGCCAACGTTTTCGGATTTCGTAAATAATATCGTGCCGCATCGACGTGCGGTGCAACTTGACTGAATCGAGGTCAAGGTGCGTCTTCGTGATCGGTTCGTCGAGTGAGCTTTGTAGTTTGGATCAGCAAAGTGGCTTTCGCACGAACGTATGCGAAAAACGATGCGGGTGATTGCGGGTCGGTCGGAATTCGCATCGGTAGTGACGAGGTTTTCTGCTTCCTTTTGACGAAAGCAAAGGTGTGGCGATGGTTTCGCAATGGAATTGAATTTTAATTGAGCGGTTGACTTGATCTGAGTCGGTGGTGCACGGATTTTCTTGCTGTCTGTATTGTCGCGAGGCCTGCGATCCGTGCGGGAAGGCGATGCGTCGAAGGCGAGTATTCTCGGCGAAGTGAAGGTATAAAGCGGGTCGGATATAAGGAGGTGAAATTTTGCTATCAGATGCGATCACCAGGTTTTGTAAAGATAAGAAATGGTGGTTTGATGATGTTGATCCGGCGTATAGAAGTGCCCTCTTGAAAATGGGATTTGATATATCATCGGATTTTGCGCAGTTTTATGTGCATGTGGAAGATGGGCCGACTTTCACATCCAGGAACGGAGAGATATATCAAATCTGCTGGTTTTTGAATCATTCTGACTATGATGGCAGATTGAGGGTTGCGCGCGAGGTTCTTAAAATTCCAGCGTCGTATGTTCCATTGGACGCGTTCCCTGGCGGGCGAGGGTATTTCTACGACACGAAAGCGGGTGGAGTTTTTGATGTCGGGCTAGGGAATTCTTTGGAAGAGTTTGTGAGCGGAAATATGGTGGCTCGATGGAGTGGATTCAACGAATTCATCGAGTGGTTTTTCGATATTTGATTGTTATATTAATTTTTTTGGGCGCGACGCACTGCGGCGTACTGCGACAGAGTGTGTTGAAAGTGAGCGCATTGCGTGCGGCGTAGCAGGTCGTGTTTTTGTTCAAATCGGGTGATTCATGATGCTGGATAGGCCGGGGCTTTATGTGACCGATTCGACCGAAGCGAATCGCATTGCTGAAGCGTGCGGTCGCAGTGATTGGCTAGTTATTTTCCTGCCCGAAGGAGTCGCAACCAAGGAGCAGTTCTTTGAAGCGATTCGTGGCACATGTCCACTAGATCCGCCCTTGTGCAGCAATCGAAGCTGGGACGCTTTGGCTGATTCTCTGTCGTCAGGATTGGATGAAGTCGAGCAGGAGCGAATCGCAATCTTCTGGCCAAATTCAGACCGGTTGAAAGCAGTGGAACCTGAAGCCTTTGCTATCGCGACGGATATACTCATCGATCTGTGCGTTACGCTGGCTGATCCCGGCGTAACGGTATCCAGAACGAAGACGCTGCTGGTTGTTCAAATTCCAGGTTGAGTGTGAACAAGAGGGCACGGGCGGCCCTTGTGGTAACAGTCAACCGTTCGTGCCGAGTCGGATACGCTGACCCTCGCGGTCCGTTGCTGAAGAATCGGGGCAGCCTGAAGTGTGACGCGCACGGCGAGGTACTCGACGAGTACACGCTGACTGGCTTGCACATACCTACGACGATCCTGGCAACCGCGTCAGCACCACGATCTCAGGTGAGCGCGCAACTTCGACTCCGAAGGAGGTAGCACCCATGCACACGGGAATCGTATTTTACGGGACCGATCCGGCCCAGGCTGCCTCCGCGCTGGCAGCTGCCCGGAATCTCTTTTCCCGATTCGATAGAGAGGCAACCAACGCGTTCTTTTGGGAATTCGTCGTCCGGAACGGGGAGAGGTTTGTTGGCGAGCACGAGGTGTTGCCGGCGGACTTGGAGGGGAGAATTTCTGTCGGAGAGGCCACCGCATTTCAGGTGTACAACGATGGAGAAAGAGATGGCGCTTCAGCCATTTCATTTAGCTACAATGTCCCAGCGTACGGCGGCCTGTCGTTCATCGATGTTCAGATAGGAATGTCAATTCACGAGATTGATGAAAAAGTAGCCGCATTTTTGAAAAATGCCGCGATGCTCATGAGCTTCAAATATGCCATCGCTTATGGTGCAGAAAATGCGTCGATTGCAACCAAGTATGCAACTGGCGTAAATCTGAATCGAATTTTCCCCTTTGAGAATACGTCTCTTTTTACAAGAGATCTCCCTGGCAGATCGCCGGGAACGGCGAGCTACGAGCGCGGGAAGCTCAGGATGGTTTATCCCCTGAATGTTCTCAACGAGGAACACGTGGAGATCCGTGTCGATGATCTTTCGTTGAAGGAGTGGATCAGATCTGATGCGTCCCGCGGATCATTGGAAAGCGTTTCGAACAGCATGTGGCTCTGGTCGGTCAAGGAGACGGAGTTGTTCGGCGTGAACAACGCGTGCGGAGAGTCAGGGATATTGCTCGCCTGGCAGAAGGCACCCGTGAATAAGCCGTTGCGAAAGCTCCCGTGAGCTCGTTTCCGAAGCGGCGCGCGGACCGTACGTCTCCGAGTCAATGACCGGCACGCACCTAAAGCGCTTGGTGATGACGGACTCGCTCAGTGTGTCGTCCGAACACTTCGGATGTGGTGTGTTTGTTCGTCGAGTTCGCAAGCTAAACGACGGCTGGCGGAAAATCCTATCGATTTGGGAGGGGTATATGAAGACTTATCGCTCGGTCCAGGACCTGCTCGGTGAGCTGGACAGTCTCGATTGGGATTCGGCTCTTTTTGTTGATCAGGGGACATGGACGGCTGACCCTTGGCATGCGGAAGTTCTCCTTCTGGAAGGAGATGATGAGCTCGAAGATGTTGTTCCGGGAACTCATTTGCCAAAAATTGCAAAGAGTAGAGATATGAGGCAGCTATTCGATACGGAGACGTTTCGAGGCATAGTTGATTTTGAGCGACGTCGAAACTCTACGGCATCTGTGGCCGATATCATCTTTGCTGTCAACTATTACCGGGAAAAGGATGATTTCTATGATCCGCAGGATTAAGTGAGCGGCAGGGGGGAATTTTTCAATGGGCAAAACCTGCCGGGCAGAAATTGGCTGACGCGGCGATGCGTAAGCCGACGTTCGAGATAAAGGGGCAGTGATGGAGCTCACGGTACGTCCGATAGATGTTGATTTTGTCTATGACGAGCTGGATACGAACGCGATCACGTTCAGGCTGGCGGATGGATATTTCTCAATTCAAACGTGTGTCTACCTTGAAGACGACGAACGGCTGAACGAGCCGATGGTTGAGTTGGGCAGCCAGGGCGCGCAAAGTGGTGGGCTGGTGCGGGTTCTAATTTGTCCGCGCGAGATAAGGCTGCAGTTTCGGGAAAGCCTTTGCTTTCTCCATGAATGCACACTGATATCGATTGTGTTTGATGAACTTGTCGATGTGACGTTGGTGAATTTTTTTGTCAATCATCTGTTCCTTGGGGATATTTTGATCTATGGCGACGATTTCGACGCCTCGAAAAAAGTGATCCAGACCAGGAAAAGGGAATACCTTTGAGGTGCTCGAGGCGCGTCATCCCATGCCATTTCCCAGTTGGCGTGTGGGTGGCTTGATGAGGCATCTGCGCCAATGGCAGTAGGACTGGACGAAGCGCTGACGAGAGCCTGCCCCGGTCCAGGAGTCCGACCAGGTCAAAGCTGACGGGAACAGGTTCGGGCTTGCACACGCGTGTGGCAGCCTGCGTCGGTTGGGAAATATACGTGTCTTCCACCTAAGGAAACCGCTGCAGACCGCCCCAACCCATCACCAGGCGATATTGCAGGATGACCGCGACGTCCGCGCACCGCCAGTCGCCGTGCACTTCGTCCCCGCGCCATTGTCATAGAACGTCCGCGTCTCCGGCTGCGGCACCGAAGGATCGAACGGATTCGGCGCGCCATGCGGACCACGCGCTGCGTCGTACGGCCGCTGCGGCGCATACGAACCGCCACTACCCGCTGGCCTTGAGCCGTTCGCACGGAGATATTCATTCCAGTTCTGCTCGCGCTGTTCATATCCAGGCACCGCGCGACCAAAACTTTCGCTGCCGCCGGCGCCGAGCGCGACGCGGTTCGGGGGCAATGCCCAATCGGGCTCGTGCTCGGACAAAGGCGGTGGTGCCACAAGCGCGTCGCCTGACACACGCAACGGCCGTGTATCCGGCGTATCGAACGGCGTGCGTTCCGCGGGCGCAGCGTACTGCGCGCGGCGGTGGGTCATCAGCACCGCATGCCCATCATCCCGAGCAGCAGCCCACCGCTCCGAGCGAAATACATTGGCACCTGCCGGCCGATCGGCCAGCGAATCGCGTCCCGACGCATCGGCGGTGGAAACAGAAAAGGAAAGAGAAAGCGCGCACGCGATCGCGGCGGCGGAAGACAAGCGGTAGGGGTGATTCATCAGCGTTCCGAAGCAGGTGATATGCGATGAGAAAAAACGGCAGATCACTGGCTGGCGGCTGGGCGACGGACGGGCGTCGAAGCGGCCCTGAAGCGTCTGCGAAGCGCGGTGTGCGCGACTCACAGGAAGGCTGGCTGGATTGCAGAAGCGAATTCGTATTATTTCATGAAAATAACAATCAGCTTCCAGATGTTTAGTTTTGTTTGTAAACAGAAGGATTTACCGCCTCGGCCGAACGCCCCGAGTTGGTGCCCACTCAAGCAATCATCAGTCGATTGATTTTGAACAATCCGACCCTTAGTAGCCCAAAAATGCAACGCTCGGCATCAAGGTTCGCTGAACCCCAGGCGCAGCAAGGCAACCCGCCAGACCGACGCACTTCATAGCAACCGAATTGCACTCCAGGCAAACGTTCTCGCGTCCCGCGAGGTTGCGCCGCAATCGCCACCGCCTCTCCCGAAAACCTCCGTGTTTTCCCTCGGTCGACCGGCATTTTTGACAGACGATTTAAAAACGCCCATATAATTTCGACTGCCTTGCCAACGGCTGTCGGACCATCCCTCCGATCAAGCGGTTTGGCAAGCGGGGCAGGCGAAACGCTTGCGCAATGCAAGACGCATCACGATGTCTTTCCGAACCAGACGTCCCCTTTGGGGACTGCAAGAGCCGGGCCCCGCTACGCAACATTCCGCCGGAGTTCCGTCTTCTATGTGTCTCGGGCGTGTCCCATGTCCTCGCCCCGGGTGCTGTTCGATTGCGCAAGTCATGCCGCCTTTGCCCGTATGACTAAACAACATCGAGGAGCTCCCAGATGACGCTGTCCCGTCTTACGTCCATTTCCGTCGCCGCCGTGCTGTTCGCCGCCGGCGCCGCCGCCGCGCAAGCGGAAACCGTGAAGATCGCCATCGCTGGTCCGATGAGCGGTTCGGTCGCCCAATACGGCGACATGGTGAAGGCCGGCGCGCTGACCGCGATCGAGCAGGTCAACGCTGCAGGCGGTGCGGGCGGCAACAAGTTCGAAGTCGTGATGATGGACGACGCCTGCGAACCGAAGCAGGCCGTCGCCGTCGCCAACAAGATCGTCAGCCAGAAGATCAAGTTCGTGATCGGCCACGTGTGCTCGGGTTCGACGATCCCCGCGTCCGACATCTACGAGAACGAAGGCATCGTGATGGTCACGCCGTCGGCCACCGCGCCGCAGCTGACGGAAGGCAAGAAGCGCCACTTCATCTTCCGCACGATCGGCCGTGACGACCAGCAAGGCCCGGCCGCCGCGCACTTCATCATCAACAACGTGAAGCCGAAGAAGGTCGCGGTGCTGCACGACAAGCAGTCGTACGGCCAGGGCATCGCGTCGTCGGTGAAGAAGGACCTCGAAGCCGCGAAGATCCCGGTCGTGCTGTTCGAAGGCATCAATGCCGGCGATTCGGACTACTCGGCGATCATCACGAAGCTGAAGTCGCAAGGCGTCGACTTTGTCTACTTCGGTGGCTACCACCCGGAAATGGGCCTGCTGATGCGCCAGGCGCGCGAGCAGGGCGTGAAGGCCACGTTCATGGGGCCTGAGGGCGTGGGCAACAAGGACGTGACGGCGATCGCCGGCCCGGCCTCGGAAGGCATGCTCGTCACGCTGCCGGCCGACTTCTCGGCCGATCCGGCCAACGCAGGCCTCGTGAAGGCATTCGCGGACAAGAAGCGCGATCCGAACGGCCCGTTCCAGATGCCGGCATACGCCGCGGTGAAGATCATCGCCGACTCGATCGCAGGAGCGAAGTCGACCGATCCGACCAAGGTCGCCGCGTACATGCACAAGACGACGTTCGACACGCCGATCGGCAAGGTCGCGTATGACGCCCAGGGCGACCTGAAGGCGTTCAAGTTCGTCGTCTACACGTGGCACAAGGACGCGACGAAGACCGCCGCCAAGTAATACGGAGTACCCGCCCGCGCATCCCGCCCTGTCCGCGACCCGGACGGGGCGGGTGCGTATTGTCCGCGCATCTGCCCATTGCGCGGCCACGGGGCGGCCCGAGACGACACCGTGCGTTGCGCGCGGCCCCGCCGTGATCCGGCGACGGCAGGCGACATGGCGCCAACGGGAGCTTCCCGCACATGACTGACTTCTTTCCGCAATTCGCCCAGCAGCTGGTCAACGGCCTGACGCTGGGTGCGATCTATGCGCTGATCGCCATCGGCTATTCGATGGTCTACGGCATCATCGGCATGATCAACTTCGCCCACGGTGAGATCTACATGATCGGCGCCTACGTGGGCCTCGTCACACTCACCGCAATCGGCATCTCCGCCGGCTATCCGCTGCCGCTCGTGCTCGGCGCCGCACTGATCGTGTCGGTGATCGTCACCGGGCTGTACGGCTTTGCGGTCGAGCGCGTCGCGTATCGGCCGCTGCGCGGCGGCCCGCGCCTCGTGCCGCTGATCTCCGCGATCGGCATGTCGATCTTCCTGCAGAACTACGTGCAGATCGGTCAGGGCGCACGCGACGTGTCCGTGCCGGTGCTGATTTCCGGCGCGTTCGACATCCATCTCGGCGGCGACTTCGACGTGACCATTCCGTATTCGCGCCTGATGATCGTCTGCGTGACCGTCGTGCTGATGATCGCGCTCACGCTGTTCATCTCGCATTCGCGGATGGGTCGTGCGTGCCGCGCGTGCGCCGAGGACATGAAGATGGCGAACCTGCTCGGCATCGACACGAACCGCGTGATCTCGTTCACGTTCGTGCTCGGCGCGATGCTGGCTGCCGTCGGCGGCGTGCTGATCGGGCTGACGATCGGCAAGCTGAATCCGTATATCGGCTTCGTCGCGGGCATCAAGGCGTTTACCGCCGCGGTGCTCGGCGGGATCGGCAGCATTCCGGGCGCGATGCTCGGCGGCGTGCTGCTCGGCCTCGCGGAAACCTTCGCCGCAGGCTACATGCCGGCCGAGTACAAGGACGTCGTCGCGTTCGGCCTGCTCGTGCTGATCCTGCTCTTCCGCCCGACCGGCCTGCTCGGCAAGTCGGACATCGAAAAGGTTTGAGGGAGACGCAGATGAGTCAAGTCATTTCCGTTCGCCGCCCGGCCGCCGACGCTTCGATCGGCCAGTCGCTGAAGAATGCCGTGGCCGCCGCGTTCCTGACGGCGATCCTCACGATTCCGGTGCTCGGGCTGCAGCTGAAGCTCGACGGCTATCAGGTGGTGCTCACGCCGCACTGGCGACCGGTGTGGATCGCGGTCGCGGCCGTGTTCCTGTTCCAGTTGTTCAAGCCGTGGCTCGTGCGCGCGAAAGCGGCCGTGAAGCTGCCGGCGGTGCCCGCGATGGGCGCGCAGCAGCAGCGCGTGATTGTATGGGTGATGCTCGCGATCGGGTTCGTGTGGCCGTTCTTCGGCTCGCGCGGCGCGGTGGACGTCGCGACGCTCGCGCTGATCTACGTGATTCTCGGCCTCGGGCTGAACATCGTGGTCGGTTTCGCGGGGCTGCTGGATCTCGGCTATGTCGGGTTCTATGCGGTGGGCGGCTATACGTACGCGATGCTGAACCAGTATTTCGGGCTCACGTTCTGGGAGTGCCTGCCGCTCGCCGCGATCGCGGCCGCGACGTTCGGCTTCCTGCTCGGCTTCCCGGTGCTGCGGCTGCGCGGCGACTATCTCGCGATCGTCACGCTCGGCTTCGGCGAAATCATCCGCCTGATGGCGAACAACCTGACGAGCCTCACGGGCGGCCCGGACGGCATCTCGGGCATTCCGAAGCCGACCGTGTTCGGCTACGAGATGGCGCGCAGCGCGAGCGTCGAAGGCGCGAAGACGTTCCACGAGCTGATCGGGCTGGAATACAGCGGCGACCACGTCGTCATCTTCCTGTACCTGCTCGCGCTCGTGCTCGTCGGCTTCACGCTGTTCGTCACGAGCCGCCTGATCCGCATGCCGATGGGCCGTGCGTGGGAAGCGTTGCGCGACGACGAGATCGCGTGCCGCTCGCTGGGCCTGAACCCGACGCGCATCAAGCTGTCGGCGTTCACGCTTGGCGCCGCGTTCGCGGGCATCGGCGGCGCGTTCTTCGCGGCGCGTCAGGGCCTCGTGAATCCTGAATCGTTCACCTTCATCGAATCGGCGCTGATCCTCGCGATCGTCGTGCTCGGCGGGATGGGGTCGCAGCTCGGCGTGATTCTCGCGGCGATCCTGCTGACCGTGCTGCCGGAAGTCGCGCGCGGCTTCGCCGAGTACCGGATGCTGATCTTCGGTCTCGTGATGGTGTTGATGATGATGTGGCGTCCGCAGGGCCTGCTGCCCGCGAGCCGTCCCCACGTGGAGCTGCCGCAATGAGCGCGAATGCAGAACTGTTGAAGGTCGCCGGGCTGCAGATGCGCTTCGGCGGGTTGCTCGCGGTGGACGGGATCGATTTCGACGTGCGTCGCGATGAAGTGTTCGCGATCATCGGGCCGAACGGCGCGGGCAAGACCACGGTGTTCAACTGCGTCGGCGGCTTTTACAAGCCGACCGGCGGCGACGTCGTGCTCGACGGCCATGCGATCGCGGGGCTGCCGAGCCACAAGATCGCGTTGAAGGGCCTCGTGCGGACGTTCCAGAACATCCGCCTGTTCAAGTCGCTGACCGTCGTCGAGAACCTGCTCGTCGCGCAGCACCGCAAGGTGAAGGCGGGGCTGCTGCCCGGCCTGTTCTCGACGCCCGCGTATCGGCGTGCCGAGAAGGAGGCGCTCGAACGCGCGGCGGTGTGGCTCGACCGGATGGGGCTGACGTCGGTCGCCAACCGGCCGGCCGGCACGCTGTCGTACGGGCACCAGCGGCGCCTGGAGATCGCGCGCTGCATGATCACCGAGCCGCGCCTCTTGATGCTCGACGAGCCGGCGGCCGGCCTCAACCCGCAGGAGAAGATCGAGCTGCAGCACCTGATCGACAAGCTGCGCCGCGAGTTCGGCGTATCGGTGCTGCTGATCGAACACGACATGAGCCTCGTGATGGGCGTGTCCGACCGCATCCTCGTGATGGAGCACGGCCGGCCGATCGTGATCGGCACGCCGGAAGCGGTCCGTAACGATCCGCGCGTGATCAAGGCGTATCTGGGGGAAGAGTGATGCTGAAGCTGGAACAGGTCCATACGCACTACGGCGCGGTCGAGGCGCTCGCGGGCGTGTCGATCGAGGTGAACAAGGGCGAGATCGTCACGCTGATCGGCAGCAACGGCGCCGGCAAGACGACGCTGATGATGACCGTGTGCGGCACGCCGCGCGCGTCGTCGGGCCGCGTGCTGTTCGAGGGCAAGGACATCACCGGGATGTCGACGCACCAGATCATGCGGCAGGGGATGGCGATCTCGCCGGAAGGGCGGCGCGTGTTCCCGAGCCTGACGGTGCTCGAGAACCTGAAGATGGGCGGCTTCTTCGCGAGCCGTCACGAGATCGACGAAGGCATCGAGCACGTGTTCAAGCTGTTTCCGCGCCTGAAGGAGCGCGCGGCGCAGCGGGCCGGCACGATGTCGGGCGGCGAGCAGCAGATGCTGGCGATCGGCCGTGCGCTGATGAGCAAGCCGCGTCTGCTGCTGCTCGATGAACCGACGCTCGGCCTCGCGCCGCTCGTGATCGCGCAGATCTTCGACATCATCCGCATGATCCGCGACGAAGGCGTCACGGTGTTCCTCGTCGAGCAGAACGCGAACAAGGCGCTCGGTGTGGCCGATCGCGGCTACGTGCTCGAAACGGGGCGCGTGGTGCTCGCCGATACGGGCGCGAACCTGCTCGCGAACGACCGGATCAAGCAGGCGTACCTCGGCGGTTGATGCCGAAAGCCGCCGGCCTGCAACGGGCCGGCGGCGCGTCCTCTTGCGCTTTCTCATGCAAGGCCGGTTCCCGGCCTTGTCTTCACACCCCGATCCTGAATGTGCTTTTCAGTATGTCGCGCAGATGCAGCGCGGCACGATTGCTGTCGTCCGTCAGGATGGTGATCAGGTGCGGCGGGAGATCGGGCAGCACGATCCCGGCGACGTGGCTCGTCAGGTTGCCGGACACGCGATCGTGTTCGATGAGGCCGACCGCGAGGCCGTTGGCGATACATGCTTCGACTGCCGGCGAGCTGGCGCTCTCGAGCAGCATCCGGTGCGCGATCTTCGCTTTCTTCAGCGCGTTCAGCGCGGTGTCACGGTACGGGCAGCCCTGCAGTTGCACGGCGACCGGCAGCGGCGCGTCGGGATTGAACTTGAAGGTCCGCGCGGCCACCCACACTGGATGGGTCTTGCCGAGCAGCTCGCCGTGCGGCGGCACTTTCTGCACCACGGCGATCGTGATGTCCAGCTGGCCGCGGGAGAACAGCGACTGCAGCGCCTCGCTGGAGCGCGCTTCGACGGTCAGTTCGAGCAGCGGCCGATCGGCGGCGAAGCGCGGCAGGAATTCCGCCATGAAGTGCGCGGCGTACGAATCGGGGATGCCGAGCCGCAACTTGCCGGTCAGCATCTGCGGCGACAGCGATTCGACGAGCCGGTCGTGGCTCAGCAGAAACTCGGTGGTGTCGCTCAGCAGCTTGTGGCCGAACTGGGTGAGTTCGACGGCCTGGTTGTTTCGCGTAAACAAGCGCTGCGCAACCATTTCCTCGAGCTTCTGAATCTGCGCGGTGACCGACGACGGGCTGCGATTCACATGCACGGCCGCATCCTTGAAGCGCCCGAGCTTCGCGACGGCGTGGAAGGTGCGCAACAGGTCGACGTCCAGGGTACGCGGCATGATTTGGTTTTTCCGAATCAGTGATTCAGGTAATGTCGATTGACGGAATTATTGGGCATCCCATATTCTCGGGTCAACAGGCAGGCAACGGCAGGGAAGAGCTGGGCATGCGGCACGCCGACGGCAGCCGCTTCGTATTGAACATCGTGCTGTCGGATCGAGCCGACTACGAGAGCGGAAACATTCTGTTCTACGAATCGATGGCGGAAACGTTCGACCGCCACGATCGCGAACGCCGGCATGTGAAGACCGCGAACCTGGACAACGCGGGCGACGCGCTGCTCATCGACGGCAGCAAGCGGTTCCGCGGCGTCGCACCGGTCGAGTCGGAGCGTCGCATGTCGCGGGTGCTGTCGTTTCATTGTCCGTACCCGCGCGAGGACGACAACGGGTCCTGGCATCTCGTGTCGGACGACGGCATTGCGCGCCCCATCGTCAACTGGCTCGCACTGCAGCGCGCCTTCAGCGACGACGCCGAACTGCAGCGCCGGCGCCTCGGGCTCGAACCGATTCGCGCGGAGGATCGGGAAGACCCGCGCCTGTCCCCGGTAACCTTCTGAGAACCGTCGCCCCATGCAGCTATTCCTGCTCCAGCTCGTTTTCGTGTTGTCGTGGAGTTCCGGCTTCATCGGCGCCAAGCTCGGCGCGGAGACGGCCGGCGCGTTCAACCTGCTGTTCTGGCGGTTCCTGCTCGTCACGCTCTGTCTGGCGCTCGTCCTCAACCGGCAGCTCGGGCGCCTGACGTGGGAGAAGCTCCGCTATCACGCGGTGATCGGCTTCCTGTCGCAGTTTCTCTATCTGGCCTGCGTGTACGTGGCGATTCAGCATGGCCTGCCGCCCGGCATCGCCGCGATCGTCGCCGCGTTGCAGCCGCTCATCACGGCCGCGATGACGGCGCTCGAAGGCAGCGAGCGCAGCGGGGCGCGCCAGTGGGCCGGGCTCGTCGTCGGGTTCGTCGGCGTGGGGATCGTGATCGGCGGGCAATATGCGCTGCCGGCCGGGTCGGTCGGGCTCGTCATGTACCTGCTGCCGCTGGTGTCCGCGCTGGGGCTGTCGATCGCGACGATCTATCAGCGGCGCCGTGCGCTGGCGGCCGCGCGCAGCAACGAGGACGGGCTGTTCCTGCCGCTGTTCGTGCAGGGCTGCGTGAGCCTCGTGCTGTTCGCGGTGTGCGGGGTCGTCACGGGCGACCTGCATGTGCCGACCCAACCGAACGTGTGGGTGTCCGTCGTGTGGCTGACGGTGTTCTCGACCTTCATCGCCTACCTGTCGTTGTGGGCGCTGCTCAAGCGCATGCCCGCGACGCGCGTGGCAACCCTCGTCTATCTCGAGCCGCCCGTGACGCTGACCTGGGCCGCGTGGATGTTCGGCGACCGGATCGAGGTGTCGACCTATGTCGGCATC
>NZ_CAJNKE010000044.1 GCF_905232215.1 Burkholderia sp. LMG 13014
CAGCGGCACGCCCGCCGGCAGGTAGCGGCGTTGCGCGGCCAGCGCTGCGGCATCTGGCGGCAGCGAGGCCAAGACGATGCTGCCCACGGACAAGGGACGTGGCAGCGAGCCGGGCCGATGGTTCAGCGGATCGACGCGATACCAACCCATGGGAACGCTGTCGGACGGGTTGTAGATCAGGCGCGGCAGCGGATGCACGAAGGACGCCCAGGCCAGCGCAGCGAGGCCGCAGGCGGACAAGCCCGCCAGGACGAGGCGCGCGCGAGAACGCGGCGCAGTGCCGATGGTGGAAGCGGCGGTCATGGCAGCGCCCTCCCGGCTAGCCAGGCGGCGTGCCGCTCGGCGCTGTAGTCCGGCAGCGGCAAGCGCGCAGCGAGCCGATTGCCCAGCGTGCGCCAGTACGCGGGGGAGGCGTCTGCGGGCGCGATGCCCAGCGCCTCGACGCCGTCGATGCGTTCCAGCACGGCGCGCACGTTGGCGTCGCCTTCGGCGTGTAGCAGCAGGCGCGCGCCCGGCTGCACGCCGGGGATGCGCTGCGCGCCGGCCAGCGGCGTGCAAGTCTGCATCACCATGAGTTGCCAGCGGATCGTGCCGTAGGCGTTGGCCTGCCAGCGGATGCGGCAAAGCATCGCGCCGGGCAGGAACAACGCGCATCGCCGCCAGTGGTCGAGGCGAAGGATGCGCGACGGCTCGCCGAAGCGCAGATAGAGGTCGAAACGCTGGTCGATGTAGGCGAGCGCCACGCGCGTCATCGGCGCACTGGCAGGCTGGCCGATAGGCGCAGCCAGTGCAGCCGTGGCCGCGACAGCGGCAGGCGAAACGGATGCGGTCATGGTGTGTTCTCCCTGCGGTTCTCGGGAAACTCTCGCTCTAGCAGGCCGCGCAGCAGGTCGGCCACGGTCACGCCTTGCGTGAAGGCCGATACCTTGATGCGCGCCCGCATGGCGGGCGTGATGTCGAGAGTGAGGCGAGCCGTGTAGAGGTCGCCCTTGCCCAACGCATCGGCGTCGCCCTGGCGAATCCACGCTTCAGCGTGCGGATTCGCAGGCGGACGCGCGCCGATGCCGACGCGCTTTGCCGTGCGTTTGCTGTTGGGTGGCGGCTTCGCTGTCATGTCGTCCACCGCAGCAATTCGTCCACTAGGGCGGTGATTTCGCGGGCGGCGGCGCTGCCCGGCGCCGTCTCGCGTGAAAGGCGGCCAGCGGCCACGCTGTCGGCGAACACGATGCGCTGATGCACTTCCGCGCGCAGCGCAGGAAGCGGCTGGTCGGCGAGCGCCTGGCGCGCTTCGCGCCCGATCACGGTGGTGCTGACGCGCCGGTTGATGACGAAGGCCGCGCGCAGCGCAGGCCGGAACACTTGGGCCTCACGGATCAGTGCGACCATCTCGGCACTGGCCCACAGGTCGTAGGGGCTGGGCTGCACCGGGATCAGCACGCGCTCGGCCGCGAGTAGCGCGGAGCGCGCGAGGGCGGCGATGCGCGGCGGGCCGTCGATGACGACGTGATCGGCCCGCCTGGCGAGTTCTGGCGCTTCCTGATGCAGCGTTTCGCGTGCGAGGCCCACGGCGCTGAACAGCCGAGGCAAGCCTTGCTGGCTGCGTCGTTGCGTCCAGTCCAGTGAAGAACCCTGCGGGTCGGCGTCCAGCAGCACGACATGCTGGCCGCGCATCGCCAGCTCGCCGGCGATATGGGTGGCGAGCGTGGTCTTGCCCACGCCGCCTTTCTGGTTGAGCAGCGCGACGATCATGGCCTGGCCCTCCATGCTGGAAGAGCAGGCTTTGTCTGCTGCGTTTGTGGCCGCGCAGCGGTTGTCCACCGCGACGGCGTTTCCCTACTACAAGTTAGAGAATTTAAGTTAGGTAAGTTAAGGGAGGTCGAAACCCGCGCCGTTATTGGCTTTGCGGACGATCCGTACTCCTGATAGCACGATAGTCGTACTCCCGATAGCACGATACCCCGTACTCCTGATAGCACGAGCCCGTCCACCGCTTTTCCCGAAGTTATCCCCGTGCCGTGAACGGCACGGGCCGAAACATCAGCAACTCGACTCCATCGCCCGGCATCCGCTCGATGCTCAGGACATAGCCGGGCAGCGACTGCCGCGCGACGAGCGCGCGCAGGTCGTAGGCAAAGTCCGAGAAGCGCGTGACGCTGCCCGATTTCCGGTACAGGTGCCGGAAATCGAATTGCCAGCCGCCTTCCTGCCGCCCGCCGTGCTTGCGCACCAGGCGGTACAGCCACCGTTCGATGCCGCCCGTCAGCCGGAAATACGCCGGGTCGATGGTCAGCACCAGAGCGGCATCCATCACCCCACCAAAGAACCAATCCGGCAGGATCAGCTCCAGCCCCAAGGGCGTGCCCTTGGCATCGGCCAGTTCCTTCCACTCGTTGATCCACGAAAACCGATGCAGGCGTCGCCCGGTTGTCTCGCGGATCGACGTGGCCACGGTCGTGGATTGCAGCCGATCCAACGCGGCTTTGAGGCGCTGGTAGTCGCGCAGCGACGTACCGCGCCCGATGAAGCGCAGGATCTCGTAGGGCGTGGCCTGCATCAGCCGCGACGGGCGTAAGCCTGCGTCGCGCGCCTCCACGATCTGCGAAGCAGCCCAGATCAGCACGTCCGCGTCCCAGATCGTGGCGATGCCGTGCTCCTGTGTGCCTTCCACGCGGATCGTGACGTTGCCCGCCCGGAAGTCGATGGGCGCCGTGCGCCGCGACTTCGCCAGCGAGAAGAACGGAAAGGCCATCAAGTCCTGGCTGTCGCGCGGCGCCATGTCGCCCGGCAAGGCACGGAACAGGTCGAGCTGTTCGCGTTCTTGCGAGGGCCGCTGCCGGGACGGCAGCGCGGGGCTGGGCATGGCGGTGGCCTGGCGCGTGCCAGCGATCAGCGCGCACGGCTGTCCGCCGAGTGCTGTTCGGCGTACTCAGGATCGGAAGTCGTCTCGAAGCTGCGGTCGGCGGCCCAGGCGTCGAGGTCGGCCACGGCGTACATGACGCGCCGGCCGAACTTGCGAAAGCGCGGGCCACCGCCGATCACGCGCTGCTTCTCCAGCGTGCGCGGCGACAGGCGCAGGTACTCGGCGGCTTCGTCGTTGGTGAGGTAACGCTGCGGTTGTGCGGCAGCGGTCGGGACAGTGGCGGCAGGCCGCAAGGGAGCGGGACGCATGGTGTGAACCTCCATAGCTTTCAAAGCTCCGGCCACACAGCGCAACCGGATGGAGGCAGTCTCAGAAAACGAAGCTCCGCTGCTCAGGGACGTTTTGCGTCCCCATCAAAACGTCCCTTCTCAAGCGGCGGCAGTTGTGCTAGCCGGCGATAACCGCCGCGCATCAGTGCATCGCCGCGCCGCACCAGGCGGCGCACGCGGGCGCGCAGGTCGCCGTCGGCGTGCCAGTCCGCCGCCACGGCATCGGCACCGAACAGCCCTTCGGCCACGTCGCGCAAGGACGCACCCGCCAGGGTCGCGTCGAGCGCCTGCAGGGTGTGCAACTCCAGCATCGCGGCCGGTGTAGGCCGGGGCCTGGCCGCGGCCAGCGTCGCGCTGCGCGTAGGCGCAGGTGCGGCAGCGCCGCCGCCACCTCCGCGATTGGCATAGGCGACCGCCATGCCATCTTCCAGGCCGGGCGCCAGCGCGAAGCGCGCGCAATGGCCGGGGTTGTGCGCGATCAGCGCCAGCCCTTTACCGTCGTGCAGCAGTTGCTTGTGACCGGGGATGTGCCAGAACGCGAAGGCCGCCGCATCGGGCGGCGGATCGGCATCGGGATGGAGTTGCACCACGGCATCGTGGCCGGGCAGCCAGGCCGGATGCGCGTCGCGCGCATCCAGGGCCGGGTCTTCCAGCAGACGCAAGCCCCAGCGAAGCGCCGCCTGTTGCGCCGCTTGCGGTCGGCGCTGGTGGCGCTGCCAGTCGAGCCGGTAATCGGGGTGGCGGCGCAGGTACTCCCAGGCCAGTGCGAGCGTGTCCAGGCACAAGATGTAGAGGTACGCGGCGGTCGGATACCAATGCGCGATATGGTGAGGATTGACCATGACTCAAGCTCCCGTCGAACAGCAGGAACGTCGTCACGGGCGTTCAAGAACGGAGCCACCGCATCCACATCAAAACATCATCCGAACCTGTTTAAGCTGTACATCAAGTGTCAAGACCGATTGGCTCCGGGGTATTGCGCAATGCGTCCGAATACGACGGCCGCGCAGTCCAAAAAAGTCACGCGGCACAAATCAAGGTGCCGTAACTCGCGCCAAAGATCGTGGCCGTTTCCGTCTCAAAGGCCCTGTTTTGGTGCAAGAGTGCGAATTGAGACCGGACAAATCCGAATTCCGACGGAAATAGTCTCAATACGTCCGGCTGCGCCGGAACGCGATTGGCTTAATCGACAATGCCGCCGTTCTCCTGGGCCAGCCGGACATATTCCGACAGGGGCCGCGCCGCCTGGAAATACCGATCCCGCATCACAGGCTGCTTGCGCGGCCCGACGATGGATGCCAGATCGGACAGCTTCACGGTGCCCAGCTCAGGCATCCCCAGGCCCAGGTCGATCAGGCCGTAGGCCGTATCGCCGTCGGCCGGGTCGAGCGAAGCGAGCAGCCAGGTGAGGTGTGCGTCCGGTGTGAACAGGCGCACCACGGGCAGCGGGTCGCCGGCCTGACCGTCAGCACGTGCCTGGCCGTGGGTCAGCAGGCGTTGGCGCTCGTCCTCGGTGATGAGTGAGTTCATGGCGATCTATTCCCAATTCACAAATCCGCCCAAGCGTGAAAACGCAAAGCCGCATCGGCGGATTTGGGAAAAAGCACGATTGTGATTCCGTGGCTATGCGCCTTTGTGGAAATCCGCAGAGGCACAAATGCGGATTCCCGTAAAAACGCAAAACAGTGAGGTTTCACTGAAAGAGTTAAAGATAACGTGGTTTTAATTGTGCTGCGACTTGACGCTTCTGTCTATGCAGAAGCGACCCATTCAGCGCGGCCGACCGGCCGGCGCCACCACCTACGATGCCGAGTTGGCGCAAGCCTTCGGCGCGGCGGTGCGCGCGTTGCGGACGGAGCGCGGCATTGCGCAGGAATCGCTGGCGCACCTGGCTGGCGTCGAGCGCTCGCACATGGGCAAGGTCGAGCGCGGCGAGCACATGCCCACGCTGGCGATCATCTTCAAGATCGCCGGCGCGCTCGAATGCAGCACGGCAGTGCTGATGAGCGAGGCTGAAAGCCAGCTCGCAGCGGCGGCCCATCCGTAGGCTCCGGCTGCATCGAGGGGCGCCAAGCTGTGCGCGGCGGGGATAGCTCGTAGGGCTTTCCCTCGGAGGCAAGCGAAGTGCGCAGCGCCGCAGGCGCGAAGGCGTGAGGGATTGGAGCCGGATGGCCGTGACGGCAAAGACGGCACGGGGCGTAGCCCGTAAAAGTCCGGCGGCGGGTCGCGCCGACACGCCATGCCCTGATTGCAACGGCAAGCACCGCGTCCCCGCATAGAAGTGCAGCCCACACTATGGGCCACCGCCTGCCACCAGGTTCGGTACGAACCAACACAACAGCGCAGCGCCCCGCCATGTGGCGGGGCGCTGCGGGCGGCGGTCACGCCGCCTGGGGCTTGCTGCGCGACCAGATCAAGTCGTGCGTGCCGTCTTCGCCTTCGATCAGGCGGGCGTAGACCGTGGCCGGGAACGATGGATCGTCGAGGGTCACGGAGATGTACTCCCGCCCGGCCTCGCTGGTCTTCTTCCACGCTGCGCCGATGTCGTGGCTGGCGGCCTGCAGGCGGAAGTCGGGGGCCTTCTCGTTGTCGCCCTTGTCGTTGGGCACCAGCTTGACCTTGACGTTGAGCGTCAGGGTGCGAAGCGTGCCGGTGAAGCCGTCTTTGTCTGCGGTGAAGGTGCCGATGTTGGCCATAGTGAAATCTCCGTTCGGTGGAACAAGGTTCGCGCCCATCGCGTCCTTGTTGTGATCCGGCCGGCGGGGGACGGGCTGGCTGCACCGCTTGCGGTCGAAACGCAGTGGAGAGCCGGGAGGCGAAAAGAATTTGTCCCGCGAGGAATGCACCGAACGCAGTGACAAAGCAGGGGAAATTGTTTTCGCCGGACGGTTGCAGCCATGAAGCCCGAGGCGCAGCCGCGCCACCGCCAGGATTCACAACAACACAAGGACGCCTTGGGCCGAACCGCACCGCAAGGAGATGTGGCCGGCTCGGCATCCCCGCATGAAGACTGCTCCGGCTCGCCCACTGACGCAGGCCAGGTCAACCACCCGATGACAGGCAAGAACGCCTCCGCCGCAACTTGCGGCGCCGGTCTAGTGGCGTGGCATAGAAACTCCATAGCGATGCTGGGCGGGTTGTCCGTGAACAGTCCTTCATGGACGTGATGGGCAAGAACCGCCAGCGTTGAGGACGGCACGCATTTGCACAACCCGCCGCAGCAAACGCCAGCGTGTTCGCCAGCGCCCCGTCCATCGTGGCGGAGCGCTGGCCGGGCCGATCCGGCGAAGCCGGTTCGGCGGCATCGAGGGGCGCCAAGCTGTGCGCGGCGGGGATAGCCCGCAGGGCTTTCCCCTGGAGGCAAGCGGAGCGCGCAGGTGTGGGCCGGGCGGATGCTCGGCTGCTTTAACGCCGCCACCTGAGCCACCGCGAGGGCGGCGGCGTTCTGATTCGGCAGTTGGCCTTGAACACCGGGCGCGGCCACTGCCGCGCCCGGATTTTGCTTTCACCGCGCCCAGGACGGAACGGCATGGGCGCGGTGCTGATCGGGTTATTCCTTCGTCTCGATGAGCCACCATACGGCACGCGGCAAGGCGCGGCCCGTGATGGGGTGAATGTCGGTCAGGTCGGCGCGGGCTGACCAGCCCGAGGGCGGGCGGTAGCCGCGCACGTCGCCATCGCCGTGCCAGCGGCGGGCGCGTACCGTGCCGGGGGCGTAGATCGCCGCCATGCGTGGGCGGCTGGTGGTGGTACGTGTCATGGGGTGTTCTCCTTCCAGCAAGCGCCCCGGTCGAGACCGGGGCGCTTGCTGTCGGCGCGGGTCAAGCGGCTAGCGCCACGGCGGTTTCATTCGCCATTGCCTCGGCATCCTCCGGGGCGTTGTCCTGGGCCTGCGGCGCCGCCGGCGTGGTTTCCTGCGTGCCTTCGGCCTTGAAGATGGCAGGCATCCAGCCAGTGCCATCGGCCAGCCGCTCCGCTTCGCTGGCAATGTCGGCCTTCTTCAGCTTCGCCAGCCGGGTGACGTGCGACGGGGCGAACTGCTCCACGGCTTCCAGAATCGCGGCCTTCGGCACATGCCGGAAATAACCCTCATTGGTGGGCTTCCACCATGCGGCCATGTCCAGCCCCACGGCCTGCGCCAGTTCCTCGCCCGGCTGCTGCCGCATGGTGCGGGGTGTCACCACGTCCACCGTGACGGCCACGCATACCGCCAGCAGTCGCACCAGTTCGTCTTGCGAATTCGCCAGCAACGCGGCGAACAGTTCGGCGCTGTCCTGCGGCAAGGCTTCGCCCGCCACCTGTTGCAGTTCGCGCAGCGCCACGGCAGCGGGCGATTCCGGCCAGTCCGGTGCCATGCCTTCCAGCCGGTCTTGCACTTTCAGGCTCACGCCCAGCGGCAGGTCGTGGCCGTAGTGGCTGCCGTGCAAAACGGTCTGCACCATGCCATGCACCAGCGCGGCCAGCGCCACTTGCGGATGCTGCGCCACTTCGATTTGTAGCGCGGCGGTGCGGTGGGCACTCAACCGCTGCGCCAGTCGGTCGGACATGGCGGCGGTCTTGGGCTGGTCGTCGTCCTCGCCTTCGTCGCCGTTCTCGGCATCCTCACCGCTGAAACCTTGGCGCAGGCGTTCCAGCGTGCGCAGGGCCTTGGCCTCGGCTTCGCGCATCAGGCCGTGATGGATCACGGCCTGCCCGTTGCGGTCGATGGTGACGATGGCACCGGCTGCGGCCTTCACGGTCGGGCTGTAGTCCTGCAAACCATCTTCCAACGCCTGCAACTGCTCGCCCACGGCTTCGCCTTCCTCTTGCAGCGCGTCGGCCTTGTCCTCGTCCTCGGCTTCCAGCGCACCATCGAGGGCTTCGCCAATGGCCTGCACCTTGGCTTGCAGCTTTTCGATGCGCTGCGCTTCGCGCTTGGTCGGTTCGCGCCGCTCCCTCGGCGCACGCTGGAAAGCGTGCAGGTCGGCATGGGTCACGCCCGGCGTGGCATCCACCCATGCCCAGCCTTCGGCCTTCACCTCGGCGGCGATGCCCGCCAGCCGGTCTTGCGCCAGCCTGTCCAGCAGCGCGGCATCGGTCAGATACACGCCCGCGTCACCTTCCGCGAACAGGTCACGGCGCACGCCACCGCCTGCGGCCTCGTAGGTTTCCAGCCCGACGAACCGCACCAGCGGATGCCGGTAGGCGTCGATTTCCCTTTCGGTGAGGCGGTCGCGCAGCGCGGACGGCTGGCGCTGCCACGTTGGCGCATCGTAGAAGGCGGCTTCCTGCGCGGTGTGGTCATCGGTGATGGCAAGGGCCATCAACTGGTCAAGGCTCACGGCATCGGCGCGGTAGTCGGCCATGAGGCGCGGCGAGACGTTCGCAAGCTTCAAGCGGCGCTGCACCACCAGCGGCGTGACGGAAAAATCCGCTGCGATGTCCTCGATGGGTCGGCCTTCGGCCACCAGCGCGGCGAAGGCTTCAAACTGGTCTGCCGGGTGCATGGCTTCACGCTGCACGTTCTCGGTGAGACTGGCAGTGCGGGCCGTGCCATCGGCCACTTGCAAGCAAGGCACCTCCCAATCCTTGGCGATGCGGTGCTTTTTCGCCAGCAGCTTCAGCGCAGCAAGGCGACGACCACCGGCGACCACCTCGTAATGCTCGCCATCGGCGGATGCGATCACGATCAGGTTTTGCAGCAGGCCCACGCGCTGGATGCTTGCAGCCAGTTCGGGGATGGACATGCGCGGGGTCTTGCGCACGTTGCGGCCCGTGGGGCGCAGCACCAGCCGCGACAGCGGAACCAGAATCAGGTTCTTGGTCGGGTCGGCGGCTTCCAGCGGGATAGCGGCGGCGGCATTGACGGCGCGGGCTTCGGTGGTGGTGATGGCGTTCATGGTGGTTCTCCAATCGAGTGAAACAAGGAATGGAGGGGAAACCGCCCCTCCTGCGGGGGACGGGTCAGGCTTTCAACTGGCGCAGGCCATCGGCCAGCATCCACAAGGCGCGATTGAGGCGCACATCGGAATCAATGCCCTGTATCGGACGGGTCTGCTGGCGGCGTCCGTTGGCGCTGCGACCATGCAATCCGCCTTTGGTCAGGTTCTCTTGGGTGCGGTTGAACACGCTCCACAAGTCGGGGCGGCGGTCTTCAAACCGGCGCGGCATCAGAATCTGGCTTTCGGTGATGGGCGCGGGCTTGTTCGGGTCGTCGTACTTGAGGGTCAGCGCGGCGCGGGCGAACACTTCGGCTTCGCCTTCATCGAGCGTGATAGCGCGCATGGCGTCGCGGGAATCGCGCACAAGGTCGAAACCGCGCAGCACCTCGAAAGCGCCTTCGATGACTTGGCCCGCCACGTCGCCTTTATGGGGGACGCGCACATCGGCCACGGTGTCGCCGCACACAAGGCCATTGCTGCAAACAAATCGGAACTGGCCCGCCAGCATCTGATAGCTGCTGGTGCCATCGTGCGAGTTCAGCAGGATGATTTCATTGGCTTCCGCGCCGTTGATCTGGCTGGCGTGGCGCAGGCGCAGCATGTGTTTCGTGTGCTCGCGCTTGCCTTCATCGCGCACGCGGGTTTGCGTCACCATGAAAGGCTGAAACCCTTCTTTGCGAAGCTCGGTCAAAACCGCCGCCGTAGGGATATAGGCGTATCGCTGCGAACGACTTTCATGCGGGGCATCCGCAAAGATGGACGGCGCTACACGGTGAATCTGGTCATCGGACAGCGGGTAGTCGCTGCGCAGTGCGGGGGAATGGGAAGCGAAACGGGTTGCAAGCATGTCGTTCTCCTGACTTGGCTGTTGAAGAAAGCGCACACCGGATTCCTAGATTCGGAGCCCAGCCTTTCGGCTGTTCGGTGCGGTCGGCACGAGGAACCCGGTTGGCCCTGTTGCCACCGTCTTTCCTGAGTTCATCGCCCGCGACGGTCAGGAGCGCGCGGACGGGGGCCGTCAAGGAAAAAAGCGCAGGGTTGGTGCGGCCCGCAGGCGAAGCCGAGGACACGGCCCTGCGCGCCTTGATGGCACACGGGAGCGGGCTACAGTCGCGGACAAGGTGATGGAGTCAGGGAAGACGGCTGGACATGGCAACGGGCACCTTCCACGCCGACCGCACGGCAAGCGCAAGCGCGCAGGCCCGAAGCTGGAAGCTGGGCCGGAGGCGTCAGCCGAGCGGAGCGAGGGAACGATGGAAGCCCGACAGGGGCGAGACGCCGCAGGCGGCTCGATGCGCAGCACGACAGCGCGACCGGCCATCTCCCAGGTGGCCGGGGACGCCCAGACTTCAAAACCGAATGGACAACAGGGTCAGGACGAGCACGCGCAGGGCATCGTGGATCTGCTGTGGATGCTGTCTGGCCGATCCGGCGCAGCCGGGTCGGCGATGTTCAGGGGCGCCAAGTCTGCGCGGCGGGGATAGCCCGCAGGGCTTTCCCCTGGAGGCAAGCGAAGCGCGTAGCGCGCCGCAAGGGGCGCGAAGGCATCAGGCCGAGTCGTCAGGACGCAGGCTGGATTGCGCAACCGGCACCCACGGCGAAGTCGAGTTCAGCAGATAGCGCGCTCCGCGCGCATAGTGACCACAAAGCCCGCTGGGCTGGTAGAAACCGGTGACGCGGCGACGGAACTGCACGCCGAACTGGTTGGTGTAGATCACCGCGTCGCCGATCTTGAAGCGCAGCGGCTGGCCGTTCTCCGGCGCGAAGGGCTTGAGCGCATCGTGCTGCGCCGTGATTTCGATGATGTAGTCGTGATGGCTGCTCATGGCATTGATCTCCTGAAATGATCGAGAAAGCGCAAGGAGCGCCTTGAGGCGCTCCAAGGGCGAGGTCAGACGACGATCCGCCCCGCCAGCCGCGCATCGCGCACGTAGGCGCTCAACCGCTTTTCGCCACGGAAAGACAGGTCGCGCTCGATCGGCAGGCCCAGCCCGCCGCGCACGCTCGCCAGCTCGTTCAAGCTGACCCAGCCGAGTTCCGGCATCCCCAGCCCCAGGTCACAAAGACCGAAAGCGTGGTCATGGTCGTCGGGGTCAATCTCGGTCAGCAGCCAGGTCGCGCCGCCGTCCGGCGTGAACAGCTTGACCACCGGGGCTGGGTCGAAGTCCGGGTTCTCCAGCGATGTGCTGCCGTTGGCCAGCAGCACGACGCGCTGCTCGGCAGTGATAAGTACGTTGTTCATGGTGAACTCCTGAAAGGTTGCCGGGCGGAATTGCCCGACCCTTCCGGGGCACGGCGCAGCGCAAGCAGTCAGGGGTCGTAGACGGCCGCCAGGACGCAAGCGCCATTGGCGCGCAGCCCTTGACGGCGAGAACGCCGTGGCACGATGAGGGGAACAGCAAGACCGCCTCCCTCACAACCTCCACGCACCTCCGGCTTTGGGGCAAGTGCGTAGCACGCGCAGGCCCGCGAGGGCCGGAGTTGCGCCAGCAGGCGCAGCAAAAAGGGGGCCGAAGCCCCCTCGGTCAGATCAAGCCACGTTCGGCGAAGGACGTAGTGAGGCTGCCCGCCACGATGATGTGATCCAACGTGCGAACGTCCACCAGCGCCAGCGCGCTCTTGAGTTGCAACGTCAATGCCCTGTCGGCCGCACTTGGCTCTGGATTGCCGCTCGGGTGGTTGTGCGAAACGATGACCGCTGCCGCGTTGAGCCGCAGCGCTTCCTTCACCACTTCGCGCGGATACACCGATGCGCTGTCGATGGTGCCGTGGAACATCTCGGCATACTCGATAAGGCGATGCTGCGAATCGAGGAACAGCACCGCGAACACCTCATGCTCGAAGCCGGCCAGTTTGGCGCGCAGGTACTCCTTGACTTCCGACGGTGAACTGAATGAGGCACCGCGCTGCATCTTGTGCTCGATGGCCTGGCGCGCGGCCTCCAGAATCTGGTCGGCCGTCGCCGGCAGGTAATGACCTTGGGAGTCGCGCACCATCAGCGCGGCATCGAACGAGGAAAAGGACAGTTGCGACATGATCGTGCTCCGGTTGCTCGGGCGGAATTGCCCGGAACCGTGTCCAGCACGGCGCAGCGCAAGCAGTCAGGGGTCGCAGACGGCCGCCAGGACGCAAGCGCGCAACAGCGCGCGCCGCCCTTGACGGCGAGAACGCCGTGATACGGTGAAGGGAACAGCAAGACCGCCTACACCCCGCCCACTGCACACCCTCGGCTTTTGGGGCAAGCGGAGCGCGCAGGCCCGTCAGGGCCGAAGGCGTCAGCCGAGCAAAGCGAGGGAACGATGGAAGCCCGCAAGGGGCGAGACTCGCGCAGCGAGGCTCGATGCGCAGCACGACAGCGCGACGGCGGAACGCCGGGATGCCCGACTGCTTGGGACAGGACTACTCGGTGTCCGTCTTGCGCTGCTCGATCTGCAACTGCGCCCGCTCTGCTGCCTGTTGCAGCCGTTCCACCAGCACGCCCCTCGGCGGCAAGGCAGTCAGGTACTCGGCGACGTGGATGCCTGACTTGTCCAGCTCCAGCAATTCGATCTGCTCGCGCTTCTTGCCGGTGCAAAGGATGATGCCCAGCGGCGAGGCTTCCTCCGGCTCGCGTTCGTGCTTGTCCAGCCAGCGAAGGTAAAGCTCCATCTGCCCCTTGTAGGCCGCCTTGAACTCGCCGACCTTCAACTCCACCGCCACCAGCCGCCGCAACTTGCGGTTGTAGAACAGCAGGTCGAGGTGGAAATCCTCGTCGTCAATCGGGATGCGCTTTTGCCGGGCGACGAAGGAGAAACCGGCCCCCAGCTCCAGCAGGAAGGATTCCATTTCGCGGATGATGGCCGCTTCCAAGTCGCTTTCCTGCCAGGTGTCACGCAGCCCGAGAAAGTCGAGAATGTAGGGATCGCGCATGACCAGCGCCGGCGTCATGCGCTGCGCATCGCGCATCGTCGCCAGCTCCTGCGCGATCGTCTCGCCCGGCTTCTGCGACAGCGCCGTGCGCTCGTACAGCATCGAGTCGATGCGCTCGCGCAGCGTCCGCACGCTCCAGCGTTCGGCGCTCGCCATCTGCACGTAGTATTGCCGTTGGAGCGGGTCTTTCAGCGGCAGCAGCGCCAGGAAATGCGACCAGCTCAATTGTCGTGACAGCGTCACGACAATTGGCTCGTCCGGGTAGGTGGCGGCGAACTGCACCATGCGGCGCAGGTTCTTGTCCGCGAAGCTGCGCCCGTAGTCGCGCACAAGCTGCGCCGCCAGGGTCGGCAGGATTTCCTCGCCGTACCCGGCCCGCTGGCCGGCCAGCACCTCCGTATGGATGCGCTGGCCGATACGCCAGAACAGCAGGGTCAGTTCGGCATTGACCGCCAAGACGGCGCGCTGCCGCGCCGCCTCAATCAATGCCCGAATGTCGCCCAGCAGCGCCGAAGGCGCTGCGGAGGACGCCACGGATACTTTGCGCCGGTTCATGCTGCTACTCCCTCGGCCTGCCGCGCACCCGTGATCGCCTGACGACGGCTCGCCACCAGCTCGGCCGCCTCGCGTACCGGCTTGTCCTCGGTGTGGACGTAGTGCATGAACATCGCCACGGTCTTGTGCCCGGTCAGCTTCATGCCTACCTTGGTCGGCACGCCCGAATTGGCAATGTCGGTCGTCGAACGATGGCGGATGCCGTGCGTGCCGACGTGCGGCACGCCGGCGGCCTTAAGCGCCCGGCACCATCCGCCATAGTGCTCGCCAAAGGTCAGGTGCTTGTCCGGGTCGTTGGGCGATGGCAGGACATACGGGCAGCCTTCCCGACGTGGCGCCGTCGAGAGCAGCCGATAGGCTTCCGCGCTCATGGGCTTGGACATGCCGCCCGTCTTGCTGTCGGGCCACACCACTCGCCGGTTCTCGAAGTCCAGCCAGCTCCATTCGAGCGGACAGATTTCGGAGCGACGCGCGGCGAACTCGAATTGCAGGCGGATTGCCAAGGGGATGACGTAGTTCTCCAGACCTTCCGCTTCCAGCTTGTCCAGGTGGCGGAAGATCAACGCCAGTTCGTCATCAATGATGAGCCGGGTTTCCTTCCCAGGTGGGTACATCGGGACGTGACGGCACGGGTTCGTGCCGTCGGGACGGTAGCCCCACACTTCGGCCAGGTTGAACATCTTGCGCAACACGCCGAAAGCCTTGTTCGCTTCGGTCGGCTTGTAGGCCAGCTTTTGCATCAGGCCGGCAATGTCGGGCCGCTTCACGTCCTGCACCTTCTTGCGGCCCAACAGTGGAATGATGCAGCGGTCGATGACGCCCTGATAGCCCTCCTGCGTGCTGGGCTTGTTGCGCTTCTTGGAGTATTCCTCCATGAACTTTTTGCACAGCTCCGTGACGGTGGGCGCCTTGCGCGCATCGGCCTTGGCGCCGCCAGGATCGCCGCCCCGGCGAACCTCGGCCAACCAGTCCTGAGCCATGACGCGGGCCTGTTCAACGGTCAGTTCCCCGAACAGGCCCAGGGCGGGCTTGCGTCGCTCGCCCGCGTTCGTGCGGTACTGGAGCATGAACACGCGGCGGCCCGCCGGGGTAATCTTGCACAGGAAGCCAGGCACCACGGTATCCCGTAGTTCGACGGCCTGCGGCTGGGGTTGCGCCGCCTCCACGGCGGTCTTGGTGAGCTTGATCTTGGCCATGATGACTCCTCGGAAAGACCCGTTTCCAAGAGCCACATGGGAGCCATGAGAGCGGAAGCCGGGTCAGGTTTCAGAAAGCACCGGCATATGATGGACGCGCGTAAGTTATTGATAAACCTTCTGTATCGGGTTCTAGCGCAGTCCAGCAAAGTTCGGTGCTGGAGTCATCGTGAAATAAAAAACCCGGCGGGTGCAATGCCGCCGGGTTGTCGTGCAGCGGCCGCGCGGGCCGCATGCGATCAGTGGCGGAAGTGGCGCACGCCCGTCAGGATCATCGCGATGTTGTGCTCGTCGGCTGCGGCGATCACTTCGTCATCGCGCATCGAGCCGCCCGGCTGGATCACGCAGGTCGCGCCGGCCGCCACGACGACGTCGAGGCCGTCGCGGAACGGGAAGAACGCATCCGATGCCACGGCCGAGCCGGTCAGCGTCAGGCCCGCGTTCTGCGCCTTGATGCTCGCGATGCGCGCGGAATCGACGCGGCTCATCTGGCCTGCACCGACGCCAAGCGTCATGCCGTTGCCGCAGAACACGATCGCGTTCGACTTCACGTACTTCGCGACGCGCCATGCGAACAGCAGGTCGTCCATTTCCTTCGGCGTCGGGTGGCGCTTCGTGACGACACGCAGCTCGTGCGGCTGCACGTTCTTCGAGTCGAGCGACTGCACCAGCAGGCCGCCGCCCACGCGCTTCAGGTCGAATGCGTTGTGGCCGTCGCCAAGTGCGATTTCGAGCAGGCGCACGTTCTGCTTCGCGGCGAACACCTGCTTCGCGGCGTCGGAGAACGACGGGGCGATCAGCACTTCGACGAACTGCTTCGCGACAGCCTGGGCCGCCGCTTCGTCGACTTCGCGGTTGAACGCGATGATGCCGCCGAACGCCGACGTCGGGTCGGTCTGGAACGCCTTCGCGTACGCATCGGCCGAATCGTTGCCGACCGCGACGCCGCACGGGTTCGCATGCTTGATGATCACGCAGGCCGGTGCATCGAACGTCTTCACGCACTCCCACGCCGCGTCGGAATCGGCGATGTTGTTGTACGACAGTTCCTTGCCCTGCAGCTGGCGGTAGTTCGCGAGCGCGCCGGCCGGCGTCGCGAGGTCGCGGTAGAACGCCGCGCTCTGGTGCGGGTTCTCGCCGTAGCGCAGGTCCTGCACCTTGTCGAACGCCATGTTCAGCGTTGCCGGGTACGCGCTGCGCGACGCGTGCTTCAGCTCGTCGGTCAGGCTCGTCAGGTAGTTCGTGATCGCGCCGTCGTATTGCGCGGTGTGTGCGAACACCTTCGTCGCGAGGCGGAAGTTGGTCGGGTAGCCGACCGCATTGCCGTTCGCCTTCATTTCATCGAGCACGACCGAGTAATCGGCCGGGTCGACGACGACCGTCACGTCGCGGTGGTTCTTCGCGGCCGAGCGCAGCATCGTCGGGCCGCCGATGTCGATGTTCTCGATCGCGTCGGCGAGCGTGCAGTCGTCCTTCGCGATCGTCGCGACGAACGGATACAGGTTCACGACCAGCAGGTCGATCGTCGGGATGCCGTGCTGTTCCAGCGCCTGCATGTGCTCGGGCAGGTCACGGCGGGCCAGGATGCCGCCGTGCACCTTCGGGTGGAGCGTCTTCACGCGCCCATCGAGCATTTCCGGGAAGCCCGTGTAATCAGCCACTTCGGTCACGGGCAGGCCCGCGTCGGCGAGCAGTTTCGCGGTGCCGCCGGTCGACAGCAGCTTGACGCCGAGGTCGGACAGCGACTTTGCGAAGTCGACGATGCCGGTCTTGTCGGAAACGGAAATGAGCGCTTGCTTGATCATGATGGAACCACCAATAGCCAGGGAAACGGGGACGGGACGGCCGCCTACAGCAGGCCGTGCTGCTGCAGCTTCTTGCGCAGCGTATTGCGATTGATGCCGAGGTACTCCGCGGCGAGCGACTGGTTGCCGCCGGCCTGTACGAGCACGACCTCGAGCATCGGCTTTTCGACGCAGGACATCACCATTTCATAGACGTCGTGCGGATTGGAGCCGTCTAGATCCCGGAAATACACGTCCAGGCTCTCGCGGACACATTGTTCGATGTTGTGCTTGCTCATGCTGCTAACTGGTTATGGTCGTCCGACTCGCCCTGGCCGTTTTCCTCTTCGTCATCGACGTAGACGAGGTGGTCCGACAGCGCCTTTTGCGCCTCGAAGAATGCATTGACGGCGGCGAGCTGCTCGCGGGTGGAATCGAGCGTGTTCATCCTGTGCCGGAACCCGTTGGCACCGGAAAGGCCGCGAGTGTACCAGCCGATGTGCTTGCGCGCAGTACGGACGCCCGTGAATTCACCATAGAAAGCGTAGTGGTCTTCCAGGTGTTCGTTCATCACGTGCTGGATCTCGTCGATCCGCGGCGGGGGCAGCAGCTCGCCGGTTTGCAGGAAATGATCGATTTCGCGGAACAGCCACGGCCGACCTTGCGCGGCACGACCGATCATCAGGGCATCGGCACCGGTTGCGTCGAGCACGGCCTTCGCCTTCGCGGGCGACGTGATGTCGCCGTTCGCGACTACCGGAATCCGCACCGCCGCCTTCACGGCCGCGATGGTGTCGTATTCGGCGTCGCCGCGGTACAGGTCGGCGCGCGTGCGGCCGTGCACGGTGAGCATCGAGATGCCGGCGGCTTCGGCCAGGCGCGCGACCGTGATCGCGTTCTTGTGCTCGCGATCCCAGCCCGTGCGGATCTTCAGCGTGACGGGCACTGCATCCGGCCCCGTGCCGACGGCCGCGACGACCGCCTCGACGATGCGCTGCACGAGCGGCTCGTTCTGCAGCAGCGCGGAGCCGGCCGCGACGTTGCAGACCTTCTTCGCCGGGCAGCCCATGTTGATGTCGATGATCTGTGCGCCGTTGTCGACGTTGTAGCGGGCCGCTTCGGCCATCATCGCCGGATCGGCGCCGGCGATCTGGACCGCGATCGGCTCGACCTCGCCTTCATGGTTCGCGCGCCGCATCGTCTTCGCGCTTTTCCACAGCTGCGCATTGGACGCGACCATCTCGGACACGGCGTAACCGGCCCCCAGCCGCTTGCAGAGCTGGCGGAACGGACGATCCGTCACGCCGGCCATCGGGGCGACGAACAGGTTGTTACGCAATACGTGAGGGCCGATAACAGGCATCGCAATGGCACCGCCCGCGGCGGGCGCGGGCAGGGAAAGGGCAGACGGAAACGCGCATTTTACCGTATTCCCATGTCCCGCCGATTTGACCCGGTTTGAGTGGCGCGACTGTGCGCGCCGCGCGTCAGTTGCGCTGGCCGAACATCATCTGGCGCGCGATCAGCTTCTTCAGCGGCGGCACGAACTCGAGCGCGGTGAGTGCGGCGCCGCGCAGCAGCGGGAGCGGGCCCGAGTCGATCGTGAACAGGCGTGCCAGCGTGTCGGTCGCGCCGATCGTGAAGCGCCGGTCGAGTGCGCGGCGCGCGTTGAAGGTGGCGAGCGCGGTCGCTTCGAAGCCTTGCGCGGACAGCGTGTCGACGAGCGTATGCGCGTCGCGCAGCCCGAGGTTGAGCCCCTGGCCCGCGACGGGGTGCAGGGTTTGCGCGGCATTGCCGACGATCGCGACGCGGCCGTTGACGAGCGTCTGGGCGGCGTTCAGGCCGAGCGGGAACGACGCGCGGCCCGCGATCGCGACGAACTCGCCCATGCGTTCGCCGAACGCGGCGCCGAGTTCGCGCAGGAACGCGTCGTCGGGCAGCGCGGCACGCCGCGCCGCTTCGTCGGGCGTGCAGCACCAGACGAGCGCGTACTCGGCCTGGCGCGGCCCGCCGAGCGGCAGCAGCGCGAGCGGGCCTTCGTGCGTGAAGCGTTCCCATGCGACGTTCGGGCGCGGCGCCGAGAGCGTGACCGTGCCGACGAGCGCGGTCTGCCCGTAGTCGCGGCGATGCTTGGTCGTATCGGCCTGCTGTTCGTGGAACAGCCCGCCTTCGGCATTGATGACGACGCGCGTGCGCAGCGTGCGCTCGCCTTGCGGGCCGTCGAGCGTCAGCGTGACGCCGTCGGCATCCTGCTGTGGCGCACGCGCGGTGGTCGACGTGAGCCAGTCGATGCGCGTGCCGCGCACGGCACCCGCGAGCGCCTGCATGAGCGAGCCGTAGCGCACGACGTAGCCGAGCGCGGCGACGTCGTGCTCGTCGCGGTCGATCAGCGTGCGGCCGAAATGGCCGCGCTGCGACACGTGGATATGTTCGATCGGCGTCGCGTCGGCGGGCCACGCGGGCGTGTCGAGCAGCACGCGGCTGCCGTGCGACACGGCGATCGCGCGCGGATCGTTCGCGTTCGCGGCCGGTTCGCGTGCATCGATCAGCGCGATCGATGCGTGTTGCGTCGCGCTGCGGCGTGCGAGCCAGCCGGCGAGCGCGAGCCCGACGGGGCCCGCGCCGACGATGGCGAGGTCGTAGTCCGGCATGGCCGGGGAGGAAGCGGTCGTCATCTTGATTCGTGAAACGGAGGTAACGGTCGGCGGCGGCCGGTCATGCGCCCGCGCGCATCAGCGCTTCGATTTCGTCCGCCGCGACGGGCACGCCGCGCGTGATCAGCTCGCAGCCGTGCTCGCGCACGATGGCGTCGTCCTCGATGCGGATGCCGATGTTCCAGTACTCGGGCGGCACGTCGTCGGCGGCGCGCACGTACAGGCCGGGTTCGACCGTCAGCGTCATGCCGGCCTTCAGCGTGCGCCAAGGCAGCGCGCCGTTGCCGTCGCGCTCGGCGAGCCGCTCGCGGTAGTCGCCGCAATCGTGCACGTCCATGCCGATCCAGTGGCCGGTGCGGTGCATGTAGAAGCGCGTGTACGCACGCTCGGCGATCACGTCGTCGACGTTCGAGAAGCGCGCTTTCGGGATGATGCCGGTGTCGAGCAAGCCCTGCGCGAGCACGCGCACGGCCGCGTCGTGCGGCGCCTCGAACGGCACGCCGGCACGCGTCGCATCGATCGCCGCCTGCTGCGCGGCGAGCACGATGTCGTACAGCGTGCGCTGCGCGGGCGAGAAGCGCCCGTTGGCCGGGAACGTGCGCGTGATGTCCGACGCGTAGCCGTCGAGTTCGCACGCGGCGTCGATCAGGATCAGGTCGCCGTCCTTCGCGGCTGCGTTGCCGGCCGGGTAGTGCAGCACGCATGCGTTCGCGCCGGCCGCGACGATCGAGCCGTACGCGGGCGACTGCGCACCGTGCTTGCGGAACACGTACAGGAGTTCCGCTTCGAGTTCGTATTCGCGGATGCCGGGGCGGCACGCCTGCATCGCGCGGCGGTGCGCGAGCGCGGAGATATGCGCCGCGCGCATCATGATCGCGAGCTCGTGCTCGTCCTTCACGAGCCGCATGTCGTCGAGCAGCGGTGTGAGGTCGAGCATCGCGTCCGGTGCGGCGACGCCCGTGCGCGCCCGCGCCCGCACCGCGTCGACCCAGCCCGCGAGCTGGCGGTCGAAGTCGGCCGACGCACCGAACCGGTAGTGCACGGTGCCCGCGTCGGCGAGCAGGCGCGGCATCTCGGTGTCGATCACGTCGACCGCGAATGCCGCGTCGAAACCGAACGTGTCGCGCGCGGCTTCGGGCCCGTAATGGAAGCCTTCCCAGATCTCGCGATCGGCATTCTTGCCGCGGCAGAACAGGATCGACTCCGGCGTGCCATGTGGCGCGGCCGCGTTCAGCACGAGCACGGCATCCGGCTCGCTGAAGCCCGTCAGGTAATGGAAGTAGCTGTCGAACCGGTACGGATAGTCCGTATCGCGGTTGCGCGGCACTTCGGGCGCGGTGGGGACGATGGCGACGCCGCCGCCGGCGGCACGCAGTGCGGCAAGCACGCGTTCACGGCGCTGGCGGTAGACGTCGACGGCGATGGCGGTATCGAGGGGCGCGTTCATTCGTGCGATTGTAGCGCCGCGGGACGCCACGCGTGAAAGAGGGGCGGGAAGCCCGCCGGAAAGCCCGCACGACGGTTGTTGCAAACCATCCACAGGCCGGCCGGGCGATTTTCTATCGCGCCATGCTGGCCGGTTATGATCGACGACAACGTATACTCCCGGCGGTTCCCAAAAAAAGGCAGATGATGAAATTAATCGGTTCGCTCAGCAGCCCGTACGTCCGCAAGGCGCGGATCGTGCTGGCTGAAAAGAAGATCGACTACAAGCTGGAGCTCGAGAACGTGTGGGCGCCGGAGACGGATATTCATGCGTCGAATCCGCTCGGCAAGGTCCCGTGCCTCGTGATGGAGGATGGTGCCGCGGTGTTCGATTCCCGCGTGATCTGCGAATACGTCGATACGCTGTCGCCGGTCGGCAAGCTGATTCCGCCGTCGGGCCGCGAGCGCGTCGAGGTGCGCTGCTGGGAAGCGTTGGGCGACGGCGTGATCGACGCGTCGGTCGCGATTCGTATCGAACATACGATGCGCGACGAGGCGCAACGCAGCGCGAGCTGGATCGCGCGCCAGCAACGCAAGATCGACGACGGTCTCGTCGCGATGTCGCAGGGTCTCGGCGGCAAGACGTGGTGCGTCGGTAATCATTACACGCTCGCCGACATCGCACTCGGCTGCGCGCTCGGCTATCTCGACTTCCGGATGCCCGAGCTCAACTGGCGCGATCGCCACCCGAACCTCGACAAGCACTTCGTGAAGCTGCTGCAACGGCCGTCGTTCGCCGACACGCTGCCGCAGAACTGAGCCGCACGCGACGTATTCACGGATTCGGCAGACGAAAGAAAAGCGCCCCGCGGGGCGCTTTTCTTTTTGCCGGGCCGCCCCGCGGCGGGGGCGGTCGCCTGCTTCATTCGATCGACGCGTACACGGCCTCGCCGAGCGTGAACGAATCGCTGCGCGAAATCGGCCACCACTTGTCGTACAGCGTGAAGCCGCAGGTGTTGCCGTCGAGCAGCGAGCCGGGCTTCAGGTACTTCAGCAACTGCGACATCAGCCGGACCTCGTGCGGGGCGATGCGCTGCACGATGTGATGCGCGCGCAGCTCCGACGGATGCGCGAGGCCGGCCGCCTGCACGAGCTCCTGCAGCGCGTGCAGCGTGTTGCGGTGGAAGTTGTACACGCGGTCGGCCTTGTCCGGCACGACGAGCGCGCGCTGGCGCACCGGGTCCTGCGTCGCGACGCCGGTCGGGCAGCGGCCCGTGTGGCAGGTCTGCGCCTGGATGCAGCCGACCGCGAACATGAAGCCGCGCGCCGAGTTCACCCAGTCCGCGCCGATCGCGAGCGTGCGTGCGACGTCGAACGCGGTGATGATCTTGCCGCTCGCGCCGAGCTTCACGCGGTCGCGCACGCCGATCCCGACGAGCGTGTTGTGCACGAGCAGTAACCCTTCCTGCAGCGGCACGCCGACGTGGTCGGTGAATTCGAGCGGCGCCGCGCCGGTGCCGCCTTCCGCGCCGTCGACGACGATGAAGTCCGGCACGATGCCGGTCTCGAGCATCGCCTTCGCGATCCCGAAGAATTCCCACGGATGGCCGACGCACAGCTTGAAGCCGGTCGGCTTGCCGCCCGACAGCGTGCGCAGCCGTTCGACGAATTCGAGCAGCCCGCGCGGCGTCGAGAACTCCGAGTGCGTCGCGGGCGAGATGCAGTCCTTGCCCATCGGCACGCCGCGCGTCTCGGCGATTTCCGGCGTGATCTTCGCGGCCGGCAGCACGCCGCCGTGGCCGGGCTTCGCGCCCTGCGACAGCTTCACCTCGATCATCTTGACTTGCGGATCGGCGGCCTGCTTCGCGAACTTGTCGGGATTGAAGGTGCCGTCGTCGTTGCGGCAGCCGAAGTAGCCGGACGCGATTTCCCAGATGATGTCGCCGCCGTTTTCGCGGTGGTACTTCGACAGCGAGCCTTCGCCCGTGTCATGCGCGAAACCGCCTTTCTTCGCGCCGAGGTTCAGCGAGCGGATCGCGTTCGCGGACAGCGAGCCGAAGCTCATCGCCGAGATGTTGAAGATCGAAATGTCGTACGGTTGCGCGCGACTGGCGCCGACGCGGACGCGGAAATCATGGTTCGGCAGTTTCGTCGGCGCGAGCGAGTGGCTGATCCATTCGTGCGCGACGGCCTTCACGTTCAACTCGGTGCCATAGGGGCGATTGTCGGCGACGTTCTTCGCGCGCTGGTAGACGAGGCTGCGCTGCGCACGCGAGAACGGCTTTTCGTCGGTGTCGTCCTCGACGAAGTACTGGCGGATTTCAGGTCGGATGAATTCGAACAGGAAGCGGAAGTGGCCCCAGAGCGGGTAGTTGCGCAGGATGGCGTGGCGGTCCTGCTTCAGGTCGTACAGGCCGAGCGCGACGAGGGCGGCCGGGATCACGAGCCACAGCCACGCGATCGTGTGCCGGGCGGCGAGCGCCGCGACGGCCACGAACAGCAGGACCGCGCACCACATCGCGATATAGCGTCGGGAAAACATGGGGACTCCATCGTAATTGTCTGGATGGCCGTCACGTCGCCAGGATTGCGCGGCGGCCGGCAGGTCGGCGCCCGAGGCATCGCGCGGGCCCGGCGGGCATGCTGCCCGTGCCGTACCCGCCGCCGCCGGCGCCCACGATGGTCGAGAGTCTACTACGGGTGTCGCGAAGCTCGCCTTACCGAGACGGGGCCTAGCTGTCCGCGCCGGTCGGGCGGATGAACGGGCTGTACGCCGGGCTGCCGGGCTTCAGCCGGGCGTCGTCGTCGAAGTCTTCGTCGCGGTTGAACGGCACCCGCGGCCACGCATGCCAGTCGCGCAGCCGCGCGCGGTAGCCGGCGAGACTGTGCACGAGGCGCGCGTCCTGTCGTCGCGCGGCGTCGCCCGCGAGGCCGCCGCGGACATCGTGGATCAGGTGCGGTTCGAGCACGTCGAAGCCGACGTAGCGCAGCGCGTACATGATCGGCCACAGCAGCAGGCGGGTGTCGCCTTCTCGGCCGTCGGGCGCGCAGGCGGCGGCCGACGAGCCGGTCGTGACGCTCAGCAGCGCGCGCCGCCCCTGCAGCACGCCGCGATCGTGGCGCTGCCGGCTGCTGTAGAGGCCGCCGTAGACGAACACGCGATCCATCCAGCCCTTCAGGATCGCGGGTGCGCCGAACCACCACAGCGGGAACTGCAGGATCAGCGCGTCGGCCTGTCTCAGCTGGCCGACCTGATGCGCGATCTCGGGCGCGAGCGTGCCGCGTTCCCAGTGATGGCGCTGCTCGCGCTGCGTGTCGAAGCGGGCGGTGTCGAGCCGGTCCGCATAATGGCGCGGCGCTTCGCACGGGTCGAACGCGTCGGCGTACAGGTCCGCGACCGTCGCGGTATGGCCGCCCGCGCGCCAGGCGTCGGCCGCCGCGCCGGCGAGGGTGGCGTTGAACGACTGCGGTTCAGGATGGGCGACGACGATCAGCGCATGCATGGCGGGCTCCGGGAGTGTGCGACGATGATGGCCGGCGGCGACGGGGCCGCGCAATCACGCACCCGGAGGTAACCATGGCATTTCCCGGCGACGTCTATGCGGCGGACTGCTCGGCGCGCGACGCGCTGGCGCTGGTCGCCGGCAAGTGGTCGCTGCTGATCCTGCCCGCGCTGGCCGAGCGGCCGCTGCGCAACGGCGAGCTGCTGCGGCGTATCGGCGGGATTTCCCAGAAGGTGCTGACGCAGACGCTGCGCGAGCTGGAGCGCAACGGGCTGATCGAACGCGTCGCGGTGGCCGCGCGGCGCGCACACGTCGAATACCGGTTGACTGCGGTGGCGGGGTCGCTCGTGGAGACGCTCGTGGCGCTCGACCGCTGGGCCGAGCGCCATTTTCCC
>NZ_CAJNKE010000045.1 GCF_905232215.1 Burkholderia sp. LMG 13014
GGCAGCGTCAGATGTGTATAACAGCCAGGCCGCGCCCAGCGCGGCACCGGCCATCGCGCCCGCGCCGAGCTGCGGGCCACCCGACACCAGCCCGGCCGCAATGCCTGGCCCGAAGATGCCCAGCGCCAGCAGGGTCAGCGAGGCCAGCATGACAACGACCGAATGGTCGATGGATGGCTCGGCCGGCTGCACCTGGAACTCGGCGAACAGGCCCGAGCCAATGCCCACGATGACGGCCAGCACCAGCACCTTGATGCCCGAGGACACCACGTTGCCCAGCACCTTTTCTGCCAGGAACGCGGTCTTGTTCCACAGCGCGAACGGCACCAGCACGAAGCCCGCGAGCGTGGTCAGCTTGAACTCGATCAGCGTGATGAAAAGCTGGATCGCCAGCACGAAGAAGCACAGCAGGACGATCAGCCAGGCGAGGAACATCACGACGATGGGCGTGATGTTCACGAACACCTCAGGAAATCCCGCCATGTCGCCGATCTGCTTGAGGATCGGCGCCCCGGCGTCGATGCCGACCTTGGCCAGCCTGCCCGGTTGCAGGAAGTTCTCCATGCTCAGGGTCGAGCCGCTGGCGGTCAGGCCCAGGCCCGCGAACGAACGGAACACGATGCCGGCCAGCCAGTTGAAGTTGCCGATGATGTAGGCGAAGGCGCCGACGTACAGCACCTTGCGGATCAGCTTGGCGATCACGTCCTCGCCCTGGCCGGTGGCATGTCCCATCGCCCAGAAGAGCCCGGCGATGGTCATGTCGATGACGATCAGCGTGGCAGTGAGAAAGGCCACCTCGCCATGCAGCAGGCCAAAGCCCGAGTCGATGTAGCGCGAGAACGTATCGAGAAAACGGTCGATGATGGTCACGTCGTTCATGGCGAGTCCTCCTGCCCTGGCCCGTTGCCATCGGCGGGCTCATCGAAGCTGGGCGGAATCGGCGGCAGGTCGGCGGGCGTCTGGTACTCGCCGGGGCCGGCCTTGCCGGAGAGAAAGCGGCGCAGGTCGGCTTGCGCCACCTGCGCGCAGAACGCGCCGCCGTGCTCGCCCGCACGGCATTGCGCGCGCAGCGTGTGCAGCCGGGACGGGTCAGCGGCCAGTGCATCCACCGCGGGCGGCCGGTCGCAGCCGGCCAACAGGGACGTGAGAGCGAACAGGACGGGCGCGTTCTTCATGGCCGTCCCCGTCAGCGGTTGTAGAAATGGACGGGCTGCGGCGTGTACGGCGTGCCTTCGCCCAGGAAGCGGCGCGTCACCTCGCGCCCGCGCTCCGTGGCCGCGGCCTGCCTCGCCAGCTCCAGCGAGGCGGCCCGGTCTTGCGTGATCTGGAGCCGCTGCGTCTGGATCGACTGCTTGGCCTGCAGGGCGAGCAACTGGTTCATGGCCTGCATCGCCTGCAACGCGCCCTCCGCCGACTGGCTCTTGCCCACGAGGTCGGCCAGCACGCTTTCGTCGTCGCTCAGGTTCTGCGACGCTTGGGCCTGCATCTGCATGGTGGTCTGCAGGCCGTTGAGCGTGTTCTTCCAGCGCTCCTGCGCATCGAGGTACATCTGATTGCCGCTCACCGTGGCGGCGTACTTCTCGGGGTACAGGCGCGAAAACTCGCGGTCGATGTTCGTCACGTCGTAGGCCAGGCCTTTGGCCTGCGCGATGAGGCGCTGGGTGGTCGCCAGGTTCGCGCGCAACTGGCCCACCACGCTGGACGGCAGGCTGGCCAAGTTGCGCGCCTGGTTGATGAGCATCTGCGCTTCGTTCTGGAGCTGGCGGATCTGGTTGTTGATCTGCTCCAGCGTGCGAACGGCGGTGAGCGTGTTCTGCACCAGATTGGTCGGGTCGAGCACGATGTCGCCGACGCCGAACAGCGCGTGCGCGGGCTGCGCGATGCCGAAGGCGAGCACGCAGGCGGCGGTCAACGCGGCGAGCTTGGGAGCATGGGTTTTCATGGGTGGTTCTCCTGCGGATGGGTGGGAACAAAGGCGGCGCCCGGCGGCGTGCCGGGGAAGTCACGCAGCAGCTCGGCCGCCCAATCGAGGCTGCGGTGGCGCAGCCATGCGGCTGCGAACGTGGAAGAAGCGGTGGAAGCCACGGTGAGCACCGCGTCGATGTCGCGCTGGTCTTGCGGCGTGGAAGCGCCCGCGAAGGCCAGCACCGCCGGCCCCAGGTCAAGGTCGAACAGGCGATTGCCGAGACGGGATTGGTAGTAGTAGTCGCGCTTGGGCTGCGCGGTGGCGACGATCTCGATCTGCCGGCTGTTGAGGCCGAAGCCTTCGTAGATCGTGCGAATCTGCGGTTCTGTCGCCTGCGGATTGGCCAGGAAGATGCGGCTGGCGCAGCTCTCAATGATGGCCGGCGCGATGCTCGAATCCTTGATGTCCGCGAGCGACTGCGTGGAGAAGATGACGCTGACGTTCTTCTTGCGCAGCGTCTTGAGCCACTGGCGAATGCGCGCGGCAAACGCGGGCTCGTCGAGGAACAGCCACGCCTCATCGAGGATCAGCAGCGTCGGCGCCCCGTCGAAGCGCTCATCGAAGCGGGCGAACAGATAGCGCAGCACCGCCTGCACCGCAGCCTTGCTGTGCATTAGCTCTTCCATCTCGAAGCCTTGCACGTCGGCCATGCCCAGTCGGTCGCGGTCGGCGTCCAGCAGCTTGCCGTGGGCACCGCCCAGCACATAGGGCGCGAGCGCCTGGCGCAGCGCGTTCGATTGCAGCAGCACCGACAGGCCGGTCATGGTGCGCTGTTCCACCGGCGCACCGGCAAGGCTGCCAAGTGCCGACCAGACCGCCGCCTTTTCTTCGGGGCCGACGGCGACACCTTCGTGCAGCAAGCGGCCCTCGATCCATTCGGCGGCCCAGGTTCGGTAGCCATCGCGGTCGATGCGCGCCAAGGGCTGGAAAGCGATCTCGCCATCCAGCCCGAGGTCGTAGTGCTCGCCGCCGAGGCCCAGGATCGTGGCGCGCATCGAGCGCCCCATGTCGAACGCGAAGATGCGCGAGCCGCGATAGCGGCGGAACTGCATCGCCAGGGTGGCGAGCAAGACCGACTTGCCCATGCCGGTCGGGCCGGCCACCAGCGTGTGGCCCACGTCGCCGATGTGCGTCACCAGCCGGAACGGTGTCGCGCCTTCGGTGCGCGTGACGATCAACGGCGGGCCGTCGAGGTGTTCGTTCTTCTCCGGCCCGGCCCACACGGCGGACACCGGCATCAGGTGCGCCAAATTCAGCGTCGAGACGATGGGCTGGCGCACGTTCGCGTAGGCATGCCCCGGAATCGAGGACAGCCACGCATCCACGGCGTTGAGCGTTTCGGGGATGGTGACGAAGCCGCGCCCCTGGATGACGCGCTCCACCATGCGCAGCTTTTCATCTGCCACGGCGGGATCGGCATCGAGCACCGTTACCGTGGCGGTGAGGTAGCCGAAGGCCACTTGATCGCTGCCCAGCTCCTGCAAGGCGGCGTTCGCGTCGGCGGCCTTGTTGCTGGCATCCGTGTCCACCAGCGGGCTTTCCTGCTGGAAGATCGTTTCGCGCAGCAGCGCGATGACGTTCTTGCGCTTGGCGAACCACTGGCGGCGCAGGCGGGCGAGTTCTTTTTCCGCCTCGGATTTGTCGAGGCAGAGAAAGCGCGTGCTCCAGCGGTACGCAAACCCCAGGCGGTTGAGGTCGTCCAGAATCCCCGGCCAGGTCGAGGTCGGGAAGCCCCGCACTGTCGCAATACGCAGGTGCTGGTCGCCCAGCATCGGCGCGAGGCCGCCGACCAGCGGGGCATCGGCCAGCAGCGCATCGAGGTGAAACGGCACTTCAGGTACGCCCACACGGTAGCGCCGCGTCGAGATAGCCGCGTGCAGGTAGGTCAGCGTCTGGCTGTCGTCCAGCCAGGCAATCTCCGGCATCACGCCATCAAGCAGGTCAAAGACGCGATCTGTTTCCGCGATGAAGGCGGTCAGTCGCTCGCGCCAGTCCACGCCTTCGGTGGGACGGTTCTCGTACAACATGCCCGCCGCGCGGGCGCGGGATTCCTCGGGCGGCAGGTACACCAGCGTCAGGTGGTAGCCGCTCTCGAAATGGTTGCCCGATTCCTCGAACGCTGCCCGGCGTTCCTCGTCCACTAGCCAAGACAACGGTTCGGGAAAGTCGGAATGTGGGTAGTCGGCCGCAGCGCGGCGCTCGGCCTCGATGAACAGCGCCCAGCCCGAGCCCATCCGGCGCAGCGCGTTGTTCAAGCGGGCCGACGTGGCGATCAGCTCGCCTTGCGTGGCGCTGTCGAGGTCAGGCCCGCGAAACCGCGCCGTGCGCTGGAAACTGCCGTCCTTGTTCAAGACGACGCCCGGCGCGATCAGCCCGGCCCAGGGCAGCCAGTCGGCCAGCAGCGCGGGCCGCTGGCGGTATTCGGCAAGGTTCAGCATGGCGGCGTCCCCTCACACGTCCAGCAGCGGGCGGTGCTTGATGTGCCGGGCAAACACGGCCATGAACTGCGGATCGACACGCGCACCCCAGACCGCCAGCGCGTGGCCGACGATCCAGAGCACCACGCCCGGAATCCACAGTTGCAGGCCCAGCCCGACGGCGGCGGCCAGCGTGCCGTTGGCAATCGCCACGGTGCGCGGTGCACCGCCCATCAAGATCGGCTCGGTCAGCGAGCGATGCAGCGGCACCTCGAACCCGGCCGCGAAGGTGTCAGACCCGCTCATACGACAGCTCCGCCGGAGAAGCTGAAGAAGGACAGGAAGAAGCTCGAAGCCGCGAAGGCGATGCTCAAGCCGAACACGATCTGGATCAGCTTGCGAAAACCGCCCGACGTGTCGCCAAAGGCGAGCGCCAGGCCCGTCGCGATGATGATGATGACCGCGACGATGCGCGCCACCGGCCCTTGAATCGACTCCAAAATCGACTGCAACGGGCCTTCCCAGGGCATCGAGGAGCCGGCGGCCTGCGCGGTGCCGGCCAGAAACAGCAGCAGCGCGGACAGCAGCAGCCCTTGCGCCGCAGGGCGACCCAGGCTGTGCAGCCGCGACCGTGTGGGCAGGCGCAAAGCCGGATTTGCAGAAAAACGGAAAGCAGGAACGATCATCTGCGTCATGGCAGTTCTCCAGGTTGGTCAGGGGACGGGGAAATCGCCGCAGCGGGTGCGGCATCGGGAAGTGGCAGCAGCTCGGGGAACGGCGTCTCCAGTGCGTCCGCCAGTTGGTAGCCCACGCCGTCGAAGCCGACGACGCGGGCGATGCTCTCGATGCGGCGCTTGCGCCCACGCCCAGCGATGTGGATCACCACGTTGACCGCCTCGGCGATCAGCGCACGCGGCGGGTTCACCGCCACTTCGAGAATCAGTTGCTCCAGGCGCAGCAGCGCGCCCAGTGCGGAGCCGGCGTGGATCGTGGCGATGCCGCCGGGGTGGCCCGTGCCCCATACCTTGATGAGATCCAGCGCCTCGGCGCCGCGCACCTCGCCAACGACCACGCGATCCGGGCGCAGGCGCATGGATGAGCGCACCAGCTCGGTCATGGACACCACGCCAGCGCGGGTGCGCAGCGGTACGTGGTCGCGGGCCGCGCATTGCAGTTCCACCGTGTCTTCGAGCACCAGCACGCGGTCGCCCGTGGCGGCTATCTCGGCGAGCAGAGCATTGGCAAGGGTCGTCTTGCCGCTGCTGGTGGCCCCGGCGATCAGGATGTTCTTGCGCTCGCGCACAGCGCGAACCAGAAAGCCCGCCTGTGCGGCCGTCATCATTCCCTCCACGACGTACCGCTCCAGCGGAATGACGCCGATGGCGCGCTTGCGCAGCGCGAAGGCCGGCCCCGGTGCAGCGGGCGGCAAGATGCCCTCGAAGCGTTCGCCGGTTTCGGGCAACTCGGCCGATAGCAGCGGCTGGCCGCGATGCACTTCCGCACCGACATGGGCCGCGACGAGGCGGATGATTCGCTCGCCATCGGCTTCGGGCATCTCCACGCCCATCGGGGCGCGACCCGAGGACAGGCGATCCACCCAGAGGGTGCGATCCGGGTTGAGCATGATTTCCACCACGTCCGGGTCTTCGAGCGCGGCGGCGATCAGCGGCCCCATTGCCGTGCGCAGCATCTGGATACGTCGGTCAAGCGCCGCAGTGGTCATGGATTGGGGAGTGGTGCTCATGACGCACGCTCCTGGGCCTGGGCGGCTGCCGCCGTGCCCCCCATTCGCATCGGGTCGGGATGCAGTTCCTCCACCACGTCACGCACGAGGCTGCGCCCGCGCAGCAGGTGGCGGCCGAGCTGTTCGACGAACTGCTCGAAGCGCGCCTTGCCCTGGGCGCGGGCCGCGTCTTGGTGGGCCTCGGGAACCGGCGTGCTGACCGTGAGGTAGTAGCGGATGAACAGCGCCAGCGTCTCGATGGCGATGTTCTGGTCACGCTCCATGCGCTCGGCTTGGCGCGACAGCCGATCCAGCCGCTTGGCGATGGCCGCTTCGCGCTGGTCGGCCGCGTCCGGCGACAGCCAAGACGCTAAGGCGGCAGCGACGATGCTGGACTTGGACACGCCTTTCTTGGCGGCCAGTTCATCGAGCCGCTGGGCGTGCTCGGGCTGGATAAAGAGGTTCAGGCGGTAGTGGCTCATAGCTCGATTCCGTCGTTGGGGTCGAGGGATGCCAGCCGGGCCGTGCGCTGCATGGCCGGATCAAGCTGGCGCGGAAGGGGAAGCGGCAGGTCGTCGTCGTCATCGAGCAGGCCGAGGTCGGCCGCGGGCGCGGCGCTCTCGGGGTCGTAGGCGACGGCCTCAGTTAGCTCTGGCTGGCGGCGCGGGCAGCCGTCGTCGGCCGTGCCCAGGTGTTCCAGGCCATCGGCGGATGACGTAGCCGGTGCGGCAGGCGTCGGCGGAATCGCCAGTCCGCTCCAGTCGTCGGGGCGTACCGGAGGAACATCGGCATAGCGCCCGGCAGCGAGCACAGGCGGTGACAGCACGCGCCGCTTGAAATTGCTGTCTGCGTAGTAGCGCAGCTTCTTGGCCTTGATCGGCGCGACGCTGGAGACCATCACCACGGCCTCGTCGGGCGGAAGCTGCATGACTTCGCCCGGCGTCAGCAGCGGGCGGGCCGTCTCCTGCCGCGACACCATCAGGTGGCCCAGCCACGGCGCGAGCCGATGACCAGCGTAGTTGCGCTGCGCGCGTAGCTCGGTAGCGGTGCCAAGCGTTTCGGAAATGCGCTTGGCGGTGCGTTCGTCGTTGGTGGCGAACGTCACGCGCACATGGCAGTTGTCCAGAATCGAATGGTTCTGCCCATACGCCTTGTCGATCTGGTTGAGCGACTGCGCGATGAGAAAACTGCGGATGCCGTAGCCCGCCATGAAGGCCAGTGCCGTCTCGAAGAAGTCGAGCCGGCCCAAGGCCGGGAATTCGTCGAGCATCAGCAGCAACTTGTGGCGGCGCTCGATGCCATCGCTGCCGTCGAGTGATTCGGTGAGCCGCCGGCCGATCTGGTTGAGGATCAGGCGGATGAGCGGTTTGGTGCGCGAAATGTCCGAAGGCGGCACCACGAGGTACAGCGATACGGGGTGCTCGACGGAAATGAGATCGGCGATGCGCCAGTCGCAGCGCGAGGTGACTTCGGCCACCGTCGGGTCGCGGTACAGGCCGAGGAACGACATGGCCGTGGACAAGACGCCCGAGCGCTCGTTGTCCGACTTGTTGAGCACTTCGCGCGCCGCAGAGGCAACCACCGGATGCGGGCCATCGCCCAGATGGGGCGTGGTCATCATCCGGTGCAAGGTCAGCTCGAATGGGCTGGCCGGATCGGAGAGGAAGTTGGCGACGCCGCGCAGCGTCTTGTCCTCGCCCGCGTAGAGCACATGCAAGATGGCCCCGACCAGCAGCGCGTGCGAAGTCTTCTCCCAATGGTTGCGCCGCTCCAGCGCGCCTTCGGGATCGACCAGAATGTCCGCGATGTTCTGCACGTCGCGCACTTCATGCGCGCCGCGTCGCACCTCCAGCAGCGGGTTGTAGGCCGCCGACTTCGCATCCGTGGGGTTGAACAACAGGCAATGCGAGAAGCGCGAGCGCCAGCCGGCGGTGATCTGCCAGTTCTCGCCCTTGATGTCGTGGATGACGGCGGACGCGGGCCAGGAAAGCAGTGTCGGCACCACCAGGCCAACGCCTTTGCCGCTGCGCGTGGGCGCAAAGGTCAAGACGTGTTCTGGGCCTTCATGGCGCAGGTACTGCCGGTTATGCTGGCCGAGGAACACGCCGGCTGGCTGCGTTAGACCCGCCTTGCGAATGTCCTCCGCGTTCGCCCAGCGGGCCGAGCCGTAGGTGGTGACGAGGCGTGATTGGCGCGAGCGCCAGATCGACATGCCGATGGCAACCAGCACGGCGACAAGGCCGCTGCCGCCGGCAATCGCGCCGCCAATGTCGAAGACACGCGGTGCGTAGGCGTCGAAGAAGAACCACCACTCGAACAGCCGCCACGGGTGATAGACCGGCGTGCCCAGGAAGTCGAACCAGGGCGAGCCAAGGCGTACTTGATAGCCAAGGGCTGCTGCCGTCCATTGTGTGGCTGCCCACACGCCGGCGATCACGATGCCGAATACGACGGCAATCTGACCGAACAGCACGTTCGTCCCTTGCATGACCTTGTCTCCAATCACGGCACACGGAGGTGCCGCAGCACTGAGGATCAAGGCGCGTGCGCAGGTCGGTCAAAGGCCGTTCTGGCGGCAATTCAGGCTGAAAAGGCCAGATTTCTTGCAAGGGCGAAGACAATAAAAACGCCGCGAACGCGAGCGCGTTGCGGCGTGATGAGGTAACGGCGCGAATTCTGTCGCGGCGTAGCGACTGCGAGGGGCGCTACTTGGATTTCTGCTCGGGTCGATCACCGAAGAAGCGCCGATTGGCGGCTTCGGCCGCGCGCACGCAGAGTTCGTCGCCGACCTTCGCGCGATCCTCCTTGCATTGGCGCTGGAGTTCCTTGATGCGCTCAGGATGGGCCACAAGGTAGTCCACAGTTTCCGAAGGTTGGGATTGACCGCATGCCGCCAATGCGGCGGCGATCATCAGCAGCGGTAGCAATTTGTTCATGGCTCCAGTCCTTTCATCGCAGTTCTGGAAATCTTAGGCAGTGCCAATGTCATCTGTTGAATCGAGGCAAGCAACTCGTTCAATGAAGCGAGTCAACATCTCGCATGGCTCCATGTCGCGGCGAAGTAGATAGGTTGTCAACATCGGTGGTTGTCCCGCTAACGGCCGACCTATGACGCCAGGCTCGCGGCTGCCTGTGATGTGCGCCGTGCCGGCCAACCCCAATGCAATTCCAGCAGAAACGAGTGTCATCATCAGATCGAAGCTGGCGACGTGCTGGACGATCAACGGCTCTTGTTCATGTTTGCGCAGGATACGTTCGACCTGCCGTGCATGGCCCTCGCATACGGCTGGATCGCCCAGAACCAGCGGATGGCGCAATACTTCCTCCAACGGAACGCGCTTATAGGCCAGCACCGGATGGCGTGCCGGCACCGCCAGCATCAATTCATCTTCCCAGGCGGGAGCAACCAAGATGCCATCACCCACGTCATCTGCCATCGAAAATCCAGCATCGTATAGGTCATCGTGAAGACCCTTGATCTGCTGGGCTAGTGGCACTTCAAACAGCCGTATCTCTACTTCGGGATCTTCTTCACGGCATCGTGCCAGCAAGGCCGGCAAGCGCGAAGGCGTCACACCATCGGACAAGGCGATGCGCAACTGACCGTGAAAGCCGTTGGCAGCGGATTTGACGCTATCGCGCGCTTGCTCCAATGCAGCGAAGATGCGCGGCACGTGCTCCAAGAGTAGTCGGCCAGCGCGGGTCAATTGCGTGCTGCGGGTGGTGCGAACGAAAAGGCGTGCGCTAAGTTCTTCCTCTAGTTCCTTGATGGTACGGGATAGCGGCGACTGGTCAATGTGCAGTCGTTCGGCGGCACGAGCGAAGTGGAGTTCCTCCGCAACCGCAAGAAAGCATCGTAGATGACGTAGCTCCATGTTCGTGGATCGAGCTACAGCAGCGACTTGCGCTCGTTGCGAACCCGAATGGCTTCCATTAGTCCCGCGAGCCAGCAGGCGGGACACCCGCGCATAAGATAGATGGCCAAACCAAATAGCCCTGCCGCAGGCCAAAAGTTAGGGGTTAAAACGATGGCGCCCGCAATGGATGTCACGGCCAATGCGCCACGAACCAATTGCGCTTTAACAGAAGTGCTGCAATACATGATGCGCTCCTATCACCTGGGAACGGTGCGACGGGAAGAACTGAGAGATGCTGAGGACGCCCCCCTTGGGCGGCCGCACTACTCCCTCCTGCCAATAAGAGGGGCGCAACCGCCAAAACGGTTCGCCGCATGTGCAAAAAAGCTGGCCCTGCCAAAAGCGGGGACAGATTCCGCAGTGCGGCCTCGCAGATTTTTTTCGCTCGGATGCGAACCATCTTGACGACTCCCCGCCTCTTAGGAAGAGGCCGTCACTCTTGGCGACCGTGTTCGCCCGCGCGAGTCATCGCCTTGGGCGGTTCTCCCCTTATTCAGGATTACGCCCATGAAACTACGTATGACCGCCGCCTTTCTCGCTCTTGCCACGTTCGCCAGCATCGCCAGCGCCGGGGAGATCAAACCGTTCAGCCAAGCCGAGTTCGACCGTCTGACGCAGGCTGGCCAGCCCGTGGTAGTGGACGTCAGCGCGACGTGGTGCCCGACCTGCAAGGCGCAGAAGCCGATCTTGGAAACCCTAATGAAGCAGCCCGCCTACAAGGACGTGACCTTGCTGACCGTGGACTTCGACAGCGAAAAGAGCACCGTCCGGGCCTTCAAGGTCAGCATGCAAAGTACGCTGGTAGGCTTCAAAGGCACCCAGGAAGTGGCCCGCTCCGTGGGCGACACCACCGAGGCCGGCATCGAGGGCCTGATTCAGAAGACCACGCGCTGATGACGCTCGGCCTCGGTTCCTACGGCCTCGGACTGCTCGCGGGGGTGCTTTCCACGCTGTCGCCTTGCGTCCTGCCCATCGTACCGATCCTGATTGGCTCGGCGGTCAACGCCCATCGGCACGCGCCGTTGGCCCTGGCGGGCGGCCTCGCTCTGTCCTATGCCATTGTCGGCACGGCGCTGGCCTGGGCAGGCGCCTCGCTCGGCATCGACACAACGATCTTCCGGGGCGTGGGCGCGGCCGTCCTGGGACTGTTAGGCGTGGTGCTCATGTCCAGCGCCCTCCAGCAGCTGTTTGCGTCGCTGACGGCCGGCATCGGCAATGCCGGGAACGACCTGCTTGCGCGTGTCCAACTGGACGGGCTGACGGGGCAGTTCGTGGTGGGCCTAGTGCTGGGGCTGGTCTGGAGTCCCTGCGTGGGGCCGACGCTTGGCGCGGCCATCGTTCTGGCCAGCCAGGGTACGAACCTGGCGCAAGCAGGCTCAATGATGGCGGTGTTCGGTATCGGCGCGGCATTGCCCCTGGTTGCACTGGCCTATGTGTCGCGCAGCGCGATCGGCCGCACGCGATCCAAGCTCCTGCACGCCGGCAAGGCCGGGAAAGTCCTGTTGGGCGCGATCATGCTTGCCCTGGCCGCCCTGATCCTGACAGGCGCCGACAAGCCGATGGAAGCATGGCTTGTGGAACATTCACCGGCCTGGCTCACACAACTGACGACGAGGTTCTGAGCCATGCCGCGCCCGAATTTCACCTTCGTTTCGACAGGGTGACGCCGTGGGAAACATCTTGGACAGCATCGCGCGCCGCTGTGGAGAAGGACTGAGCCGCTACCTCAGTCGGCCCCACCATGTGCATAGCGTGGCCCCGCCGACCGATCCAGACCTTCTCATGGCGTGCCTGCAGCCCGGCGACGTGCTGCTGGTCGAAGGTCAGAGCCGGGTCAGCGTGGCCATCAAGTACCTGACCCAATCCACCTGGTCGCACGCGGCACTGTTTGTCGGCACGGCCGGCAGGCCGACCGATGCCGAAGGGCGGCCCCGTTGCTTTCTTGAAGCCGATCTACGCGAAGGCGTGCGTCTGGTCAGCGTGGCCGAGTTCGCCGATCTGCATACCCGAGTGTGCCGGCCCGTGGGCCTGACCGCTGCCGAGATTGACACCCTGGTCGGCACGGCGGTGGCTCGGCTGGGCCATCAGTACGACTTGAAGAACGTGATCGACCTGGCCCGATATCTGTTGCCCACGCCGCCGGTGCCGGTGCGTTGGCGCCGTCGCATGCTCGGCCTGGGCAGCGGCGACCCCACCCGCGCCATCTGCTCGACGCTGATCGCCCAAGCTTTCCAGTCGATTCGCTATCCGATCCTGCCGCTGATCGAGACCGTGCCGTCGCAGGACCCGATGTGCCCCGGCTGTGTGGCCGAGATTCTTCATGTGCGGCACCACAGCCTGTTCGCCCCGCGCGACTTCGACGTCTCGCCCAACTTCGCCATCATCAAACCCAATCTGGAAGCCGGAATATTTCCACTTAGGAGCACTCCATGAACGCCAAGCTGACACTGCCTCTTCTTACCGAAGACACCGCCCCTGAAAGGAGCCGCGAGTTCCTGAGTAACACGCGCAGGAAGCAGGGATTTGTTCCCAACATGTATGGAGAAATGGCCCACGCCCCTGGCGCGCTCTCGACCTACCTCCATGGGTATGACTGGTTCCGCAAGGAATCCGGCTTCACGCCGGCCGAGCAGGAAGTCGTGCTGCTGGTCATCAGTCGGGAAAACGGCTGCCACTACTGCGTGGCCGCTCACAGCATGATCGCCGAGAAGGTATCGAAGGTGCCGCCGCAGGCGCTCCAGGCAATCCGTGAGGGCACGCCGATGGATGACCCGAAGCTGCACGCCCTTACCGCCTTCGTCAAGGACATGGTGCAGACGCGGGGCAATCCGTCGCAGGCGAGTTTGCAGACCTTCACCGACGCGGGCTACAGCGAGCAGCAGGCTCTACAGGTGGTGCTCGCCATCGCCGTCAAGACGATCTCGAACTACACCAATCACCTGTTCGACACACCCGTGGACGCGGCCTTTGCGTCCTACGCTCTGCCGATAGGGACGAAATAAGTACGGCGCCCCACCTTGGAGTCAACCATCACTTGCCCGAGGTGGGCCTTCAAGAAAATGGATGTCGTGGATGGAAGGCATGAGATTGTTTGGTATACGGCGATCGTCGCTGCCGTGGGGATTCTTTGGGGAGTTGCTGACGGCGCTCTACATGGGTGTCATCGCGTGGATCGCGGCGGCCACGCATGTTCACTACATTCTTTTTCCCGAACTAGGCGCCCTGGCCCATGACATCATCAAGCGACCGCACGGCACCTGGGCCAAAGCGCCGGGGATGCTGGTTCTCACACCGCTTCTTACCGGGCTGGTAGGCACGATCTTCGCCCGAAGCATGGGCAGCGGGATCGTGCCGATCCTGCTGGCGACCGCAGCCGCGATGCTCATCATCCGCATATTGAAGTCATCGATTGCCCCGGCCATTTCGGCGGGCGTGCTGCCAATCTCACTCAACATCACAAGCTGGTACTACCCGGCATCGTTGCTGGTCGGCCTGATATTGCTCGCCGCGATCTCCCTTGTCTGGCCTCGCTTCGTCCCGCTACCGCCGGTGCGAACCGCCTCCGATGTGGCCGATGACGTTACCGAGGAAACTCCAAGCACCTACTCGTGGCTCCCGTTCTTTCTGGTGTTTCTGGTAGGCACGGCGATTCTGGCCGAAGCCACGGGTTGGCGGTTGATCCTGTTCCCGCCGCTTATCGTGATCGGCTTTGAAATGTTTGCCCATGCGGACGTTTGCCCTTGGGTCAAGAAGCCGCTGCTGCTGCCGGTCGCGTGTACCCTGAGCGCATTGATCGGGGTTGCACTGGTCACGACGTTCGGGGGCGCCCCGCTGGCGGTGATCTCCAGCGCGGCATGCGGCATCCTAATCTTGCGATTATTCGATCTGCACGTGCCGCCGGCGCTCGCCGTGGGCCTGCTGCCGTTTATCATCCCAGCCGTCGATTACCGATTCGCGGCCTCCGTGGGCATTGGCACCTTAACTCTGACCATGCTGTTCCTCGTATGGGGCAGGCTGAGAAGGATGCGCCTTTCACCGTCCTGAGGGGGCGCAACCTTCTTAGCTTTTGCTATCCAGCGCAGCACGATAGCTGCTTCACGTCCTTGCTGAAGGTCTGCGCGGCGAGCTTCAGGCCCTCGACCATCGTCAGATACGGGAACAACTGGTCGGCCAGTTCCTGCACCGTCATGCGCGCGCGGATCGCCAGCGCCGCTGCCTGGATCAACTCGCCCGCTTCTGGGGCCACCGCCTGCACGCCGATCAAACGGTGGCTGCCTTCCTCGATCACCAGCTTGATGAAGCCGCGCGTATCGAAGTTGGCGAGCGCGCGCGGCACGTTGTCGAGGGTGAGCGTGCGGCTGTCGGTCTCGATGCCGGCGTGGTGCGCCTCCTGCTCGCTCAAGCCCACGGTAGAGACCTGTGGGTCGGTGAACACCACCGCTGGCATGGCGGTCAGGTCCAGCGACGCGTCGCCGCCGGTCATGTTGATCGCGGCGCGGGTACCAGCCGCCGCCGCGACGTAGACGAACTGCGGCTGGTCGGTGCAGTCGCCGCCGGCGTAGATGTCCGGGGCGCTGGTGCGCATGCTGAGGTCGATCTCGATGGCCCCTTGCTTGTTCACCGCCACCCGGGCGGCTTCGAGGTTGAGGCTGCGCGTATTAGGTGTGCGGCCCGTCGCCACCAGCAGCCGGTCGGCACACAGTTCGCCATGGTTGGTGGTCAACACAAACTCGCCGTCCACGTGCGCGACCTGGCTGGCTTGCGTATGTTCCAGCACCTCGATGCCCTCCAAGCGAAACGCCACCGTCACGGCTTCGCCGATGGCCGGGTCTTCGCGAAAGAACAGCGTGCTGCGCGCCAGGATCGTGACCTTGGCCCCAAGCCGGGCGAAGGCTTGCGCCAGCTCAACAGCCACTACCGATGAGCCGATCACGGCTAGGCGTGCGGGAATCGTGTCGCTCACCAGCGCCTCGGTTGAAGTCCAGTAGGGCGTGTCCTTGAGGCCTGGGATCGGCGGCACCGCCGCGCTCGCGCCGGTGGCGATCAGGCAGCGGTCGAACGAAACCACGCGCTCGCCGCCCTCGTTCAGCCGCACGGTGAGGTTGCGGCCGTCCTTGAAACGGGCTTCGCCCGCTAGCCGCATGATGGCTGGGTTGCCGTCCAGGATGCTTTCGTACTTGGCATGGCGCAACTCATCGACGCGCGCCTGCTGCTGGGCCAGCAGCCGTTCGCGCAGGATCAGCGGCGGGTTCGCCTGGATGCCGCCATCGAACGGGCTTTCGCGGCGCAGGTGGGCGATGTGGGCGGCGCGGATCATGATCTTCGAGGGCACGCAGCCGACATTGACGCAGGTGCCGCCGATGGTGCCGCGCTCGATTAGCGTCACCCGTGCGCCGCGTTCGACGGCCTTCAGCGCCGCCGCCATCGCGGCCCCACCGCTGCCGATGACGACAATATGCAGGCCGCCGTCGTGGCTGGCCTTGTCGCCGCCGTCGACCCAATCGCGCATGCGGTCGAGCAGTCCGCCTTTGGGAAGCGCGTTCGACGCATCGGCCAGCGCCGCGCGGTAGCCGAGTCCGGCGACAGCCGCGATCAGGGCATCGGGTGAAGTGCCGGCCGCGATGGCGAGCTGGGCGCTGCCCTTGGTGTAGGACACTTCGGCCGATTGCACGCCAGGCACGTTTTCCAGTGCTTCCTTGACGTGGACCGCGCAGGAGTCGCAGGTCATGCCGGTGATCTTCAACTGTGTCATGAAGTCATTCCTTTCAATTCGTTGTGGCGCAAGCCAGTCAGCCGTGTTTCGCGGGCAGTTCGCAGCCGTCAGGACCGCAGCGGCGGTTGGCCTGAGATACCAAATCCCAGACCGAAACGACGGCCATCAAGGCGATCCCCGTATAGACCAGGGGCCGCATCCAAGCGGTGCCAAGCAGCCAGACCGCGCCCACGATAACGATGGCGGGACCGACCATACCCAGCAGACTCCGGTGCCATTGCCGGTGGCGTAGCCAACCGAGCGCGTTGGCCGCAAGCGCCAATGCAGCAAACAATGGCAACAGCCTGGAAATGAACAAGCCTTCGTATTGCTGGAGAAAACCCAGCCCGATGGCCGCGCCTAGGCTGGCGAGTGCGGGAAAGCACATTGCGCAGCCCATCGCGGAGACGAGGGTGCCCAATGCCCCGGCTTTGTCGGCGATACGCGCAATCGGTTTCATGGCATCGCTCCCGGTTTAGCGCTTGACGCTGGACGGATAGCCCGCGTCTTCGGTGGCTTTGGTCAGCTTCTGGACGCTGGCCTTGGCATCATCAAAGGTGACGACCGCTTCGCGCTTCTCGAAGGTCACATCGACTTGGCTGACGCCCTCGACCTTGGAGAGCGCCTTCTTGACGGTGATCGGGCAAGCGGCGCAGGTCATGCCGGGCACGGCCAGCGTGACGGTCTGGGTAGCGGCCCACACTGGAACGGTGACGGCAACGAGCGCAAGGGAGGCAAGCAGTTTTTTCATGGTGAACTCCCGATCAATAGAAGAAAGGCAACACGTAGGGAAATCCGAGCGCGACCAGAACGAGCGCTGCCACGATCCAGAAAATCAGCTTGTAGGTGGTGCGAACCTGCGGGATCGCACACACCTCGCCCGGCTTGCAGGCAGTTGCCGGCCGGTAGATGTGTCGCCAGGCGAAGAACAACGCCACCAGCGCCGCGCCGATGAAGATCGGGCGATACGGTTCCAGTGCGGTCAAGTTGCCGATCCAGGCACCGCTGAAGCCCAGAGCGACCAGAACCAGTGGCCCCAGGCAGCAGGTCGAAGCGAGGATGGCGGCCAGCCCGCCGGCGGCGAGGGCGCCGCGCCCGTCTTGCGATTCCGACATCAGGTTCTCCTTTCGAGGATTTGCTCGTTGGAGTAACGTTACTTCCGTAGTCAACTACGGAGTCAAGCGGAATGGAAAACACCTTGGAAAGCCTGACCATCGGCGCCTTCGCCAAGGCAGCCGGGGTCAACGTGGAGACGATCCGCTTCTATCAGCACAAAGGGCTGCTGCCGACGCCGAACCGGCCCTACGGCAGCATTCGACGCTACTGCAGCGCCGACGTGGCGCGGGTGAAGTTCGTGAAGGCGGCGCAGCGGCTGGGATTCAGCCTCGATGAAATCGGGGAGTTGCTGAAGCTGGAGGACGGCACCCATTGCAGTGAAGCAGCCGACCTTGCCGCACTGCGGCTGGCCGATGTTCGCACCCGCCTGAACGACCTTATGCGGATGGAACAGGCGCTGTCAAAATTGGTGAACGAATGCTGTGCGCATGAGGGCCATGTGTCCTGCCCGTTGATTGACGCGCTGCATGGCGGTTGAACTGGCATATGGACGGCTGCTGACACTACGGCGTGATCGCAGCGTTCGTCAGTACCGCCCTCGATTGCCGATTCGCAGGCTCTGTGGACATTGGCGCCTTGTCTCTGAACATGCTGCCCCCAGTATGGCGCAGGCGGAGCAAAACAGGCGCTTCACTGCCCTGACGGTGAGGCCAAGACGGACGAGCGCGCTCACTTCCGAATCGCCTCCTGCGTCATGCCGCCCAGCGCCTTGGAGATGTTTTCCACGACGGGGCCGCAGTTGTCGGCGCCATGGCGCGATGCGAGATACTTCGGATCGTTGTAGCCAAGCCACACTTGCCCAGTCGCGTCCTGCCAGGCCAAGGCCTTGAGCGGAAGGTCGATACCGGCAGTCTGCGCGCATTCCATCAAGGGGGTGCCGCCCTGGGGATTGCCGAACACCAGAAGCTCGGTCGACCGCAAGTCCTTGCCGACCTTCTTCGCGCCCTGCGCGTGATCGAGGCGCAGGAAGATATAGATGCCCCGAGACTTGGCGGCCGTCTCGAAACGGTCAATCGTTTCCTTGACACTGTACGGGCTTTGTACCGCAATCAGCCCATCGGCAGCTCCGGCCCCCGAAGCAAAGAAACCTGCCATCACGAGGGATATGGCGCGCAATGCAAGCATGCTGACCTCCTTGTCAGGCCGAAGCCTCGCAATGCTCCAAGAAGCCGCGAATCCCATGGTCGAGTGAAAGCCGGCCCGGCCCGATAGCGATCAGGGCAATCGCCATCGTCGCCCAGGGCAAATGAAAGTTCGCCCACCCGTCCGGCACGATGAGCTGGATCACCGCCGTCATGCCGAGCAAGCCCAGGGCACTCATGCGCGTGCCAAGTCCGAGAATCAGCAGGATCGGAAAGATGATCTCGGCCGATCCACTGGCGAAGGCGAGTACGTCCGGCGCAGGCAGGTCATAGACCTTCCCCAGGATGTGCAGCTTGAATTCATCTTCAAACAGAAAACTCGCCGCTGGCGACAGCGACAGGAGACCGTCCCATTTGGTGAGGCCCGACTTGAAGAAGGGCAAGGCCAGCGCCACCCGAAGGAACAGCGGCGCGGCCATGCCGGCGATCTTTGCCAGCCAGTGCAATGCACAGTTCGCCGCGCCAAGTATTCCGGGCCAACCTTTCGGCACTTGGAAGTTACTCATGATCGTTCTCCCCGGCTTCCAACGCGAAGCCGACAAAGGCGCCCATCTGGATCAATTCCCGCAAGTTCTCCGACAGGTCAAAATCGCCGTCGGTGGCGAGGGCCGTTTCCATGGCCTGCGATAGCGTCAGGCCCTGGCCGAGCGCGGCTACGAAGTCATGGCTCGCGGGAAGTATCTTGCGCACGTCCACCTCGGCGTCGGGGCGTAGCACCATCGTGTCCTGCGCTTCGGAGAGGTCAACGGGTGCTGGCGTGCCATCCGAGGTGTTCATCCTCCAGATGGTGAAGGCTGGGAATGGCGAACGCACCAGGCGCACGGAAGGGTGGAGCCGAAACCGCAGCATGGAAGCTTGGTCAGGCGGTACTCCTGCAAGCACGCTGGGCGCCAAGGGTTCTGCCTCGTGCGCGTGGTACGCCTCGGTCGCGGCGCGCTCGATGCGGGCCACGTCGGCGAGATAGGGTAAGGGTTCCGCGGGTGGAAAGGACGCGATGAAGTCCGGGAACTCGGCGCCGTAGTGCAGCAGCACCGGCGAGCTGGGCGGCGTGGCGGCCGCGAAGACGCGGGCCATCGCCGCGAAGAATTCGTCGCCCACCAGCTTGACGACGCAGGGAAAGCCCGCGCGCAGCGCGTCCGTCAGGCCAACGAACACATTGTTCCGATAGACGGCAAAGCGCCGTGCGCTCGGCTCGCCGTCGGGGCCGACCAGCCCCTCGGGCACCGCGCGTTCCGGGTCGAGCAGCGCCGAGGCGAATTCCTCCAGGCGTTCAGCCAAGCGTGCCATGGCGTCGCTCCTGTACGTTGGACATGCCCATCAGCACATCGGCCATCACGGCCTCTGTTTGCAGCTCGGGCCATGCGGGAATGTTGGAATCCCACTCGATCAGCGTAGGGACTGGCCCGATGCATTGGATGACCTGCCTAAAGAGGTTCCACACCCGCTCATCCACTCTTTGGTCGTGTGAGTCGATCAGCAAAGGGCGTCCCTTCTCGTCCGTCTGAAGGGAGTGGCCGGCCAAGTGGATTTGCTGCACATGGTCGAGGGGGAAATCGTTGATGTAGGCGCGCGCGTCCCATTGCTGATTCGTGCTCGCCACGTGGACGTTGTTCACGTCCAGCAGCAGACCGCACCCGGTTCTCCGGGTGATCTCCCTGATGAAATCCGTCTCGCGCCATGTGCTCTCCTTGAACCAGATGTAGGTCGCGGGGTTCTCCAGCAGCATTTGCCGGGCCATAGCTGTTTGCACCTGGTCGATGTGCTCGCAGATGCGGTTCAGCGTGTCGTCGGTGTACGGCACCGGCAACAGATCATCGAGGTAGCTGGTGCCATGTGAAGACCATGCCAGGTGTTCGGAAAGCAGGCCGGGTTCGTACCGCTCGTTCAGCGCCTTGAGACGCAGCAAATGCGCTTGGTCGAGTGGCCTGTCGGCACCGATGGACAGGCCCACGCCGTGCAACGACAGGGGATAGTGTTCTCGGATGGCCGTCAGGTAGCGATGGGGCGGGCCGCCAGCGCCCATGTAGTTTTCCGCATGAACTTCAAAGAAGCCCATATCCGGCCGCGTTTCGATGATGGTTCGGTAGTGGTCGGCCTTAAGGCCTACGCCGGCTCGCGCAGGGATTCCCCGCCCGGCGGCGTGCGCAGTTTGGTGAATGCCCATGTTGATCCTCGTTGTCACAAGCTGGCGGGCGGGGCGACAGGCCACCGCCCACCAAGGTGAATGCTCGCGTCAGGACTTGGCGCTGAGACTGCCGTGCCCGTTGGGCGTCGAGATCGTGGTGCAGGTGCCCTTGGCGACCAGCTTCCAGGCGTTCCCCTGGTAGTCGGCGGTGCTGGTACCCGCGCAACTTGTGCCGGCGCCGGCGAAGCAGTCGTTCTGCCCCTTCAGGGCAACGCCATAGCACTTGTCGAACTTGCCGGTCTTCATCATCTCCATGCTCTTGGCTTGGTTCTCCTGCATCTTCTTCTGCATGTCGGCCTGGCTCATGCCCTGCGAAAAGGCGGGGGCGGCGAAGGCTGCGACAAACGCCGTGGCGACGGCGGCGGACAACATACGGTTTGACATTGTGATCTCCTGATAGGAAAGAAGCAGCCGAGTGAGCTGCGGGTAATCGGCCAGCAATCGCCAGCCTCATTTCCTAAGAGGCGACCGCCGTGCAAAACGGTTCGGTAGAAAGCAAAAAAACCTCAATCACTGGCCTGGGCCTAGCAATTGAGGGTTATCCATGACAATGCGCAAGAAATTGCCGCCTCGCTTGGCGAGGCGGCCCGGACGAGGACTCAGCTTGGCTATTTCGTCGGTGTGCGGTGTCCGTGCCCCGAGGATGGTTCTGAACTGAGCATGTATTCGCGCACTAGCTCGCGGGCACGATGGAGCCGACTCTTGATCGCGCCGGGCTGCTCACCCAACTGAGCAGCGATCTCGGCAATGGTCAATTCCTCGAAGTCGCGCAGAAGTACCACTTCGAGGTAATGGGCAGGCAACGACTCCAGGGCATTGGCAAGATCGATTCTCAATTCATCGTCGGGACGATGAAGCAGCAGCTCCTCGGCTACTTCATCAGGCAGTGGCTCGTGCTTGAACATCATCCGCGCGAGCTTGCGGCATTCGTGCTTGATGACCGTGAACAGCCACGATGAAAAGGCCGCAGCCGCTTTTAGCCCGCTGACCTTGCGAGAAATGATGAGTAGTGATTCTTGAACCGCATCATCAACGTCGCTCGCATGGCAGTGCTTGTACGCATAGCGGCGTGCATCGGCTTGGCACACTGCCAGCAGACGGGAAAGGGCGGCCGCGTCTCCAGTCTGTGCCGCCATGATTAAATTGTTGCGGTCGCCAACAGGGGTGCCCATGCTGATCTCCTGTGCTGACTCGATGATTGGTTAATTCAGCGAGCCTTTATTTGTATTTCGCTCCGATTCTCGGGTCTTCGGCTACGATTCCTAATTTTCTGATAAACACCTGTCGCAAGCAAAGCGGGAGCTGCTACAACGCAAACCGGGCAGACAAAGCCTGCTAAAACGCTGGTGGCTGTCACATAGCTACCCAGTCCAAGGCCCAACCCGACGTAGAGCGTACTGTTATCCGGCGGAATCTCGCGTTCCGCCGTAGCCTCTGTGTCCTTCATCATTTTCGTATCCTCAATATGGCAATTTCTGCTCATTAAGAAGTTGCAGTCCGAACAGCGCACGAATTGGCATTGAGCCGACCATAGGTGTAGCCCAGCACTGCGCCCCAAATGAGGTGCATCATCAGGGTCATCATCGGCGCCATCATCCCCAGGTTCATCCCGAACAGGCCTGCGTCGGCCATTGGCATCGGACCGATCATCATCATGAGCCAAGCTAGCAAGGAAAACGACATTCCCTTGAGCAGCGCACTGCGCCCTGGCAGCCTGCCATACAGCAGTTGGAACAGGATGCCCCACACGACGGTGCCAATCATGAAGTGCGCCACCCATCCGACCATGGGCGAAGCCGGCATACCCATTTTTGCGTGCGCCATCTCCGTGAGCATGGCGATTGGATTCAATTCGGGCATCAAGCCCATGGCGCCCTTCATCAGCATCAGCAGCGACAGCGCTACAGTGGCGACAAATCCAGCCACCATCGAACGAACGTAACAAGACATGGTTACAAGCTCCTCAAGGTTGGGGATCGTTGATCCCGGATTGGATGGAGGCACCGACTGCTCCCATTTTTCCTATAAGAGGCGCCGAACTGGAAAAACGATTCGGTTGATCCGCTAAATTGTTGGGCCGAGTTGCCGTCCCCACCTCCAGGACACCTGCCCGCCGCGCACCGTTGCGGCGATTTGCTGCCCCAAGCGCTGCTCGATCACCGGCCGCCACGGCACGAGGCTAAATCCCATGCCGTCATCCAGCATCGCGTAGCGCCCGCTGGCAAGCATGACGCTGCGCCGGTAGATGCCGGCCACGCGCTGCCCGTCGGCCACGGGTCGATGCTCCAGGCCGGTGTCGGCGGCAATGTCCTTGGCGGACTGCGCCAGTTCCCGGTTGCGCAGCGTGCCCAGCAGGTTGCGCGCCAGGATCACGCGCTGCCCGCGCCGCTCGGCCAGCCCCTGTTCGGCCAGGAAGTCGGCGCGCTGCTGCATCGCCTGCTTGGCCTCACCGCCAAAGCCCAGGTCGCCCAGGCCGGAGCCGCCGCCGATCAACTGCTGGTCGAGCCAGGTGGCCCCGATCACGCGGGCCTGCCGCTCGATGGGCAGGTGCGATTTCAGCTCCACGGCTACGCCGCCCAGGCGTTGCGCGTCGTAGCGGCGGCCCTGCTCGGGCAGGTCGCCCGGCACCTTCCATAGCCCCTCGGCCACCCGCTCCACGATGCCCGCCCGGCGCAGGGCTTCCAGCCTGCGGACGTGGGCCGCCACGACCTCCTGCGGGTCGCGGCCGGGCACGGCCTGGCCCTGCGCGATGGCGAGGTGATGGTCGGTGCGGTACAGGCCATCGCTCGCCAGCGCGGCGATGTTCTTGTCGGCCGCGCGCACGTCGGCCGATCCCTTGACCTCCACCACGGCGCCGGTCGGGTAATTCGCCAGCTCGTCGTGGGCGTTGAGCGCGACGTAGTGCGCCTTGCCGTCCACGCCGTCGATGACCAGATAGCCCCGATCACGCAGTTCGTCGGCCAGTCCTTTCGCGGCCACGCGCCCGAGGATGCTGCGGCCACTTCCATCCGCGTCCTGCCCTGGCTCGAACACCGCCAGCTCGCGCGGCTCGCCGCGCATGGCCCGCTGCATGGTGCGGATGATGTCGCCGCGCTCGCCCAGGGCGCGCAGGGTCTTTTCCGCATCGGCATGCACGGCCCAGGTGCCGGGCTGCGTCTCGTCGGCCAGGCCCAGGCGCTGCAAGCGTTGCAGGCGGCCGATCAGCAGCAGGCGCTGGCGTTGCAGGCGGGGTTCGTTGAGCCGTTCGACATGCACCAGGCCATCGTCGCCGGCCTCGCGCTTCAAGGTGCGATCCAGGCTCGTCCACCGCTCTTGCTCTACCTCGTGCTGCAAGGTCTGCTGGATCTCCAGCTCGGTGCGCGGCCCCAGCCATTCGGTCGCCAGTTCGGCGGCGCGATGGCGGAAGCCATCGGCAATGTAGTCGCCCGCGATGATGAGGTCTTTGCCCGTGTCGTCGCGCCCGCGCACGACGATGTGCGTGTGCGGGTTGTCGGTGTTCCAGTGGTTGACCGCCACCCAATCGAGGTCCGTGCCCAGGTCGGCCTCCATGCGGCCCATGAGATGCCGCGTGTAGGTACGCAGGTCTTCCAGCTCCGCGCCATCCTCGGGCGAGAGGATGAAGCGGAAATGGTGCCGGTCGTCGGCGCAGCGTTCCTTGAAGGCGTCGAGGTCGGCCACGTCGGTCTGCGGCCCGTAGGCTTGGCCCGGCTCGCCGTCGCGGCCCACGCCGTCGCGCTCGATGTAGTGCAGGTGCTTGGCGAGCGACTGCGGGCTGGCCCGCTGGTGATTCACCAACAGCGTCTTGATGGTCACGCGCCGAGACATGGGCGTCAGCTTCGCCCCGGCGAAGCGCGCCGCTGTGTAGCCGCGCCCCAGTCGCGAGCCGGGCCGCTGGCCCGTGCCACCCGTCGCGCCAGGACGGCGCATCGTGGACTTGCCGCTGCTGGCCTTGCCTGCCTGCTTGAGCACCTTGGAAACGAAGCTCTGGCCTTGGCCCTTGCCCCGGTTCTTCGGGGCGCTGGGGCGCACGCGGAAATCGTCATCGCGGCGGTCAGTCATGGTCGTTCTCCCTGCAAGCTCTGGCGTGTCTGATCGTGCGAAGCACGCGGACATGCCCGTATTGGCGCGGGCCTCGCGCCACAAGCGGCACGGCGGCAAAGCCGCGCCGTGCTGCGCCAACCCCACGTGCAGACTGGCTTTCGACGCGGCCCGGTGCCGCGTCCTTTTGTCTTGCCTTCCGCCTTTGCCCCT
>NZ_CAJNKE010000046.1 GCF_905232215.1 Burkholderia sp. LMG 13014
CGCCATCGACCTGATGCGCGAGCGCGACCTCGACCTCGCTGCGCACCGCGCACGCCAGGTGATGTCCCGGCACGTCACGCGCGCCGACCTGATCCTGACGATGGATCTCGCGCAGAAGCGCTGGCTCGAGCGCCGCCACCCGTTCCTGTGCGGCCGCGTGTTCCGCCTCGGCGGCACCGCTCACGGCTTCGACGTGCCCGATCCGTATCTCGGCCCGCGCACGTCGTTCGAACGCAGCCTGCGGCTCATCGAGCGCGGTGTCGACGCGTGGTGCGCGCGCATCGCGCCGGCCGCCTCCCCCTCCACCCCGCTTTCCGGACCGAATCGATGACCTCTCCCGTTTCCCGCGAACGATCGCACGATCGCGGCGCCGAGCTCGACCTCGCCGGCGTCGTCGACGTGCTCGTGTCCCAACGCTGGCTGATCGCGCTGACAACCGCCGCCTGCATCGGCGCCGGCACGTCGTACGCGTTTCTCGCCGCGCCGCAATACCAGGCCGACATCCTGCTCCAGGTCGAGGACAGCGGCGACACGACCGCCGCGAAAAGCATGCTCGGCGACGTGTCGTCGCTGTTCGACATCAAGTCGAGCGCCGCGGCCGAAGCGCAGATTCTCGCGTCGCGGCTCGTCGTCACGCGTGCCGTCGACGAGCTGCGCAGCTACATCGTCGCGCAGCCGAAGCGCTTTCCGCTGGTCGGCGATTTCGTGTCGCGCTTCAACACCGGCCTCGCGCACCCCGGCCTCCTCGGGTTCGGCGGTTATGCATGGGGCGAGGAAGCGATCGGCGTCACGCGCTTCGACGTGCCCAGGCCGCTCGAAGGCGAGCGCTTCGACCTGACGCTGCTCGACGGCCAGCGCTACCGGCTGACCGGGCCCGCGCTGCCGTCGGCTGTCACCGGCCGCATCGGGCACCTCGAAACCTTCCCGACCGCGAGCGGCCCGATCGCGATCGACATCGCGCGCATCGACGCGAACCCGGCCACCCGCTTCACGCTCGTGCGCGAATCGCGCGCCGAGACGATCGACACGCTGCGGCACGGGCTCGACGTCCAGGAAAAGATCAAGCAGTCGGGCGTGATCGTCGCGACGCTGCGCGGCGCCGATCCGCAACGGATCCAGGCGCAGCTCCAGGCGGTGGCGAACCACTACGTGCGCCAGCACATCGAGCGCAAGTCCGCCGACGCCGCGCAATCGCTCGCGTTCCTCAACGCGCAGCTGCCGGTGCTCAAGCGCCAGTTGCAGGACGCCGAGCAGCGCTACACCGACATGCGCAACGCGAACGGCACGATCGATCTGACCGAGGAGGCGAAGCTGATCCTGCAGCAGACGGCCGACGCGACCACGCGCCGCCTCGAACTGCAGCAGAAGCGCGACGAGATGGCCGCGCGCTTTGCGCCGGGCCACCCCGACATGGTCGCGCTCGACGCGCAGATCGCGACGCTCGGCCGCGAGCAACGCGGCTTCGAACATCAGGTGCGACGGCTGCCCGACCTGCAGCAGGAGGCTGTGCGGCTGATGCTCGACGTGAAGGTCGACACCGATCTCTATACGGCGCTGCTCGCGAACACGCAGCAGCTCGAACTGGTCAAGGCCGGCAAGACCGGCAGCGTGCGGCTCGTCGATACGGCGATCGTGCCCGAGGATCCCGTGCGTCCGAAGCGCCCCGTCGTCATCGCGGCGGCCGCGCTGATCGGGCTCGCATTCGGCATCGCGCTCGCCTTTGCACGCGACTTCCTGTTCGGCGGCGTCCGCCACGCGGACGATATCGAGCGGCATCTCGACATCGACGTCTACGCGACGATTCCCGATTCGGCGGCCCAGCGGCAGATGGTGCGGCGCATCGCGCAGCACGCCCCCGGGCCCAACCTGCTGAGCGCGCGGCACCCGCACGATCCGGCCGTGGAAAGCCTGCGGAGCCTGCGCACGGCGCTGCGCTTCGCGATGCAGGGCGCGCGCAACAACGTGCTGCTGCTGAGCGGCCCCGCGCCGGGCGCGGGCAAGTCGTTCGTCGCGGCGAACTTCGCGGCGCTGCTCGCGGCCAACGGCGAGCGCGTGCTGCTCGTCGACGGCGACCTGCGCAAAGGTCATCTGCACGATTCGTTCGGTGTCCCGCGCGAGCGCGGCCTCGCCGAGCTGCTGTCGGGTACGGTCGCACCGGCCGACGTGACCCACCGCGACGTGGTGCCGCATCTCGATTTCATTCCGACCGGCGCGGTGCCCGCGCATCCGTCCGAGCTGCTCGCCGACGCACGCGTCGCCGTGCTGCTCGATGCGCTGTCGGCCCGCTACGACGTGGTCGTGATCGATGCGGCGCCGATTCTCGCCGTGACCGACGCGGTCATGCTCGGCCGCCACGCCGGCACCGTGCTGCTCACGGCGCGCGCCGCATCGACACGCGTCGCCGAACTGGACGAAGCCGTGCGGCGCCTCGCGCACAACGGTGTCGCCGCGAGCGGCGTACTGCTCAACGGCGTCGATCCGCACATCGGCCGGTACGGCTCGCGCTACGGTGCTTATCGCTATACGCAGTACCGTTACGCGCCATCGCGTTGCAGTCTGGCATCGTCGATCGGCCGCACGCTGCGCGCGCTCGTATCGCGCCGCCGGGGAGAGCCGCGATGAGCGATACCCGTCACCTCGAACGCGCCACGGTACGCGATGCCGCGCAGGCGGGCGCTTCCGCCACGACCGCATTGCGCGCCCGGCAAGCGCCGGCCCGTGCGGCACGCCTGCGGATCGCGCTCGTCGTCGAAGCCGCCGGCGGCGGCGTGGCCGTCCATCTCGCCGACCTGATCGACGGGCTGAGCGCAACCGACGGCATCGAACTGCACCTGATCGTGCCGCACGGCCCGCGTTTCGATGAAGCGATCCTCGATGCGCGCGTGCTGTCACGCTGCGCAAGCGTGCATGCGGTGCCGATGCAGCGCGCGGTCGGCTGGCGCGACGCGCTCGCGGTCGCCCACGTCTATCGCCACCTGCTGCGCATCCGCCCCGACATCGTGCACAGCCACAGCTCGAAAGCCGGTGCGATCGCGCGCCTGTGCGTCGGGCCGTGGCGACAGGTGTACACGCCGCATGCGGTCTATACGCTGAACCCGACGCTGGGCACCCGCCAGCGCCGTTTCTACGGAGCGATCGAGCGGCTGCTCGGCCGCCAGTGCACGCACCGGATCGTCGCCGTCTCGCACGACGAGGCCCAACACCTGAACGAAACGCTCGGCATTCCGGCCGCGCGCATCAAGACGATCGTCAACGGCGTCCGGCCGCCCGCACCGATACCGCGCGACGCGGCACGACGTGCACTCGGCATCGCGCGCGACGCATGCGTCGTCGGTTTCGTCGGGCGCTTCGACCATCAAAAAGGCATCGACCGCCTCGTGCGGATTGCTCGCGGCGTGTATCGCCAATGCGGCCGCACCGTGCAGATCGCCGCGATCGGCTCCGGCGACTTCGTCACGGCGGCCGGCAACGAGGCCGACGATCTGCCGCCGAATCTTCACGTCGTCGGCCGCGTGAACCACGCGAGCCGCTATTTCTCCGCGTTCGACCTGTTCGCGTTGCCGAGCCGCTACGAAGGCTTTCCGTACGTGTGCCTCGAAGCGATGGCGGCCGGCGTGCCGATCGTCGCCACGCAGGTGTCCGGTGCGACCGAGCTGATCGCCACGCACGACATTGGCGTCGTGGTGCCCAACGAAGACGACACGACGCGGTTCGCACGCGCGATCGTCGCGCTTGCCAACGATCCGGCCGCGCGCGACGCGCTGCGCACGAACTGCACGGCGGCCTTCGGTCACTTTTCGGCCGACACGATGGTCGCGCACACGCTCGACCTCTATTACACCCTTTCCAGACGAGGCCCGGCATGACTGCTCCCACTCACGTCGCGCTGCTGCATGCCTACAGCGCCCGCAATTCCGGTGACGGCCTGCTGGTCGACCTGTCCGTCGGCCTGCTCCGGGAAGCCTTCGGCGATGCCGTCCGCGTGTCGATCGTCGCGGCCGATCCGGCTTCGTTTCCGGCGTACGACGACGTGCGCGCAGCGCCCGTGCTCGCGGAACGCGGCAAGGACCGGCTGGTCGGTGCCGCCGCTGCCGCGCTGCCCGTTCGAATCAACGGCAGACTGAACGCACTGCGCGGCCTGCTCGACGAAGTCGACCTGATCGTCGGTGTCGGCGGCGGCTATCTGCGCGCACGCACGGCGATCGAAGCGCTCAAGCTCGAAGCCGGCCACCTGCTGCAAATGCGGGCCGCACTCGCTTCCGGCAAGCCCGCCGTCTATCTGCCGCAAAGCATCGGCCCGGTGCTGTCGTCGCGCGCCGTCGGCACGCATCTTCAGTCGCTGCTCCGCGCATTCGATACGGTGTTCGTGCGCGACGACCGTTCCGCCGCACTCCTCGCCGCGAATCCGAATACGCGGCGCGTGCCCGATCTCGCGGTGCTCGACTTCGGGCATCGCAGCGACGCCATCCTTCGGCATGCTCCGCCGACAGGCGACACCGCCCGCCATGTCGCATTCGTGCTGCGCCGCGCCCCCGCCTGGAGCGCGCAACGACGCGCGCGCTATGACGCATCGATCGCGCGGCTGGTCGAGCAGGTACGTGCGACGTGCCGGGTCAGCTTTGCCGTGCAAAGCACGGGGCGCGGCAACGACGATCCCGCGTACTACCGCGGCCTCGGCATTCAAGAGCCGCTGACGCCGCTCAAGACGCTCCTCGAAACCGACCGGCCGGACGTCACGGTATCGGTTCGCCTGCATGGCGCGCTCGAATCGATCCTGCATGGCGTACCCGCCTTCCACGTCAGCTACGAGCGCAAGGGCTTCGGGGCCTATGCGGACATGAAGCTCGGCGACTGGGTCGTCAACGGCGCGGATTTCGATCCGGCACGCGTCTGCCGGACCATCCTCGCCCCCGGCGCGACTGCGGCGTTCTGGCATGCCGCACAGGGCGGGTTTGCGCGCATCCGAGCCGCACGCGCGCGCGTGATCGACGCGCTGCGCGCGGCCCGTCGTGCCGATTCCGGCTCCGACGTCGGCACGCAAGCCGAAGCCGACGAGGTCGTGCCATGCTGATGCGCCTGCTCCTGCGCAGCCTGGCGCTCGCCCTGAAATTCGCGCTCGCGATCATCGTCGCGCGCACGCTCGGCTTCGACGCGGTCGCCGCGTACGGGCTCGCAGTCGCCGCCGCCGTGATTACCTCGAAACTGCTCGGCCTCGGCTTCAGTCCCGAACTCAACCGGCGGCTCAGCGAACCCGATCCGCTGCCCGCGTTCGGCGCAATGCGCACCCTCTGCATCGCATACGGCGGGCTCTACCTGCTGCTTGTCGCGACGCTCGCCATCGCAACCGCCAACGGCGACGCAGCCCTGCTCGCCCGCGTCGGCCTGCCGACGCGGCTTGCGTGGTGGGTGCTGCTCGTCGCGCTGTCCGAGCATGCGGCATTCGAGGCGAACGGCTGGCTGTTCTCGCTGCATCGGCCGCGCGCCGGCTCGCTGCTGCTGTTCGTCCGCACCGGCGCATGGGCCGGCGTCGCGGGAGCCGGGTTGCTCGTCGGCGCCCTGCATTCGATCGAAGCGGTTTTCGCGCTGTGGTTCACGGCCAATGCGTGCGTCGTCGCGCTGTCGCGGTGGCGGATCGGCGCGGTTGCGCGCCGGGTGCACGGCCGCCCGCAGGCGGCGCGCACACTCGCCGTGCGCGAGCGCGGTGTCCTGTCGGTCTGGCGGCACGGGTTGCCGTTCTATGTGGCCGGCGTGGTCCTCGCGTCGTTGCAATACGCGGAGCGGTTCATCGGCGGCGGCCACCTGAGCGCCGATGCGCTCGGCCGCTACGTGTTCGCGTGGTCGATCGCCAACGCGATCCAGGCACTCGCGTTCTCGACCGTCGTCGTGACAGCCGGCCCGCGTTTCGTGCGCGTGCTGTCCGACGCGCCACACACATTCTCCCGGCTTGCCGTTCGCGCGACGGTGGCCAGCGTGATCGTCACGTCGATCGCGGCGGCCGCGGTCCTTGCGCTGCGCCGCGACCTGTTCGCGCTCGCGCACGAGCCGGCGAACGCAGGCCAGTTCGCGCTGCTCGCGATCCTGCTCGTGTCGTTCGTGCTGCGCGGCGCGGCGGACGTGCTGTGGACGGCCGCGATCGCGCTGCGTGCCGGCCGCGCCGTGATGGTGTCGACGATCGCGCTCGCCCTGTCGTACCTGCCGCTTGCGTGGAGCCTGATCGTTCACGCAGGCGCGATGGGGGCGGCAATCGCCCATCTGACGGCAAGCGCCAGCATCGTCGCCGCGCTGGCGCTGATCGTCGCGCGCGCCGGCCGTTCCCGCGCGACCTTCAGCACGGAGGTTGCCCACCATGCTGCGTAACCTGATTACCGGCGGCCCCGCACTGAGCCGCGGCGTGACGTGCGCCGTCGGCGCGATGATCGTGTTCGTCTACTGGATCGTCTACGCGAAGGCCGGCACGTTCCTGCCCGAGTTCGTGTTCCGTGACGCGGAGAAGATCCAGAGCCAGATCGGCGGCGGCAGCACCTACGAGGGCACGTCGTTCGATGCGGTCGCGAAGTTCTATGCGCTGCTCGGCCCGGCCGGCACGTCGCTGTTCGTTGCCGCGATCGGCACGGCCTTCATCTGGCGGATCGTCGGCGAAGGCCGTCGCCTCGGGTCGCTGGCCGCGACCATCGTGCTGCTCGCGCCTTGCGTGTTCTTCAACCTGTTCGTCGCGAGCAAGGACACGCTCGTCGTGTTGATCGCGCTCGTGCTGGCCAGCATCGCGCGACGTCGCTCGACCGTGTGGACCTTCGCGGCCATCGTGGCGCTCTACGCCGGCTATGCAGCCGTCGTGCGCGGCTACTTCGCGCTGATTCTCGCGATCGCGCTGGCCGCGTTCCTGTTCCGGCACCTGTCATGGCGCGGCAAGACGTTGCTGATCGGCGCTGCCGCGATCGTGCTGTTCCTGCTGCCGCCGGACCTGTACTACCTGCTCCAGCATCCTCGCGACATGGCAGCCGACTATCTCGCCTACGGCTCGCCGTTCGGCGCGCGCACGAGTTTCTACAACCCGGTCGCGCCGGATTCGTTCATCGCCTTTTGCGCGAACTATGCGTACGCGGTGCTGCGGCTGAATCTGCCGCTGCTGTTCGACGTGGGCCTCAAGGAATGCGCGATGCAGTTGTTCGTGTGGATCGCGCTGGCCGCCGTGTGGCGTCGTGCACGGCAACGTCAGCATCCGGCCCGCGATCTGCTCGCCTGTGTCGTCATCGGTCACGTCGCCGTATCGATGCTGTTCGAACCCGATCTCGGCAGCTATACGCGCCATCTTTCCAGTGTCGCCTTGCTGTGCGCACTTCAGTTCGCGGGATTCGATCCGCGTGCCGGTCGACGCCGGCCGACGCGCGATGCCGCGACGCACCGCACGCGGCAACCGAACGTGCTCGCCAGGCCCGCGCTCGACCGCCTGCCACACATGGACATCACCCGCTGAACCCGACATGCAGACCGTCCCCCTCCATTCCGGCATCTTCCAGAACCTCCAGTGCGCACGCGGGTTGGCTGCGCTCGCCGTCGTCGGCTATCACATGGGCGTGCTTCCGTTCGGGCAGGCCGGCGTCGATATCTTTTTCGTCATCAGCGGCTTCATCATGTCCGTCGTCGCGCCACGCGAGGGGCGCGCGTTCCTGCGCAAGCGCGTGGTCCGGATCGTGCCGCTCTACTGGCTGACCACGCTCGGCGTGTTCGCGATCGCGGTCGTGAAGCCTCACTGGCTGAATTCGACGACGGCCGGCATCGACTATCTCGTCAAGTCGCTGCTGTTCGTGCCATACGTGAAGGAAAACGGCCATTGGGGGCCGCTGAACCTCAACGGCTGGACGCTCGAATACGAGATGCTGTTCTACCTCGTCATCGCCGGATCGATGTGGTTCGTCCGCGCTCGCCATGCAACGACGTTCGCGGCGCTCGCACTTGCGCTGTTCTGTGCGTACGTGGCTGCCGGCGGCCCGGCAGGCGAAGTCGTCGCTCATCTCGGCCAGCCGTTCGTGCTCGAATTCGGACTCGGCGTGCTCGCCTGCCGGGTGCTCGAAACCGGCATCGCGGGATGTCTTCCGCGCTTCGCGTGGCTCGCAGCGGCCGCGACGGCGCTCGCGGCGATACCGCTCGCCGCCACCCTGCTTGGCACGCCGGCCGGCTTTGAACGGGTCTTCTGGTGGGGCGTGCCGGCCTGCATGCTGATCGTCGCCGCGGTCGCGCTCGACCTGCGCGGCTGGACCATCGGGAACGCGACGCTCGCCCGGCTCGGCGATGCGAGCTATTCGATCTATTTGCTGCATCCGTACGTGATCGGCGCAGCGAACAAGATTGCCGGTGTGCGCCTCGATGCCGGCACGTGGTCGGGCATGGCAGCCGTGCTCGTCACGCTGGCCGCGGTCTGCCTATGCGGCTTTGCCTGTCATGCGTGGATCGAGCGGCCGATGCTTGCTGTGTTGAAGCACGGGTTATCGCGACAGCGCCGTGCATCGGCGTCTTGAACCCGGATGCGATTGAATCGAAGAATCTGACAAAAATGAATGATGGGAGCAAGTCACTCGTACTTGTTCCATATTCATCCACGGAACCATTTCGTAACATCGTCGGCATTCCAAACGGCTGGCGCGGAAGACCACGCATCGGCCCAAAGGCACAACCGCTCGAGGTCGAAAATCCGCTTCATCCGTTCTCTCGACGCCGTGCCCGGGACACCCCCGATGCCGGCGCAACTACCCGCTCCCCCTCCCGCCACGCTGGCGGCCGTGCCCGGTGCCTGGCCATCCTGCCGCCCCGAACCTGTCGTCGGAAAGCGATCCGGCCCGTTCCGCATCGCGTGCCTGACCGGTCTTGCGCTGTCGCTTCACGGTTTCGCGCATGCGCAAGTCCAGGTCCCCAATGCAGGCCAGTCGCTACGCGACGTCGAGACGCTTCGCCCAGCATTGCCCGCTCCCGCCGCGCCCGATCTTGCCATGCCCGCGCCAGGCAACGAACCCGCACCTGCCGCAGTTGGCGGCCCCCGTATTCCGGTCAGCGCATTCGACATCGAAGGCAACCATGCGATCGACGCCGCGCCGCTGCACGCGTTGCTTGCCGATCTCGTCGGCCGTGAGCTCGACTTCGCCGCACTGAACGAAGCCGCCAGCCGGATCGCCACCTATTATCGCGAGCACGGCTACGTACTCGCTCGCGCCTACCTGCCGCATCAGGACATCGAGAACGGCGTCGTCCGCATTGCAGTCGTCGAAGGACGATACGGGAAAGTCGAACTGCGCAACCGCTCGCGCGTGCTCGACGGCGTGCTGCGCCAGCCGCTCGGTGCGGTACAGGCCGGCGATATCGTGCGCGGCGCGGATCTCGAACGCACGCTGACCTTGCTGGACGAGCTGCCCGGCGTCGCCGCGAAGGGCACGCTGCGAGCCGGTCAGCAACCCGGTACGACCGACTTGCTGATCGATGCGGAGCCCGGCCCGCTCGCCACCGGCTCGCTCGAACTCGACAACTTCGGCGATCCGCTCACGGGCCGCTATCGCGCAACTGGCGGCATTGCCGTGAACTCACCGCTGCGGCTCGGCGATCAGCTCACGCTGCGCGGCCTCACCAGCAACACGAACCAGCGCTACTACCGCGCGGGCTACCAGGTGCCGATCGGCCCTGCTTCGACCCGGATCGGCGTCGGCTATTCCGAGATGAACTACCGGCTGGGCCGCGAGTTTCGCCCGCTCGGCCTCCACGGCCGCGCGAGCGTGCAGAGCGCGTTCGTCGCGCAGCCGCTGCTGCGCGGCCGCCGCGCCAGCCTCACGGCGCAGGTGCTCTACGAAAACAAGAACCTGCACGACGACTACGGCGTGTTCGAGTCGGTCAACAGCAAGAACATCGGCCTGTGGTCGTTCACCGTCAACGGCAACAGCAACGACGACGCCCTCGGCGGCGGCCGCACGGCGTTCTCCGCCACGCTCGGCATCGGGCGGGCACGCGGCAACGACGCGCTCGACACGAACACCTACGCGAAGACGTTCGGCCGTTTCACGAAGCTGAACCTGAATGCGCTGCGACTGCAATCGCTCGGCACACGGCTCCAGCTCTATACGCAATTCAGCGCGCAGCTTGCGTCGCGCAATCTCGACGCATCCGAGAAATTCAGCCTCGGCGGCCCTTACGGCGTGCGTGCGTATGCGCTCGGCGCGGGCAGCGGCGACCAGGGCTGGCAAGCCAGCGCCGAGCTTCGCTACCTCGCCGCGCCGGGATGGCAGGTGAGCACCTTCGTCGATACGGGCCGGATGCAGATCAACAAACAGCGGTGGCGCAACGAACTCAACACGCTCCAGCTTTCGGCGGCCGGGGTCGGCGTGAGCTGGTACGGCACGAACCGGCAGATCAGCGTCACCGCCGCGTGGCCGCTGGGCTCGGCCGACGACGTGCCGACGGTCACGCGTTCGCCGAGCGTCTGGTTGCAGGCCGCGCAGTATTTCTGAGCGGTCTTCAGGACATGTCCGACCTGGTTCGGGAACAAGGTCGGACAGCAACGACGGACGGCGATCGAGAGTCCGTCCGCGTCGGGAAGAGCGGATCTCTCCACTCTCCTGCATCGATTCATCAGGCATGCGTACCGATTTCATGCCGGTGAATCAGCTCAACCACGAGGAAACAACAACGATGAACAAGACCTACGCATTGGTATGGAACGGCACGCAGCGATGCTGGACCGCGGTCGGGGAAACCGCACGCCGCCGCGGCAAGTCCGGCGGCGGCAAGCGCGCCGCCGTCGCCGCCGTCTCGCTGCTCGGCTTTGCCGCCCTGCCCGCCTTCGCACTGCCGTCCGGTGAGGCCATCACCTCCGGCAAGGCCGACATCGTGCGCTCCGACGACGGCCGCACGATGAACATCAACCAGCATACCGACAAGCTCATCACGAACTGGCAGGACTTCTCGGTCGCCGGCGGCGAGCGCCTGTCGTTCAATCAGCCGAACAGCCAGTCGCTCGCGCTCAACCGCGTGATCGGCGCGACCGGCAGCCGCATCGACGGCCAGGTCAGCGCCAACGGCCGCGTATTCCTCGTCAACCCCAACGGCGTGATGTTCGGCGCCGGCGCGCAGGTCAACGTCGGCGGGCTCGTCGCCTCCACCCAGAATCTGTCGGATGCGGATTTCCTCGCCGGTAACTACCGTTTCTCCGGCACGTCGACGCAATCCGTCACCAACAACGGCACCATCACCGCCGCCGAAGGCGGCAGCGTCGCGCTGCTCGGCGCGCGTGTGGCCAACAACGGTACGATCCAGGCGAAGCTCGGCCGCGTCGCGCTCGGCGCAGGCAATGCGTTCACCGTGAACTTCGACGGCAACGGCCTGCTGAACCTGCAGGTCGACGGCGGCGCAGTCGATGCGCAGGCATCCAACGGCGGCCTGCTGAAGGCCGACGGCGGCGAAGTGCTGATGACCGCGCGTGCGGCAGGCAGCCTGCTCGACGCCGTGGTCAACAATACCGGCACGATCGAGGCGCGCGGCCTCAACACGCACGGCGGCAAGATCACGCTCGACGGCGGCACCGTGAAAGTCGGCGGCGTGCTCGATGCAAGCGCCGCCGAGGCCGGCGCGCCGGCCGGTTCGGTCACGACCCGCGGCGAACGCGTGGATGTCGCCAGCAATACACTTGTCGACACGCGCACGGGCAACGGCGCCGGCACGTGGACGATCGAGGCCGCCAATGCGGGTGTCACCGGCATCGACACGACGCCGAAAACGCGCGGCTTCAACAACAACTCGAACATCACCGGCAACGAAGGCGTCGACAACGGCGGCGGGAGCGGGAATGGCGGAAGCGGTAATGCAAGCGCATCGAATCCGTCGATCGCCGCAGACACGCTGTCGCGCAATCTCGGCACGACGAACGTCGCACTGACGAATACGAAACAGGATCTGACGGTCGGCGGCCCCGTCGCGTGGACGAGCGACAACACGCTCACGCTGACGTCGGCCACGGGCAACGTGAACCTGCGCCACGCCGTGTCGGCATCGGGGAACGCGGCGCAACTGCGCGTCAACGCCACGAACCAGATCCGTATCGACGACGCCGTCAGGCTCACCGGCGAGAACGCGCATCTCGAGCTGAATGCGAAGAACGGCCACGTGCTCGCGGGCGACAAGGCCGTCGTGACGCTGTCCGGCAAGAACGCGTCCTACCGGTCGAACGGCGAGGACTACACCGTGCTGCACACACTCGACGATCTGCGCGACATCGACGCGAACCTGAACGGCCGCTACGTGCTCGGCAACGCGATCGACGGCAACGGCGCCCGTTTCCGCAGCATCGGCGGCAATGCCGAATTCGCCGGCGTGTTCGACGGGTTCGGCAATTCGATCGGCAAACTGTCGCTCTACAACACCGCGTCGAACGTCGGCCTGTTTGCGGCCAACGCCGGGCGGATCGCCAATCTCGCGCTGCGCAACATCACGACGACGGCATCCGGCGCGCCCGGGTCCGTCGGCACGCTGGCCGGCTACAACAGCGGCACCATTTCGGACATCGTCGCGCAGGACGTCTCCGTCCATTCCCGCGGCCGATCGACGGTGGGTGGGCTGGTCGGCTCGAACCGGAGCGGCAGCATCGATCGCGCGAGCGTCTCGGGGCAGGTCGACGGTGACAGCGACACGCTCGCGATCGGCGGTCTCGCCGGCGAAAACCTCGATCGGGCAGGCAAGGCCGCAGCCATCCGTGGCAGCCGGACGGACGTGCGCGTTTCCGTGGCCGGCGACGGCGCGGCAGGCGGGCTCGTCGGGATCAACGCGGGCCGGATCGACGCATCGTCCAGCGCGGGCAGCGTCGTCGCGTCGGGCGACGCGAGTGTGGCAGGCGGCCTCGTCGGGATCAACGACGGCAGCGGTGACATCGCGGCCTCCTCGTCGACCTCCACCGTGACGGCACACAACAACGCGATCGCGGGTGGCCTGGTCGGCATCAACACCGGCGCCATCCACGCATCGCGCGCAACCGGCGCGGTCAAGGTGGGCGACGGCGGCATCGCGGGCGGCATCGCCGGCTTCAACTTCGGCAAGCTCGAAGCATCGACCGCCGACGGTGACGTCGTGGCCGGCCACTTCAGCCAGGCCGGTGGGCTCGTCGGCTCGAACCTTGGCACGGTCGACGCGTCGCGGGCAAACGGCAACGTGACAGCCGGCGACGCCAGCGCCGTCGGCGGCTTCGCCGGCTACAACGGCGGCACGATCGAAGCGGCCGTCGCCACGGGCAACGTGCGCGCCGGCAGCAACAGCCAGGCCGGCGGCCTGGTCGGCGCCAACTCGACCCGCATTCACGCGTCCACCGCTCACGGCAACGTGAGCGCCGGCCGGGGTTCATCGGCCGGCGGCCTCGTCGGTGCAAACGACGGCGACATCGTCACGGCATCGGCCGAAGGCGCCGTCGTCACCGGCGACGAAAGCGCTGCGGGCGGCCTCGTCGGCAGCAACTTCGGCAAGATCGATTCATCGCGCGCGTCCGGCAACGTGCGCGCCGGGCGCGACAGTACAGCGGGCGGTCTGGCGGGAACCAACCGCGGCGCCATCGACGCATCCCGCGCCTACGGCGACGTGACGGGCGGCAACGTGAGCCGCGTCGGCGGGCTGGTGGGCGACAACCTCGGACGCATCCGGCAGTCGCATGCATCCGGCAACGTATCGGCCGCGCGCTACGCCGAAATCGGCGGGCTCGTCGGCCGCAATACGGAAACCGTTGCCGAATCTTCCGCGACGGGCGACGTACGGGCAGACGACCAATCGGTCGCCGGCGGGCTGATCGGCCAGAACATCGGGGAAATCGCGCAATCGCGTGCGACGGGCAGCGTCGTCGCGGGTGCGGGCAGCCGGGTCGGCGGGCTCGCCGGTCAGTCGACCGGGGCCGTATACGCATCCGCCTCTACGGGCTACGTCCATGGCGGCGATTTCAGCTACGTGGGCGGTCTCGTCGGCAAGAATCACGGCACCGTCAAGCGCTCGTCGTCGAGCGGTACGGTTTCCGGCGGCTTGCTCGCGACGCTCGGCGGGCTCGTCGGCGCGAACTACGACTATGTCGGCCAATCGTCGACCACGAGCCGCGTCGCGTTCACGGGGAATGCGGGCCAGCGTTACGGTGCGCTGGCGGGCGTCAACGAAGGCGAACTGGTCGGCGACACCGCCTACCTGCGCGATGCGTCGGTGCCGCTCGTCGGCTATCCCATCGCGTCGGCCAATCGCTAAGCGATGACGATCGTGGAAGCGGCCGTTGCTCGTTAGCGGTCCCGCGCTGATCGACCGGGCGGCGACGCCGCATGTACTGATGCGCCCCCGGTCGATACGCGTTCGCTTGATCGATCGTGATTGCGGCCGGGACTCCGGCCATCGCGCTGGCCCGACGACTCTGCGACGTCCACGATGAGCTGCCGGTAACGTCGCTCCGCGGCGGCTCACCTCCGTGCAAGCACCCCTTGCGTCGGGAGAAGCGTGGCAAACACCGGCGCGCCGCCTGTGGCGCGTTACCGGTGGCACGCCTTTCATGCAGGCGTCGCCGCTCCCGATCAGGGGCGGCGACCATTCTCAGGCCCGCGCGGGCGCACGGATGACCCGCTCAACACATCAATCCTGAAGCCGTGCCAGCGCACGATCGACCGCGCCCTGGAACGCCGGCCAGAGACCGTTCAGCGCCACCGCGCCGCCCTCGACGACCGCAGCCTCCGCCTTCGCACAGGCATCGCGCATTTCCGCGTCTCCGGCCAGCGCAAACCCGCCGTGCATCGAATGCAGTTCGAGCCTCATCGAATCCGTGTCGCCGTTCGAACGCGCCACCGCAAGCACCGACATCGATTTGAGCGTCGTCGCGTGCAATGTTCGCCGGATCTCGTCAGTCATGACCGACACCGCCAACGCCCCCGGGCGCCCGCCCGACTCGGTCCCTGCCTCGTCTCGTGCGACAGCAGCGCTGCCATTCCGCCGCAACACCGCGTCGAGCACGTCGATCGACAACGGCTTGAGCACGACTTCCACCGCCCCGACCTGCGCACAGCGGCGACGATCTTCGTCGGTCGCATGCGCGGTCATCGCGATCACCGGCACCTTCGCCCCCTGCTCGCGCAGGAAATTCGTCAGCGCGAAGCCGTCGAGCTGCGGCATGTTCAGATCCGTCAGGACGACGTCGAACGGATTCTCGAAGAACGCACGCATCGCCTCGACACCGTTCTCGACGATCGTCGCATCGTATCCGAGCGCGTCGAGCTGATCCCTCAGCAGCGCGCGGCTCGCCGGATGATCCTCGGCCACCAGCACGCGCAGCGCCGGCATCTCGTCGCGCCGTGCCAGCGCACGCTCCGCGTCGCCGGCCGCGTCCGCTTCCCGGCGTTCATCCGGCCAGCCGGCTGACGCGTCGGGCAGCGACAGCCGCACCACGAACGTCGAGCCTTCGCCGACCCTGCTCTCGACCGTCAACTCGCCCTGCATCAGCCGCGCGATGCGGCGGCACAGCGGCAAGCCGAGCCCGGTGCCGCCGAATCGCCGATAGATCGACGGATCGGCTTGCATGTAGACGTCGAACAGCGTCGGCAGCGCTTCGTCGGGAATGCCGACGCCCGAGTCGCGCACGGCGATCTCGATGCGACCGGTGCCTGAGTCGTCGCGCGCCAGCCGCGCGTCGATCGCAACAGCGCCCTGCTCCGTGAACTTGATCGCATTGCCGACGAGATTCGACACGAGCTGACGCAGCCGCGTCGGATCCCCCATGTATCCGTCAGCCAGTTCCGTCGCGATATGGCATTCGAGCGTGAGTCCCTTCGCTTCCGCGAGCGGCCGGAAGATCGCCGCGACCTCCCGCAGCACACGCTTCAGATCGAACGGAATGTGCTCCAGCGCCATCTGGTTGGATTCCGCCTTCGACAAGTCGAGCACGTCGTTGATCACGCGCAGCAACGCGTCCGACGACGAGACGATCGTCTTCAGGCGACGCCGCTCGACCGCCGGCAATTCGGCCCGCTCCATCAGCTCCAGGTTGCCGACGATCGCATTGAGCGGCGTGCGGATCTCGTGACTCATCGTCGCGAGGAACGTCGATTTCGCCTTGTTGGCGTCGTCCGCGGCTACGCGAGCTTCGCGCAGCTTGTCCTCGGTCAGCTTGCGAGCCGTGACGTCGGTCAGCGTGCAGAGCAGCACGTCGACGCCGCGGAATCTGGTGCGAACGATGTACGCCGCGAGATACGTCGTGTCGTGACCGGTGCGCTCGACCGCCAGTTCCTGCTGCATGACGAAACGCCGCTCGTCCGCGCCGGCCCGTTGTCGCTCGCGACAGGCCTGCCAGATACGTTTGCCGAGCGGGAGCCCCGATACGCCATCGTCGTACGCGAGCGCGGCGTCGTTGCGCACCATCGTTTCGCCATCGGCGGCCGACAGCAGCAGCAGTCCGGCCGGCGCGGTGCGGATCAGCGTCCGGTTGAACGCCTCGCTTTCGATCAGGCGGATCGCGCGCCGGTTTGCCGGGCGCAGCGCGCGACGATCGAACAGCACGATCGTGAACCAGAGCAGCGCAATGCCGAACAGCGCGATGCCGAGCGTCACGCTCGCGCGGATCCGGATCGCTTTCACCACGCTGCGCCACGAGAAGCTCGTCACCATGACGAGGCTCGAATTGGGCAGGCGGTCGCTGACGACGAACCGCGTGTCGACCCGGCGTACGATCACGTGCTCGCCGAACGGATCGCGTGCGCCGGCCAGCGCATGCCCGATCATCGCCGGATCGCGCAGGTTCCCGAACACGATATTCCGGCGCGCATCGATCACGGCGACATCCTCGTCGTCCGAGTCCGGCGACATGACGTTGCCGAGGTTGAACGTGCCGTTGAACACGATCCAGCCGAACGGCCGCCCGGCCGCGTCGTCCAGCCGCCGGGCGAACCGCACGACCGTGCGCCCGACGATCGGATCGAAGCGGCGATCGAGCATGAACGTGACGTCCTCCATGTCAGGTTTCTGCTTCGCCGCACCGGTGGGCATCAGCGCGGCAATCAGCGCCTTCACGTCGGTATCGGGCGGAAGCGCACGTGCGCGCGCGACGAGCCCTTCGCCCTGCACGGCGAGGAACGGGGCGTCGAGCCCGATCACATAGCCGCCGAAGGGCTCGGCGTCGGCCGGCTGTGGCCGATATCGCGTATTCGCGCGCATTATCCCGAGCGCGGTCCCGAGATACCGTGCATACGATTCAGCGGGATGGTCTGCCCCGATCCCGGCCACCAAAAGGATCGGCTCCCCGCCGCCGTCGGTCCGCAGGGGCAGCCAGCCCTGCTGCGCCGACAATGCCCGCATCGCTTCCGGCGACGGTCGCAAGTCCCGATTCCAGGCCTGTTCCACCCGGTTCCCGAGGTTCAACAACATCCGGTCCGCACTCTGCTGTGTCGCGTAAAACACGGCTTCGCGCTGCAGGAACGTCGAACGCGCCCGCGAGTAGTAGTCCTGCACGTCGAGCCGCAGGAAGAGCGCGGCGCAGACGAGCATGAACAGCGTGACCGCCGTGCCGCCGCCGTACAGCAAAAGCTCCTGCTGACGCCGGATCCGATACGGATCGAACGCCTTGTGGCCGCTCACGGGCCTGGCCGCGTGCGACGCGAATCTTCTCAGTTTTGCTGGCATGGATCGTTATCGGCAGCGCTCGATGCCGAAGCGCCGCCTTTTCCCCTGTCAAACGGCTCGCGCCGCGGGTTTGCCGGTGACGCGTGCACCGGCTGGTGGCCAAGTTGCCCCGCCGCGCGACTGGCGTTGCGTGCGCGCTGACAGCGGGCTACGGACTTTCCGGCGGCGTGTCGGGCAGCTCGCCTTCGTCCGCATACCGGATCAGATCGGCGTCGCGAACGATTCCGAGCTTCTTCATCGCGCTCGTTTTCTGCGAACTGATGGTCTGCTTGCTGCGATGCAGTTGCGCGGCGATTTCGCCAACCGTATAGCCGGCGCTGAACAGCCGCACCACCTCGATCTCGCGCGTCGTCAGCGGGCGGGCCGAATCCGGCGTGCCGCTCGACTCCAGCAACTGCTTGATATGCGGCGACAGGTAGTTGGCGCCGACGTACGCCGCGTGCACCGCGCCGACGAGATGCGAGATCGCATCCGACTTGCTCAGGATGCAGCCGACACCCTGCTTGCGGATCGCATGCAGCACACTGGGTTTATCGATCATCGTGATCGTCACGAGCTTCAGCGCCGGATAGCGGCGCTGCAGGAACGACAGCAGCACGAGGCCGTCGCCGAACTTGCCGCCGGGCATCACGTAGTCGACCACCAGCACGTCGCTCGGTTTCTCGTCGAGCGCTGCCACGAGATCGGTCGAATTGGACACGGAGCCGATGAACCGGATCGTGCTGCTATCGGCGAGCGCCTGCGACATCCCGATCGCGGATGACGGGTGGTCATCGGCCACCATCACACGCACAAAGAATTCATCCATCGTCCCATTTCTCCCCGAAGCTTTTGATCGCGCATCCGCCGACAGCCGCAGGATGCGGGCAACCGTTCCGGCTCCGTTCCATCCAGCCGACAGGCCGTCGATTCGACCCGTCGCATTCGACACATCGGAGAATGCAAGTGCGACTCGATTTTAAGATAAAACGTGGGCAAGACCATGAGCATTGGCCGACAGGCCGAAGCAGACTGCATGTCGCGTCGCCCTGCCGCATGCCTGGCGTGACCGCGCCGGCCGAACGCGTACGGGCGTTGCCAATCGGCATGCACTTCCGGGCCTGCGCCACGCATGGGAGCGAGACATGCGCCAACGCACGCGGCGGCTTCCCGGACCGGTACACCGCATCGCACCTCGCCCCGCCCCGTCCCCTTGCCGCCGCAGTCACTCGCGCAGTAGCGAGCCTGCCGCGCATCGACCGCTTGCCAGTATCCGGATCGTCGTTATGGTCGGTGGACACCCTCGCCCGATTCGCCGCGTTCCTCGACTGCCTGCTTCCATTCGCTGATCGCGCGCCGCTTCTGCATCGGCGACATGATCAGGAATTCGTTCATCCTGCCTAGAAAGTCCTTTCTGGATTTCTCGGGAAGCGTAGAGAAATCGAGCAACATTACGAAGACTTTCACCATGTAGCGCACGATCTTCCCCTCCTCTCACCTGATTGATCCGCTCCGCCGTTGCCGATGCGTCGCGCCGCCTTCCATTCTTCGGACCGCGTCGTCACCGCCCACGACAATCGACACGCATTCATGTCGTGCCACCGTGTGCGAAACGCGCGACGTCCTGTTCTTGTATTCCCGCTCCATGCTCCGACGCACCACGCCGTCGAGCGATGCCGGCCAACGCGCCACGCAAATGCGCGAGCGTTACCGGTCTGGTCAGCACGCAGCCGATTCCCGCGTCCGCATACCGTCGCCTGTCGACGGGCGCGAGATGCGACGTCACGACCACCACGTCGCAGCCTGCTCCGACATCGCGCACGGCGCTCGCCAGCGCGCAGACCGACATGTCCGGCAGCTCGGCATCCACCAGCAGCACCCGCCATGCACCGGTGGCCAGCAGGTCGAGCGCCGCTTCGGCCGACCTCACCGTTCGTACCTCGCAACCCAGCACGTGGAGTTGCTCCCGCAACAGCGTGCTGCTGACGGAATCGATGCCGGCAAGTGCCACACGCCATGCGCACGGGCGAACGGCTTCCACGTGCGTGCTCGCCGGCAGTCGCGCGGCAAGGTCGCCGGTGTCGGGCATCGCCTGCGCGAGTGCAGTCTTGAAGCCACCAAGGGCATAGCTCGACACGCGTATCGTCCTGCCCGCCCGATACGCTTGCGGCGGGCCGTCCGGCGTAGCGAGCACGACAGCACAGTCGCCGCCCAGGCTGTCGAGCTCCGCGCGCGACCAGGCATCCGAATCGCCGAACAGGACGATCGCGGCGGCCCGCGCACGACGGTCGGCCGGGATCCGCGCGGGGCGCTCGTATGCGTCGACGTCGAAGCCCCATGCATGCAAATGCGGCAGCGCGAAACGCTGCCATTCCGTACGCGCGACGACAACCAGCGGCGCGCGCGCGTCGCGCGCGGAACGCGTATCGAGCGGCACGACAGCCATCCCGAGCGGCACCGTCAACGTGAAACGGCTGCCGGTGCCCGGCATGCTCGTCACGTCGATCCGTCCACCCATCGCGGCCGCGAGGCGATCGCACAGCGCGAGCCCGAGCCCGGTGCCGCCGTAGCGGCGCGTGATCGACGCGTCGACCTGCGAGAACGCCTTGAACAACTTGTGCCGATCGGCGCCCGCGATGCCGATGCCGGTGTCCTCGACCGCGATCGACAGCTCGGCATCGCCGCATCCGGCCGACGCAACCGACACGCTCACGAGCACATGCCCGTTGGCGGTGAACTTGATCGCGTTGCTCAGCAGGTTGCCGAGCACCTGCCCGAGCCGGGTCGGATCACCGCGCATCCGCTGCGCGTCGCTCGCGTCGAATTCACAGAACAACGACAGCCCCTTCGCCTTCGCGACCGGTGCGAACGCACCGAGCGTGCGCTCGATCACGCTGACCACGTCGAACTCGATCGCTTCGACCGTCATCGCGCCTGCTTCGATCTTCGAGAAATCGAGGATGTCGCTGACGAGGCCGAGCAGCCCCGACGCGGCTTCGCGCAGCGTTTGCACGCGGCCGTGCTGTGACGCATCCAGCGCGGAACGGTCGAGCAGTTCGAGATTGCCGAGGATCACGTTGAGCGGCGTGCGGATCTCGTGCGTGATCGCCGCCAGGAACGACGACTTGGCCGCGTTCGCCGAATCGGCCGCGCGCACCGCTTCCTCGAGCTGCTGAACGAGCTGCCGCCGTGCCGTGACGTCGGCGACCGCGACGATCAGCACGTCGATCTCCTGGTAACGCGCGCCACAGGCGCTCACCTCGAGATGCAACGGCGCCGCGCCGGCATCCGCATCGGCCAGCACGACATCGGTCTGCAGCGTGCCGCCGCCCGCGCCGCCCCCGATGAACGCGTCGTAGCGCGCCACCGCCTGCGCGGACAGCGTGCGATAGTCGCTGCCGAGCCGGGCGAGCATCTCGGCCAGTGCAGGGCTGACGAGCATGAAATGTCCGTCGGCGCGCGAAATCAGGCCGAGGCCGATCGGCGCCGTCTCGATCACGCTGCGGCACAGCGCTTCGCTGTCGAACACGCGCTGCGACCGGGCATAGACGGACGCGAACACGCGGCGATGGAAGCGTACGAGCAGGATCCACATGATCGCGATGGTCAGCAGCGACGCAACGAGCAGCAGGCTCGCGCGCCACGCGACGTTTGCGATGACGTCCGTCCACGGCAGCGCATACGCGAGCGTCCAGCCCGTCGCATCGAGCTTGCCGTGGAAGATCACGAAGCCGTTGTGGAACGCGGCCTGCTCGGGCTTCGCGCGATCGCGCGACACGTCGAGCGCCAGCAGGCGGCCGACATGCGCTTCGTCGGCGGCCACGCCCGGGCTTGCCACGACGAGGTGGTTGTCGTCGGTCGTCACGAAAAACACGCCGTCGACCCGATGCTCGGGCAGCCACGACAGCAGATACTCAGGGTCATATTCGGTGACGAGCACCGCGAACGGCTCGCCGTCGACCTGCGCCGGTGCGGCGATCCGGATGCGCGCGGCGCCCGAAATCGGATCGATGAACGGCGGCAGCCAGTGCACGTGCGGGCGACCGGTGGTATCGGCCACCTGCGCCGGGCCAGTGCCGAAATCGATCCGCAGTGCGTCCATCACGCGCGCGCGGCCGTCCGACGTAGCAAGCGCGCCGCCGCCGGCCCCCGAATCCGGCACGAGCCCGAGCAGGCTCGTGCGCGTGCTGTAGTGATAGCCGACGAGCGTCTGCCCGCGATTGATCGAGCTCGCCGCGCAGATGCGCGCCAGCAGCACGGACAGCGACAGGTAGCGGGCCACCTCGGTGCGATCTGCGGGCTGCGTCGATACGCCGAACACGACCGACGGATAAGGCTTGATCGCAGCACGCTCACCGTCTGCGTAGAACGCATCGATCACGTGATCGGGCGCCGGCTCCGTTTCCCGCCAGATCAGCTGCGCATTGGTCACGCCGTTGCGGAACGACGTCTCGCTCACCTTGATCTCGTTGAGCGTCTGCACCATGCCCGTCAGGAAATTGTGCCGCTCGCCGTCGAGGTAGCCGTACACGATCGAACCCATCCCGAGCGCGCAGGCGATCAGGATCAGGATCGTGACGACGATCCCGCCGCCGAACACCGAGATGTTCTGATAACGACGAATGGACTGGAGCGGGCTGTAAGGCATGTCGCTACGCGACGATGCCGGATGCCGGCATGCGTACGTCTCCGGCTCCGGCTTCGTGCAGGGAGGTGGCTCAGGACGATTGGAGTGCCACGATCATGCCAAACGACTTGCCGAAAATCAGTCCGATATGAACGGTTTAGTACATGTCCAATATGATTGGAAATAAGATTTGAACTTGTACGAAACTTGAGCGCCCCCATCCAGTCGTTGGGGGGCAGGATGCGTGCATGATTGCCGGATCGGCGCCGGACGAAAGAAAACGGGGCGGACACCGTCTGCCCGGTGCCCGCCCCACTTCGGAAAAAACGGACAGGCGGCCGCGCGACGCAGCCGCCTCGCTCGCTCAGTTCTGCGTGAGCGGATTCAGCGTCGTGCACAGGAAGCCCGTGCAGTTCGCCGGCTTGAAATAGAACGACGCCATCACCGGCGACGACGTGCCGAGCGCAAGATCGCCCAGATACGCGTTGCCCTGCGCACCGAGCGTGTTCGACTGCTGGACGAAGCTGGCGCCGGTCGTCTGGATCGCGGCCGACTGATATGTAAAGGTCGGCGACTGCGTCTGGTCCTTCACGTAGACCCACGAGATCGTGCTGCCGAACAGCATCCCGCCCTTCGCACGATAGCCCTTCGCGCCCTCGCTGTTGGCCTGTGCGATGAAATCGGCGACGGTCGTCGTCGGCACCAGCGCATCGTACGTATAGGTCGCGCTCGACGCGTTGTTCTTCATGTACACGTTCGCCTGCACCGATCCCACCATCATCGGCCCGAGGAACCAGTAGCCCGACTGGCCCTGGCCGTTCGCCTGCGTGAGGAACGCATTGGTGTCGGCCGGCAGCCCCGTCGTCGTGTACGTATAGGTGGCAGACGAACCGCCGTCCTTGCGATACAGATAGCCGTAAGTGAGCGGCCCTTCGTAGCGGTAGCCGCTCGCGCCCTGCGCGTTCGCCTGGCTGACGAAGCCCGTCATGTTGGCCGGCGCCGTCTGCAGCACGTACGTGTAGGTCTGCACGGTGCCGTCGCTCACGAAGATCGACTGCGAACCGCCGTTGCTCGCGCTGTAGTAGTAGTCGCCCAGATAGCGATAACCCTTCGCGCCTTCGCTGTTGAGCAGCGTCAGGAAGCTCGCCTGATCCGTCGCCGGCGGCTGTGCGTCGTAGCGCAGCGTCAGCGTGCTGCCGCCCGAGCCGCCAGAACCACCCGTGCCCCCCGAAGCGCCGCTTCCGGTCCCGCCCGAACCCGTGCCGCCGGCTCCACCACTACCGCCGTTGTTGCTCGTCCCCGATCCGCCGCCGGACGCCGCGGGCGAGGAATCGTCGCCGCCGCAAGCGGTCAGCGCCAGACAGGTCAGTGCGATCAATGCAGCGGCTTTCATCGGGATCACCTCAGTGCAAGAAGGACGAACGAAGCCGGTACGCGCGGATCGTGCCGCGCGCACGGACAGTCATGAATCAGGAATCGGCCGGCGGCGCACCGCCGGCCCGGGAGCATCAGTTGACCTGGAGCTGGCCGCCGCGGCCGAGGCCGCCCTTGACGTCCTGCGCCTTGTAGCTGCGCAGCGCGACGACCATCTTGTTGTACGCGTCGATGAACGCGACGACCGTCGCCTTGCCTTCCGGCGTCGCGGAGAAGCCGCCGAGCGCACCGCCCACGCCACCGCCGAAGCCACCCAGCGCCGCGCCGTAGTTGGTCGCCGTCGAGCTGCCTTCCGACGCCGCGATCTGCACGGCCGAGCGCACGTCGAACAGCGTCAGCGTGACGACCGACGCCTTCGTCTGCAGATGGCCGGCCACCGCCGCCACCGCGCTGTTGCCGATCAGCCCGCCGATCATGCTGCCGATGCCGCCGACCGGCGAATCGTTGATGACGATCTGCGGTTCCATGTAGTAGTCGGCCGCGACACGCTGGCCCTTCTGCTGCTTCGAGCCCGTGCGGTACTCGCCCGAGTTGCGCTGCAGCTGCGTGATGCGCGACAGGCGCGCGTCGCTCTTCTGGTTGCCGATCGACGTGATCACGAAGCAGTTCGACTGCTGGACCGCCAGGCGCAGCAGCGGGTCGATCGTCGTCATCTTGGTGGCGCTGCCGAACGGGCCCCACCAGTCGGCGTTGC
>NZ_CAJNKE010000047.1 GCF_905232215.1 Burkholderia sp. LMG 13014
CGCAGCGCGCGCTGATCGGCCGGCGTCACGGCGGCCAGATACGCTCCGTCGCAGCGCAGACCGCTGCCCTGCTCGCACAGCGCTTGCGCATTGCGGTTGCTGTAGACGATGCGGCCGTCCGGTTCGACCAGGAAGGTCGCATTGGCGTGGCCGTCGATGACATGCATCAGCACCTGCCCCAGATCGGCGGCATGGCGACGGTGCCAGCGGTTCTCCATGGCCAGCGCGATATGCGCCAGCAAACTGCGAAATTCGCTCTTCTCCCGGGCGCCGAAGCGCCGCTGCCCTTCGCTGCGATACAGCTCGACGTAACACAGTACGTCCTCGTCGCGCGCAACCACGCCGCACAGCCGGTGCAGCAGGCGCTGCGGATGCAGCAGGATCTTGTAGTAGTCGGTGCGGAGCAGCTCGCGGTTGCCCAATATCTCGTCGCCGCTGCTGACATGCAGCGGCTGACAGACATCGGTCGACAGGAACCAGGGATTGCGCGGCGCGTACTCGGCAAACGCGCGCGCGAAGGCGGGATCGTCCGGCGCGCCGTACAGCACTTCGCCCTGGCCGCTGGCAAGATGGCGCTGCGCCAGCACCGCCGACGCGGCGTCAAAGCGCGCGCGCAGTTGCGCCATCACGCCACGCCAGGCATCTTCATCGCGGGCGGCATGAATGCGGTAAAGCAGTTCGCCCGTCTCTGGCGTATCGGCATTGTGCGCTGACAACCGCGCCTCCTCCTTGGGTCCCTACTGCGGTGTGTCGCGCAGCGCAACTGAAACGGTGCGATCTGCGTGCGAATGATTCGCCGGCAAGTTTTTTCGCTCGGGCCGCAAAAGTCAAGACCCGCGCGGTCGCTCGCACCTCGCCCGACACGCAGCGGCCGGCCGCGCATCGTTGCATCGCATCGGTAATCCGACAATAATCGGAGCGCCCGCAGTCAGCGCAATCCGCACCGACGCCCACACCATGCGCATCAAACGAGAGTATCAATCCTGGGTCGCGAACGAAACGCTCGAAGACTACGCGCTGCGCTACGCGGCGCGCTCGTACCGCCGCTGGACGCCATTCACGCTCGCCAACACCGCGCTGGGCGGCGCGTCGTTCCTGGCGCTGGAAGCCATCGGCGCCAGCGTCACGCTGAGCTTCGGTTTTCAGAACGCGTTTCCCGCGATCGTGCTGGTTTGCCTGCTGATCTTTCTGATCGGCCTGCCGGTGGCCTACTACGCCAGCGTGTCCAACGTCGACATCGACCTGCTCACGCGCGGCGCCGGCTTCGGCTACGTCGGCTCGACCGTCACGTCGCTGATATACGCGTCCTTCACGTTCATCTTCTTCGCACTCGAATCGGCCATTCTCGCGCAGGCGCTGGCGCTGGCCACCGGGCTCGACCTCACGGTCGGCTATCTGATCTGCTCGCTGGTGATCGTGCCGCTGGTTTTCTTCGGCGTCACGCTGATCAACAAGCTGCAGATGTGGACCCAGCCGCTGTGGGTCGTGCTACTGGTGTTGCCATTCATCTCTATCCTGCACCACGACCCGCACGTGCTGGCGCAATGGGCCGCGTTCACCGGCCGAAACGGGGGCGGCTCGCCCCGCTTCGACCTGCTGGCCTTCGGTGCGGCCGCCGGCGTGCTGTTTTCGCTGGTGGGTCAGATCGGCGAGCAGGTCGACTATCTGCGCTTCCTGCCCGAACGCACGCGCGAAAACCGCGTCGCGTGGTGGAGCGCGTTGCTGCTCGCGGGCCCCGGCTGGATCCTGATCGGCGGGCTCAAGGTGCTGGCCGGCAGCCTGCTGGCGGTGCTGGCGATCGGGGCGGGCGTGCCCAGCGGGCAGGCGATGGAGCCGATCCATATGTATCTGTGGGCCTACGGCGAGGTGTTCGAGCGGCACGAAGTCGTGCTGGCGGCGGCGCTGCTGTTCGTGCTCGTCTCGCAGATCAAGATCAATGTGACCAATGCGTATGCCGGCTCGCTCGCCTGGTCGAACGTGTTCGTGCGGCTCACGCACTATCATCCGGGGCGCGTGGTCTGGCTGGTGTTCAATGTCGTGATCGCGCTGCTGCTGACGCTGCTCGGCATCTTCAGCACGCTGGAAGCGGTGCTCAGCGTCTACGCGAATCTGGTGATCGCGTGGCTGGGCGCGCTCGCGGCCGACCTGATGGTGCTCAAGCCGCTCGGCATCAGCCCGCGCGAGGTGGAATTCCGTCGCGCGTATCTGCACGCCTTCAATCCGGTCGGCTGCGGCGCGATGGTGATCGCATCGCTGGCCGGCGTCTGCGCGTATGCCGGCCTGTTCGGCCCGCTGGCGCAGGCCTACTCGGCCTTCATCTCGCTCCTTGCCTCGTTCGCCAGCGCCATCGCCATCGCCTTCGCCACCGGAGGACGCCATTACATCGCGCGCGACAATACGCATTACCGCGAGCAGGATGCCGACGAGACGATCCGCTGCTGCGTGTGCGAGCGTGACTACGAAGCGCCGGACATGGCGCACTGCCCGTTCTATCAAGGCCCGATCTGTTCGCTGTGCTGCGGGCTCGACAACCACTGCCACGATGCGTGCAAACGCCCGGGCGCGCTCGACGCGCACGCGCCAACAAGCCACGGCGAGCTGGCCAGGGTGCTCGCGCCGAGCTTTACCGGGCGACTGACCCGCTTCTTCGGCCTGTTTCTCATCGCGGCGGCGGCGATGGGTGCGATCTTCCTGCTGGCCTGGCGCCTGATGTCCACGGGCGGCGCGCCGCCGGCTGCGGGTTTCGGCAATCTGCTGTTGCGTACCTACACGGCCACGCTTCCGCTGCTGGCCTTCGGCGCGTGGTGGATCGTGCTGACGCACGAAAGCCGGGAGCTGGCGCGCGCGGAACTGGTCGAGTCGCTGCGCCATCTCGAATCGGCGCGCAAAACGCTGGTCGAATCCGAGAAGATGGCGTCTCTGGGCGGCCTGGTGGCCGGCGTCGCGCACGAGATCAATACGCCGGTCGGCATTGTCGTCAGCGCGGCGTCCTACCTGCAGGATCGCACGGACGCGGCGTCGACCCTGCATGCGCGCGGCGCGTTGCCTCCCGCCGAACTCGAACGCTATTTTGCCGACGCCGCGCAATCGGCCCGGTTGCTGTTGTCCAATGCCAACCGCGCGGCCCAGCTCGTGCAAAGTTTCAAGCAGGTAGCCGTCGACCAGACCAGCGAGAAGCGCCGCAGCTTCGACCTCGGCGACTACCTGCGCGATACGCTGCTGAGCCTCGAGCCGAGGCTGCGCGATACCCGCGTGTCGCTGCTGATCGATTGCCCGGCCGGCATCGTAATGGACAGCTATCCCGGCCCGATCGCGCAGATCGCCACCAACCTCGTGATGAATTCGCTGCAGCACGGCTTCGCCGACGGCCGCGCCGGCATCATCACCATCAGCGCGCGACAGGCCGCCGACGACGAGGTCGTGATCCGCCATGGCGACGACGGCTGCGGCATTCCGCGTGCGCTGCACGGGAAGATTTTCGAGCCGTTCTTTACGTCGCGCCGCGGCCAGGGCGGCAGCGGACTGGGGCTGCACCTCGTCTACAACCTGATCACGCAGCGGCTGTGCGGCACCATTTCGGTGGAAGACCGCGACGGCGGCGGCGTCACCTTTCTGGTGCAGGTGCCGCGCGTCACGCCGTCGGCCAAGGCCACCATTCCCGTTGTTCCCACCGGAAATCCCTCATGAATGCAGACGCATCGACGCTCGCATGGCAGGTCCTGCTGGTCGACGACGAACCCGCGGTGCACGAAGTCACCCGCCTCGTGCTGCGCGACCTGACCTTTTCCGGCCGCCCGGTGATCTTCCACAGCGCGTACTCGGGCGAGCAATGCCTCGCCCACCTCGCGGCTCATCCGGACACGGCGCTGACGCTGCTGGACGTCGTGATGGAGACGGACCATGCCGGGCTGGATGTCGTGCAGCGCATCCGCCGGCAGTTGCGCAACACCGACGTGCAGATCGTGCTGCGCACCGGCCATCCCGGCATGGCGCCCGAGGCGCAGGTCGTGACCGACTATGAAATCAACGGCTACTTCGTCAAAACCGAGCTCACCGCGCAAAAGCTACTCTCGGTGGTGATTGCCGGGCTGCGCAGCTACCAATACCTGAAGACGTTGCGGCAAAAGCATACGCCGCAGGACGGCCCGAGCGACGACGACGCCATCGGCCGCGTTCTGGACGCAACCCGCTACCGCCTGCTCGCCCAGTGCCAGTTCGAACTGGCCGACGGCACGCCGGCGTCCGTTGCGTTGCTGCCGGAATGGCCGGTCGCCGACGGCTGGATGCCGCACGCGGCCGTCTCCGGCAAGATCCACGGCGCGGTGCGGATATCGGCAGTCAACGCAGCGCTGCTGCGCGATGCGTGCGCACTGGCGAACGCGTGGCGTGCCGAGCGTGACCACGGCGCGCCCGCGCATGACGCGGCCGGCCGGCCGCTGCGGATCAGCGTGCCACTGCTGCTACCCGCGGCCGGCAACGATGCCGATACGTTTCAGCACCTCACGAGCCTCGTGCGCGACGCGCTGGCCGACGCCGGCCTGCCCGGCAGCGCACTCGACATCCAGTTGCCCGGAAACCTGCCGTCCGTCTCCGACGGCGCCGAGGCCGCACGCGACGCGTGTGCGCAGTTGCGGGACATGGGCGTGTCGATCACGCTGAACGATATCGGCAACGGCCCGATCTCGCTCGCGCATCTGCGCCGGTTGATGCCGGACCGGCTGCAGATCGCGGCCAGCGGCGCGTGCGACGTGGCCGACGATGCGGAGCTCGCCGCGATTGCCCGCGCGGTGATCGCGCTCGGACATACGCTCGGCGTGCAGGTGCTCGCCAGCGGCGTCACGCGGGCGGCGGACCTGCAGTTCTTCAAATGGGAAGGCTGCGACCTCTGCCAGGGCGACCTGACCGGCGCGCGCTGGGACGCGGAGAACTGGCGACAGATGTTGCCCGCGAGCTAGGGTCGGCATACGTATGGAACGCGCCTGCGAATGCCAGCAATCTCTCGCAGGACGGTGTCGCCCGGCGCTTGTTTTGCATGACTGAACGCTCGGCCGACGCGTGACTATAAAGACGGGCGTCAGACGCCTCGCCGATCCCGTCGCGTTGTTCGGCGACTGACGGTGGCGATCAGCCGCGCCGGCCGCGCGTCGCGCCGCCGGTACGCGCTGGCCGCTCACCTGCACTCATGCGATCGAGTTGCCGCACGATTTCCGCGCGCAGTTCGGCCGACATCTGTACGCTGTCGAGCAATTCCGAGATCCACAGTCCGTCGGCGGCGAGCCGGCAGATCATCAGCGTCGCGGCCTGCTCGAGCGGCACGGGGTCGGGCCGCGTCCATTCCCGCATCGGCACCGACCATCGTTCGCGCGTGTCCTGGTCGGTAATCATCGACGCGACCAGCACGCGCAGCACGTCGGTGCTCGCGGCCGGATGCACAGCATCGAGCACCGTATGTACGTATGCGCGCGCCGCCGCGCCGTCGCCGCCGGAATCGGCCTCGACCCGCGCGGCCATGTGCGCGGCGAACCGCTCGGTCGCCTGCCCGAACAGCGCATCCAGCAGCCCTTGCTTGTTCGCGAAGTGATACTGCAGCGCGCCTTTCGTCACACCGGCACGCTCGGCCACCGCATCGAGCGTCAACGCGGCCACGCCGTGATGGGTCGCGATTTCCGATGCGGCCGCCAGCAACTGCGCGCGCACCTGATCCGGCGCTTTTTTTCGACGCACGCCGGCGGTGGCAACGGCCGGCGCCGACGATGCCTCAGGCGCCCGCGCACCGGCCGTTCCAGCCGGTTCGACGGGCGCGGACGCATCGCGCGGCGCGGGTTCGAGGTGTTTTTTCATGGTGCGGATGGTAGCACCCGGGCGTCTCGAGATAAACATTCCGGCCGGATGGTATGATCCGCCGCATGACTACAGCCACCCCCTCCCCCTGGTCCGCGCTCGACACCGCCATCGCCCGTGGACGCGACGCCCTCGTGCGTCTCCAGCAGCCCGACGGCAGTTGGTGTTTCGAACTCGAATCCGATGCGACGATCACCGCGGAATACATCCTGATGATGCATTTCATGGACAAGATCGACGACATCCGCCAGGAGAAGATGGCGCGCTACCTGCGCGCGAACCAGCGGTTGGACACGCATGGCGGCTGGGCGCTGTACGTCGACGGCGATCCGGACGTGTCGTGCAGCGTGAAGGCGTACTTCGCTCTGAAGGCGGCGGGTGACAGCGAACACGCGCCGCACATGGTCCGCGCGCGCGACGCGATCCTGAAGCTCGGCGGCGCGGCTCGCGCGAACGTGTTCACGCGCATCCTGCTCGCGACGTTCGGCCAGGTGCCGTGGCGCGCGGCGCCGTTCATGCCGATCGAATTCGTGCTGTTCCCGAAGTGGGTGCCGATCTCGATGTACAAGGTCGCGTACTGGGCGCGCACGACAATGGTGCCGCTGCTCGTGCTGTGCTCGCTGAAGGCGCGCGCGCGCAATCCGCGCAACATCTCGATGCGCGAGCTGTTCGTCACGCCGCCGGACGAGGAGCGTCAATACTTCCCGCCCGCGCGCGGCATGCGCAAGCTGTTCCTCGCGCTCGACCGCACGGTGCGCCATGTCGAGCCGCTGATGCCGAAGGGCCTGCGGCAGCGCGCGATCCGCCACGCCGAAGCGTGGTGCGCGGAGCGCATGAACGGCGAGGACGGGCTCGGCGGCATCTTCCCGCCGATCGTGTATGCCAATCAAATGATGCAGGTGCTCGGCTACCCGGACGATCACCCGCTGCGGCGCGACTGCGACAATGCGCTGGAAAAGCTGCTGGTCACGCGGCCCGACGGCAGCATGTATTGCCAGCCGTGCCTGTCGCCGGTGTGGGATACCGCGTGGAGCACGATGGCGCTCGAGCAGGCGCGCGGCGTGGCGGCGCCGGAAGACGGCGAGCCGGGCGAAGCACGGCGCGCACTCGACGAACGCATCGGACGCGCGTACGACTGGCTGGCCGCACGCCAGGTGAACGACCTGCGCGGCGACTGGATCGAGAACGCGCCGGCCGACGTCCAGCCGGGCGGATGGGCGTTCCAGTACGAGAACCCGTACTACCCCGACATCGACGACACCGCGGTCGTCACCGCGATGCTCGACCGCCGCGGCCGCACGCACTGCAACGCGGACGGCACGAACCCGTATGCGCCGCGCGTCGCGCGCGCGCTCGACTGGATGCGCGGGCTGCAATCGCGCAACGGCGGCTTCGGGGCGTTCGACGCCGATTGCGACCGCCTGTACCTGAACGCGATCCCGTTCGCCGATCACGGCGCACTGCTCGATCCGCCGACCGAGGACGTGTCGGGCCGCGTGCTGCTGTGCTTCGGCGTGACGAAACGCGCGGACGAACGCGCGTCGCTCGCGCGCTGCATCGACTACGTGAAGCTGTGCCGTTAGGCCAAAGGTGACCGCAGATTAAAGAATAAGCTGTCTGTTCATAGAGCTCGCAGGCCGGCTACAACTCCGTCGGAAAAGTATAACTTGGCCCATCGAACGGGATTAAAGCATAAACTGTCTAAAAGAAAATCTCCCCCGTGCAAAAGCTTTATTTTACGCACCCTAGAACGAGCAGAATCGCGCTAGCATGGGTCCATGGCTGTAGAGATAGCAGATTCAGCTGAGGTGGCCCGTCTTGGCGCCCGACCTCGAGGAGCTCGGATTTATGGCGACGCCCAAACACACCCGGCACGGTGCTGACGACGTTGGAAATCTAAGAGTAGATGATAGCCAAGCAGCATGTGCTTCCTGATGATTTCGTGAGAAAGCGGTATCTCGGCATCGTGCCAGGTTCACAGCCCAAGCTTCTGGCGCACAAGTTCATCCGCCTAGGCAGTGACGGTATGACGTTTGGCCACGCACTGGTCCCGCCATTGCCGGGCGAATTGAGTTGCGGGACGCAGGTATTCAACTCCCGACGTAGCCTGCTCAAAACAACGCACAAGTTCGAGAGCCTTGTCGCCGCAGTCAAGCCCTATCCATTGCGCGAACCTCAGCTTCGCTTTGAGCCCCCTGCTCCAGAGCTCCGTGCAAATCCAATCCAAGGCAACATCGGCAGTCGTCGGGCGCACCTGTTGCGGCAGCGCCATCAACATTTCTGCGTTTGCCTCATCGAATGCTCTGCGGTTCAAAAGTTTCCTTACTTTACGCAATACGTTTTGCGCACTTTGGTCGCGGTGCACGGCCGCTGAGCGCCACGTGGGATATTGCCGTAAAACGGCCTCGATTATCGGTTGCAGTTCGAAGTCGCGCCAAAATCGCGGAAGTGGCCTGTATGCGTGCTCGAAGGCAAACTGAAATTCTCCGACGTTGACATCGGCATCCTTTAGCCCGCAGTCCACCATGTAAGCGACGACAGTGTCAGCCACTTCCTCATAAGTGTTTGAAACAGTTTTCTGCTTTGGAATATCGTCCATCTCTTTCCGTATCTTTATTGGCCCGTGAGTACGCAATCCGGCTTGCCCTAAATGCAACCGCAGCCCGTCGTCTCGACTGTCCATGTTCGTTACTTCTCATCACCACTGCAGCTGCCTGCTCTTCGTGGGACGCTTCGAAAACATGAGGTCGAATCAATCGTATTGATGCCACACTCCCCCGTCGTTCGTCGCGTACTCAAACATTTTTCGCATCGAAGTAAACCAAGCATAGAAGCCGCGTTTTCCGAGCGCCTGTGCGTATTCGTCCCAAGCAGAAAAATCAGCAGCCAGCTTTGCCGAGGTGACCGGCCCGATAGTCCCGAATTGACCTGGATGGCGAAACAACTCACGGAACGGGCCTGGGCCGTCCGCACCAGCCATCCGCCAGTGATACCCAACCATCTCCGCCAACACCTCCATATAGGCGTAAAAGTCGCACTCTTTCCTGCAGACCGAGAACGTTTTTTCCGCTTCAAATTCGTACGCAGCCCCAACCTCCAGTCCATCAGCGATGTATGGGCAGTCCGGGTTGCCAATCACGTCCGTGACGTTGTTCAGGCATTTGGTCCAGAAATCTGCGTCGAACATTCCGTCCAACTTTATCAACCCCTTGCGAGCAACAAAATCTACAGCCATATCACTCCATTACTTCAACAATGACTAAGCACACGCCGCCCGCGCTGCAGCGACTCTAGATGCGCGGACGATCGCTCAGAAACAAATACCGCCCGTCATATAGCGCGACTGAGACGGGATGACGGGCGGATATGCACTTCACGCGACACATGAATGCAATGCCGCGTGCTGGTAGCGACTCGACCGATTTACCGAGTAACTTATAGTTCTGTCATGAGCATCGAAGAAAGACACAGCCATTCTTCATTGCGAACTCAAACATTGAACGGAAATGGCCGTAGAACTCATAAAATTCGCCGTCCTCGAGTGCTTGAGCTCGCTCGTCCCACTCATTGAAATCAGTGACCAGCTTTGCAGACACGACAGGTCCAATCGTCCCGCTCCCTCCCCATCGAAACAGCTCGCGAAATGGACCAGGGTCATCCGCGCCAGGCATCTGCCAGTCGTAGCCCACGAAATGCGCGAGTTTACTCAGATTTTCATGAAACACATACCGCCTCCCGAAACCAAACCAAGCATCCTCTTCGTACATGTACGTGGAACCAACCTCCAGACCGTCGGCGAAGTTTGGTTGCTCGGAATTTCCATCCACTTCAACAGCGTCGTTATCAAAGTGTGCGCTCCGGAAATCCTCATCAACCACACCTTCGAACTTCCTAAGCCCTTTACACGCCACAAAATATACAGACATCGACTTAATCACCCACAAAAAAAATTGGCAAAACACGCCGAACATAAATTAATAAATCGGCGCACGAAGATCATGGGAAAATAAAAATCGATGTTGTTTTTTTCATAGCACCGAAGCGCCTGGCACGAAAATATTGAAAATCCTCACAAGCACGATGATGTATTGAACGGAAAATCCTTATCTTTACGATTTCCGGAAAAATAAAGACTGCTCGCTCGCAAACCTCACGAATCAAGAATGGTTGGCATTGTAAATCCGAAGAATTCGATTTGAAAATCGCCCAGAAGATACCCAAGATCGGTTTTTAATGTCCAAGCTGAAAATGTGATCGAGGTTAGTAGGCATTTTTTTGATTAGAGCATTTCCTCTAAACCGATGAATTTGTTCGGCTAGTGCGCGTACGCAGCCGCCATCCCGAAAGGGGACGTTGGAAGTCGGAACCGCCGCGTCCGGTGCCCTCAGTAGACCCTCGACGAACGGCCTACAAGGTGTCTGACGAAAAATCGCCCTACTCGGTGCCCTCTTCTCTCACTCTATATAGGCGGCGTCGCTGACATCGCGAACGAAGAACTTGAACAACGGGCGACGATCGCCGCTTCTCCTGCACTCCCATGCTTCGGCTCTTGAGCGTGGAACAACCCCGCTGCTGAACGCAGAGATGGTTATTTATATGGCCCCAATTATTGATCGGTAACCATATATGGTGTAGCTCTTGAGGTTGACATCAATATGCAGTATCTTCAGATGTGAGTTCGGACTGTCCTTTCGTGTGTGCAGACCTTTTCGCGAGTCCTGTCATGAGCAATAAAAAAGATAGCAACAACCTGTACGTCGAACGTCGTCCTCAGGGGGACTATGCCGTCCGGAAGCCGGGCTCCGACAGAGCTAGCGCTGTCGCGCCAACTCAAGGACAGGCAATTGATCGTGCGAAGCAGTTGAACCCGGATGCCGCAATCCATATCGAACAGGTTCGTAACACGAACGGCGGACACCCGGACAAGTGGCGAAAGGAATAACGCGTAACCATTCGAGCAGATTTTCCCGCCCTTACATCGTCACCGCTCCTCCAAGTGGCGGGCGCCAGCGGGGAAACATAGCTTTCCGGTTCCAAAGTCAGCAGCAGCCTGTAACAGATAATGAAAATTATCTGCCCATATCGAGGTACGACTACGGGCTGCCGACCAACACCAGACAGAGTTCAACCCTGCAGAACGCGCAAAGGCGCTTGCGGCAGATACGATAACGCACTGGCTGAAACGATCAACGGCCTGTACAAGACGGAACTAATTCATCGGCGCGCCCCTTGGAAAACAAGGGAATCCGTCGAACTGGCAACGCTGGAATGGGTGGCCTGGTACAACCATCACCGGCTGATGGAGCCACTCGGCTATATCCCGCCCGCTGAGGCTGAGGCAAACTACTACAGGCAACTCAGAAATACCGCTGACGTGCCTGCATTAACTTAAACCAACAAGCCTCCACGATTCCCGGCGCGGTTCACTTGCCGGCAAGCGCATTATGCTGGTCGGCTGCGGAACCATTGGCGGGTATCTTGCAGAATGCCTGATCAAGTCAGGTGCCGGCACGGGCGGAGGTGAACTGGCGCTAGTCGACTGCGACGTTCTCTTCCCACAAAATGTTGGCCGTCATCGTCTCGGGATGAATCATGTCTTTCACAACAAAGCGATTGCACTGGCGGAGGAAATGAAGCGCAGCGCTCCTGGCGCCAATCTCCGACCGCTTCCGGCATACGTACTGCAAGTCAACTTACTAAACTCTGAGTTCATCATTGATGCAACGGGGGAAGAAGCACTGGGACACCTGCTTGTTAAACGGCTTTCGGGAAGTCACTTTAGGCCATCATTGACCGTGTGGATTGAAGGGCCAGGAACTGCTGTTCGCGGGATGTTACGTGACTCAGATAGCGCAGCGTGCGTGCGATGTCTCAAGTCGGATGATAGAACGCCTGTCTATCCGGTTGTTGACGGCGCAGTTCCAGTGCGCCTCGCAGGCCATGGCTGCGAAAGCCTGTATGTTCCATTTCCTGCCACAGTATCAATGCAGGCGGCCTGCCTCGGAGCAGAGATGACGCTCGATTGGGCAAGCTGCGCACCCGCACCTCGCCTGCGCACACGCATCCTTGACAATCAATATGAGAAGGGGCATGACGATACCAACCCGGAACGCAGACCAACTTGCCCCGCATGCGCTTCGTGAATTCGTGGGCGACACCTGACAAGCAGGTCCTCGTCCTCTTGTCCGATGCAGTGATCGCTACCTTCCTTGCACATCGCCAGGACCGACATCAACCAGAGGCCGGAGGTATTCTTCTCGGACGCCGGCGTGGACGTCACTTCGAAGTTGTCCACGCTACCGAACCAGCCGCAAACGACCGTCGTACGCGCGTCTCGTTCATTCGCGAAAGCTATGGCCACCAGGAGCAGGCAGTGGAGCTATGGGAGCGCAGTCTCGGCGAAATCGGATACGTTGGAGAATGGCATACACATCCAGAGGCCACCCCATGTCCGTCACTCGTCGATATTGACCAGTGGAGCCAGCTTCCGACACGTAACGCAGGCAATACCCCAATGCTCGGCATTATTGTTGGCACCCGTCAACTCTGCGTCGCCCTTCTACTTCCAAATATTTCGCATACCATACTGCAACCTGAACATATCTGACCCGCTTCCGCCCTGCAGCAATAGCCCATGCCGGATGTGCAAGTGCAAGCAGGATCAACCCAGTTTTCGCCCCCAATGACTCCCCCGAGTACATCGCCGTCATCACAAACGTCCAGTCGGAATGTAGCCGAGTAGTCAGATCGCGCTACTGCGCTCGGGCACTCAGGTAGCAAGGCGCCCCACCGCCGTAAATCGACGACGCAATACCGTCTGCGCTTCGCCGAGCGGACCAAAGTCCATCAGATTAGCAGCGGTACGCGATAAGACATAAGGTGGCCCTGCGAACAATAAAACATAAGCTGCCCGCGAATCCAGGCATAGACTGATAGCAACACGTTTGGGTCGTTAGCCATAGTCTGCCCGTTGGGTAGGCTGCAAGCCATCTCACAAGGGTCTACTTACCCATATCCGCCACTTCCAAAAAAACATAAATTGCCCGAACGGAATAAAATAAAATATAAACCGAGAAAGGAATTCACCGTTAAAACAATCTATTTCTCCTACTTGTATTCGACGGGAATCTGATTAGCATGGGATAGAACCGGACGCGAAAACGCAGCAACGTGAAGAGCAGGATCCCCGCCAAAGCCTCCTCCGAAAACAAGGAGATATGGATGCCAATCTGGACAATTGCTTCCGTGACCACGGAACCACAGGTCACCCTATCGCGGTGGAGGATTCTCGAGACGGAAGAAGGAACTCGACATTTCGTAGGTGCAGATACGCGCGATTTCACAGGGCGCGTCAGTTCAGCAATCGTCGTGTTCGACCCTCACACTCGACGCGGTCAAACGATCTCCGGGCGCATCTATCAACTCATCGGGGAACCCAGCTGGTCGAGCGATGCAGACTATGTCTGGGGACAGTGGTGCAGGGTAAACAGCGTGCAATCCCACGTCGATGTCACCAAGCAACTACTTGGAGGAGTTGCAAATGAAAACAGCATATGAAGCATAAAAATCAATGCCGATTCGAATCCACGAGCTTTCCTATTGACCGGATACTCTGACTAGCAGTCGGCTTACGTAGACGTCGCATTGGGTATTCCACATGCATCGAAATCGAAGGTGGCCCGCATCTTTACGAAAAAACGCTTTCGTATAGCGTTAAACAAGTAATTTGCCAAGTTATCCGAAATAAATATTGACGGAAGTTATTCGACGTTGGTAGGTTTGGTCTTCGCGTATGAATTCAGTACTCGAGGAGAATATTGAGCTGTGAGCAGGGTATCTTGCGCGTATCTCGACAAGCTGCGTCATGCAGCTGCTCAGGCATTGAAGCAGCAGGTGCACGACGGTGAGCTCTTGCCGGCACCGCTTTTCGCGAAACGTCTTGGCATGAGCTTGTGGCAACTCGCGCGGCTTGAAGGCAGCGGTGGCGTCTTTTCTATCGCTGTTGACGGAACACCGTACTATCCGGCACTACTTGCCTCCCCCCTTTACGACCGGCGCCGGCTGCGCAAGGTATGTCGCATCATTTTTCCCGCACCAGCGTCTGTGCGATGGGAATATCTCACCACGGCTTGGGGTTCGCTTGCTGCTCTGACCCCTCTTGATGCATTACAAACCGATGTCGAATATCTCCGGCTGCTCAAGGTCGCGAAAAAGTGGGCTGCTCAGTGGTGGCGCACAACGGTTGAAATCTACAGCAGTTCGAACACGGGCGCCAATACCCTGTCGGAGGCACGCGTCTGCACGGGGACAGTGGAGCAGGACCCGCGCGCGAGTGTATGTCGTCGAGCGTTGGCTGCGTTGAGTGACGGTCCCAATATGCGACCGGATGGGCCATATCCGCGACTCAATGCGGCGACGGTCCTTGTAACCAAGGACGCGGGTGGCATGTCGGATCATGTGCGAGAACTTCGGCTCGACGTAACGGTTTATGGGAACGCGAGCTATGCAAGCATTTGGACCTGCGACGCGACGACGAACAAAGTGGGGCCGGTTCCTATCGATGAAGGCGATGACATCGTCGACGTAGTGCGCAAACTACTGACAACGGCACTCGCGGATGCCAAGGCGTAGCTATGGACAGGGATTTGCCTGCTACGGCTTTGCTCCCACTTCCGTTTCCATGCACGCACGACCTGGTTGCCCGTTCGGAGGCAAGGTCACAAAAATTGTTCGCTTCGCATCGCCCGCAGCTAGAAGCAAGAGGGAAAGTCTCCTTAATTTTCTGGATGATGCTTTGCGACTGCCTCGTGAGCACAAATTTGTGGACTTCTTGGGCGAACAGATGACTTAGAGGACAGTTTCGATGACCTTGCGCGCCCCAGAGCGAGTTCTCGGACAATTCCGGTGACCATATCATGCGACACGTGCTCTTCCTGGACTATGACGGCGTACTGCATCGAAGCGATAGCTACATCACGCCCGAAGGCGTTGTGAGCAGCGCACCCGACATTGAACTATTCGAGTATGCCCAGGTACTGGAGGAGTTGCTTGAGCCGTACCCACAAATCGAGATTGTGCTGTCGACGGACTGGTGTTTCCGCTTCGGCCTTGAGCATGCGCGCCACGCACTCCCCCTGGAAAGCTTGCGGCAACGCGTAGTAGACGCCACCTACGATGTTGAGCGCGACGACCCCGCTTTATGGCCTACGGAAACACGCGGTAGTCAGATTCTGCGCTATGTTCGGCGCCACAACCTTGTGTCATGGCTCGCAATCGATGACCGGCGAGATGGATTTCACGGTTACCGCGAACAGCTGCTTCACTGTCAAACGGATGCCGGGCTAGGCGATCCGGTTGTCATCGAATATTTTCGGACCCGTCTATGTGAACGATTTGTACGGAGCTCTTCCAAGGAAAACAGTCTTCGATAGCCGTAAGCACCACCTCGTCAAAAACTCTTTTCACCACGAAAGGTCGAGCGAACTGGAACGCTAAAGGCAACGCCAATAGCTTGGAGGGGATGCACCGCCACTTCGTTCGCCGATGCGCTCTGTTACTCAGACAGCATCATTTATGCGCGCTTCTCGATAGTGCCGGGCAATTTGGGGCCTCAGCAGCACCATTTCGTGCCCTAACTCAGCCTGCTCGAGGCACGTCATAAAGAGGAGAGCAGGTCAAAGGCGCGGATCCGCTCGAATGGTACGGGTCGGTCAAACCCGTTCCGGTCGAGCGGCTCGTCATCGAGTCGCTCGACGATACGTACCGCTGGCAGACGTTCAAATGGTAGGCGCATGCCGGTGCGTATCCGCACCGGCGTGTTCGTTTTCCCGGTTTACTTCGCCATCGTTCCCGCCGCCTTCACCGTGCACTGCGCGGTGATTTTCTCGCCGTCCCCGAAGGTAAAGGTGAGCGGCAGCTCCGTACCGACCTTCAGCGGATGCGTCGGCTTCTCAAGCATCAGGTGATAGCCGCCCGGAGCGAACGACAGCGTGCCGCCGGCCGGTACCGTCGCCTTGTCGACCATCACCATGGTCGACGTGCTTCCGTTCGATTGGGTCTGGTGCAGCATCGCCATGCCGAACGCATCGCTGTCGACGCCAGTCAGATCGATCGGGTTGCCGCTGCTGTTCTTCACGTTGAAGAAGCCGCCCGACGGCAAATTGCCGGGCATCCCGCGAATCCAGCAGTCGGAGACGGCGACCGATTGTGCAGGCGCCGCAAGCACGACCGGTGACAATGCGGCGGCGGATAGGAAAGCGAGAACGGAAAGCGTTGTCTTCGAGAATTTCATTGTCGATCCTTGATCATGAATGGTTGAATAACGCTGGGGATCGGCCCTTGCTTTCTTCCGTGGAAGAACGTTCCGTCAGGACGGACCCGCTGTCGGCGCCGTATGGCCCAGCAACGCTGCAAGCGCCAGGACCTCGACCATGACGACGGCCTCGACGGCAAGCGCCATGTCGAAGCGGCGTTGCGCGGCCGGATAACCCGTATCCTGCCGTTCGGCACGCAAGCGCAGATCTGGCAATACGACCAGGCGGTTCCAGCCGCCGAGCAACGCCGCGAACGCGACGCACGTGAGCTTCGCCGCGAGCACGCGGCCCCAGGCAATGTCAAACAGCACCGCGACGGTTTGCGCCGTATCCTGTAGCACGTTGTAGAGTCCCGTGACGAGCACGATAGCGAATGCACCGGTCGCGAGATGGGAGAGCGCGGAGCAGAACGCAGCCGTCTGCTGCACCGGAACGCTCGCGGCTCCGGTACGCCCGAGGCACCGCAACAGGGCCGTGGCGGCGATCACGCCACCGGCCCATGTCGCTGTCGCGAGTACGTGCGTCAGGTGCACCGCTTCGCGCCACGAAAAGTCGCCGCCATCGGCCGCGTGACCCATGGCCACCTTGCCAGCGGCCCAGAGCAGGATGCCCGCCGCGCACGGCACGGCATCGTGGCCGCGCGCGAGTATGCCCACCGCGACGAGCAGCGCGCCTGAACATCCGATCGACCAGGCGACACCGAAATGCGATTCCGTGAGCACGGCCACGATGGCAGGCCCGGCGTCGCCGAGCGGCGAGCCGCTCATTACGGCGGCTTGCAGCCAAAGATAGCCGAACGCCGTCAGCGCAAGCGCGAGGCCGAGCGCAGTACGCACGACGCGCAGCGCCCGCTGGTCGAACAATCCGATGCGCCGGTCGATGCAGCCACACGCGAGCAAGCCCGCCGCTGTGGCGAGCAGCAGGTCCTGCACAGCGGCCAACGCGATCTGCGCGTTGACGAGCACGTCCACGGCTACTTCACCGTAAACGTATAGTGCCCCTGCGTCCGATGGCCGTCGAGCGCGACGGCCACCCATGCGACCGTGTAGACGCCCGGCGTGAGCGGATTCAGCGCGACGGACATGTGCTTGCGGTTCGACGCATCGACCTGGGCCTTGCCGCTCGTGACGGCGTGGCCCTGCGCATCGGTGACGGCGATCGAGCTGAACGCGGGCTCGAGCCCGTCGTCGAAATCGATCGCGACTGTCTTCGGCGCGCCGGTCACGGTCTCGCCCGCGGACGGCACTTGATGCGTCGGGAACGCATGGGCGTGCGCGAACTGCGCGCCCGCGATCAGCAGCGCGGCGGCGGCCATGCGCAGGGTGGTCAATCGCTTCATGGCGTTTCTCCGTCGATCAGAACAGCGGCTTGCCGAGCGAGCCGGGGAACAGGTCGTCGAAATACAGATGCGCGTCGAAGATCACGCCGATGTGATTGCCGCTCGCGCGATTGACCGGGATCTGCGCCTCGACGCCGAACTGCCCATAGCGATTGAGCCACAGTACCCCCGGATTGATCGTCCCGGTCGTCTGGCCCGAACACGCGCCCGCGGTGCAGGTGCTCATCGGCGCCTCGACGACGAAGACCATGTTGCTGAGCGGCTGCGGCAGGCCGAGGTTCTTCACCTGCTGCTGCAGGTACGGGATGCTGTATTGCAGCGTCATGCCCCAGCCGAACGAATTCGGCCCCTGGTCGGACGACGCGGTGGTCAGGTTCGGCCCGAGTTCGGCCGTGAGCGCGAGCGGGCGCAGATAGCCGAGCGACGCCGGCAGATCGCCGAAGCCCTTGCCGAGATAGACGGTCGGCGTGAACGTCGAATACGGGCTCGCGATCGATTTCGCGCCGGTGCCGCCGAGTTCGGCTTTCAGGCCGACTGACGCCATGAACTCGTGTTCAGGGTTCGTGTAGGCCAGGTATTTCACGCCGAGCTCGACGTTGTCCCACCCCTTCGCGGAGCCGCCGTCCGGCGCGTTCTGCGACACGTACTGGCTGGAGACGCTGAACGCGAGATTCTTCGTGATCAGCTTGTCCCACTCGTACGACACGGTATTGACGTTGATGTTGTTGCCGTTGCCGTCGGGGGACTTGATATGGCCGAACTGCGTGTCGAATTCGTCGCCGACGCCGGGATCGTCCACGGTCATCGTCGCGGGAAAGACGCGATCGCCGACCACGGCGTGCGCGTTCGCGAAAGAAGCATGGGACAGGCCGGCAAAGGCGGCCAGCAGCGCGGCACATGCGCGGGGCGCGTGCCATTCAGTCAAGCGGGGCATGTTGTGTGTTCTCCGGTTGTCGTTCGATATTGTCGCGCGTATGCGCGACGCACGGCCGCTCGCTCCAGTCGCGAAGCGGCGGCTTGTCAGGTAGAAAAATCAGACGAAATCAGGAGAACGCGGGAGGCGCGCGCGATTGCGCGACCGTGTGGACGAGGCTGGTGCGTGCCGGATTCGAGGCCGATACGGCCGGCCGCTGCGAGCCGGGACGCAGAGCTGCGAGCGCGACGGCATGCCCTGGCAATGCCGTCGCGTGAGCGACGAAACTGCAATACGGGCAAGCCTGCCAGTGCGTCTTTGCCGTATGCACAGGCTTGCCGTCATGCGCGGCCGACACCTCGTCGAGGCTGGCCGAGCAATAGACAGTGAGTGCGTCGACTAGCCTGTGGCGCGACATCATCATCTGCGAAACCGCAGGGGCGAGCGCCATCATCAGGATTGCGATCAATCCGATCAGGCTACCGGGCTTGCGGAAACGGGCGACGTGCATGACGCGCAATGACGATGACGTGAGGTGTGACGGACGGCGATTATGCCATGCTGAAAACGGGAGCAAGCCATTGAAATATTTGAGTAAACGAATGCGATGTTTCAGAATGCAATTTGAAAGAATGCGAATCGATCACCGTCGCAAACGGAATCGACTTTTCCGTTTCCGCGAGGTATAAGCGGTGCTGATTTATCTTGAAGCAGACACAACGGGAAACCGGTGAGATTCCGGTACGGTCGCGCCACTGTGTCGGGACAGCGATTTGAAATCGCAGTCGATCCCGAAGCCAGACCTCGTTATGCACCTGCCCCTTCACTATTCGGAACGCGTGCTTTCCGGGAGATTTGCGATGCTTGACCGATTCACCCAGATTTTCAACGACTCGAATCTCAGCGTACGGCGGAAGTTGCTGGGCATCTATGGCGTGCTGATCGCCATCAACGTGTTTGCATGGGTATGGGCCCTGGTGGCGTTCCATGCCTATCCGATCCTGCTTGGCACCGCGATGCTCGCATACGGCTTTGGGCTCCGCCATGCGGTCGACGCCGACCATATCGCCGCGATCGACAACGTCACGCGCAAGCTGATGCAGGAAAAAAAGCGACCGGCCGCGGTCGGGTTGTTCTTCTCGCTTGGCCATTCGACCGTCGTCGTACTCGCATCGATCGCGGTCGCGCTCGCGACCACGGCGATACAGAGCCGGTTCGACAACTTCAAGGCGATCGGCGGCATCATCGGCACGGCCGTTTCCGCGTTTTTCCTGTTCGCGCTCGCGCTGATGAACTTCATGATCCTGCGCGGTATCTACCGTGCCTGGCGTCACGTCCGCAGTGGCGGCGCATACGTCGACGACGATTTCGACATGCTTCTCGCCGATCGGAGCTTTCTCGCTCGGTTGTTCCGCCCGCTGTTCCGGCTCGTGACGCGGAGTTGGCACATGTATCCGATCGGCCTCCTGTTCGGCCTCGGTTTCGACACGGCGACCGAGATCAGCCTGCTCGGCATCGCTGCGACACAGGCGGCGAAGGGCCTGTCGCCGTGGGCCATCATGGTTTTTCCGGTGCTGTTCAGCGCAGGGATGTCGCTCGTCGATACGCTCGACGGCCACCTGATGCTGGGCGCTTACGGCTGGGCTTACCAGAAACCGCTGCGCAAGATCTACTACAACATGACGATCACCCTCGTATCGATCGTGGTGGCACTCGTCATCGGTGGCATCGAGGCGCTCGGCCTGCTCGCTGATCAGTTGGGGCTGAAGGGCGCGGTGTGGGACGGGGTCGGCGCCCTCAATGACAACTTCGGCGTGCTCGGTTACATCATCATCGGCATCTTCGCCGTCAGCTGGATTGCATCGATCGTGATCTATCGTGTGAAGCGCTTTGACGAAGAGTTGTTAAACCCGCGAACCTGACCAGACGACGACAAAGGGCGGATGTTTCCGCCCGGCCTTTCGCCAACGTCCTGAGCTCGAGCACGGATACCCTGCCTCATCGCTCTGTCAACGGACCGGAAACACATTTCCCCGTTGCACGGCCATCAAGCGGCACAATCCGGCATGCGCAATACAAGCTCGCTATCAAAGCGACTATGCTGCAATCCTGTACCTCACCAACGCACTTCCAAGTACTTTGACCCCGTGTCGAGCAAGCTTTCTTGGTCTCTTGTCCGGCATTTACAACTTTGATCGGATCTTTCGCCGAAACCCATCGGCGGTTCCTCTGAGTCCTGAAGATTCCCCACACTCGTAGTCACCCGGATAAAACCACTGACGTTTCAGCGTTGAAACATCGAGCCCCGCTGTCCGCGTCGCGGTGCTCCTGGTACATCCGTGCGACACCTATCAGACAGGTTAAGTAACATTTCGGGCCGATCACCGGCTGGCCTTGGAGAGTCGCCGCACCCTTCAATTAGTAGCCTGCTTGCATCAACGTTTGCGGAAACAGGTTGCAGGTATGAAACAACACGGGCCCGGCGGGTGTTTCACACGACATGGACACCTCGCTTTTTCCTTAGGATGCGTACATTGGCACGAATCTGGCTTCGTACCGTCGGGCCTGCCAGACAGCGTGAATTCGGTCGATGAATCCACGTGTCACCGCTGAATTGCCATTTCGACGCCCATAAACAGGCTGCCTTTTACACCAGATTCTGCTTGCCAGTTCAATTGGCGTCGAGTGTGCGGATCGCGCCTTAAATGCAGGATTACAGATTAAATAAAACCAAGGGGTTGATATGAAGTTTGCGTCGCGCCATGGAGCCCGCCTCCGCGCCCGGATGCGCCCCGCCGCCTGTGCGGCCATCCTCGCCGGCGCGACGCTCGCCTGCGCCGGTGCGTATGCCGATGTGCCGGTCGACGCGCAACCCGAATCGCCCGAGGCCGACCTGGCAATCCAGGCGAAGCCGACCAACATGTGGACCGGCGTCTGGACCCGCCAGAACCTGCTCGGCGACATGGGCGGCATCCGACCGTGGCTCGGCAAGTACGGCGCGACGCTGCAGATCACCGAAACCAGCGAATACCTCGCGAACCTGCGCGGCGGCCTGAACCGCGGCGGCACGTACGACGGACTGACCACGGCGACGTTGACGGTCGATACGCAGAAGGCGATCGGCCTGCCCGGCGGCACGTTCAACGTCAGCGCGCTGCAGATCCACGGCACCAACCTGAGCGCGAGGAACCTCGGCACGCTGAACACCGCGAGCGGCATCGAGGCGCAGGACACGACGCGCCTCTGGGAGATGTGGTACCAGCAGTCGTTCTTCGACAAGCGCGTCGACGTGAAGATCGGCCAGCAGAGCCTGGACCAGGAATTCATCGTCAGCACGTACGCGAACATCTTCGTCAACACGATGTTCGGCTGGCCCGCGCTGCCGTCTTACGACCTGCCGAGCGGCGGCCCGGCGTACCCGCTCTCGGCGCTTGGTGTACGCGTGCGCGGGCAGATCACGCCGAAACTCACCGCGCTTGCGGGCGTGTTCGACGGCGATCCGCTCGGCAACAACCCGAACAACCTGAGCGGCACGAACTTCAACCTGTACAACGGTGCGCTCTTCATCGGCGAACTGCAGTACGCGCTGAACCAGCCGGCCGACGGCGAAATGGACACCGGCCACTCGAACGGGCTGCCGGGCACCTACAAGATCGGCGTCTGGTATCACAACGGCCGCTTCGCGGACCAGAACGTAGGCACCGACGGGCTGTCGCTCACGAACCCCGCGTCCAACGGCATCGCGCAGACGCACCACGGCGACTACAGCATCTACGCGGTCGTCGACCAGATGATCTGGCGTCCGGATCCGACCGGCCCGCGCAGCCTCGGCGTGTTCGCGCGCGTGATGGCCGCGCCGGGCGACCGCAATCTGGTGAGCTTGTCGGCCAACGCTGGCATCGTGCTGAAGGGCCCGTTCGCGGGGCGCGACAACGACAGCATCGGCCTGGGAGTCGCCTACGCGCAGGTCGGCAACCACGTGACCGACCTCGACCAGACCGCGCAGTCGTTCGCCACCGGCCCGTACGGCGTGCGCACCCGCGAGACGACGCTCGAAGCGACCTACCAGTACCAGGTCAACCCGTGGTGGATCGTCCAGGCCGACGCGCAATACACGTTCAATGCCGGCGCCGGCCAGAACCCGAGCGACGCGACCCAGCCGCTGCGCAACACGTTCGTGATCGGCGCGCGGACGACGATCACATTCTGAGCGACGCGCCCACGCTACCCCTTTTCGCGCGCCGCCCGGACGGCGCGCTCCCCAGGAGACTCACATGATCCAATCCGCCCCGCTTCGCCGCCTCGCGACGGGCGCACTGGCCGCCGCCGCGCTGACGGCCGCCGCCGGCGCATTCGCCGAGCCGCAAGGTTTCCTCGAAACCGTGCATCGCCACACCACGCTCGTCAACACGGTGCCGGACAACGGCGACCAGAACCCGTACGCGATCGCGGTCGCGCCGGTGTCGGCCGGCACGATCCAGGCGGGCGACGTGCTCGTCGACAATTTCAACAACTCGGCGAACCTGCAGGGCACCGGCAGCACGATCGTCAACTACCGCCCGTCGACGAAGCAGATGAGCCTGTTCGCATCGATCCCGCGCGACCTGAAGGCGTGCCCGGGCGGCGTCGGCCTGTCGACGGCGATGACGATGCTGAAATCCGGCTGGGTGATCGTCGGCAGCACGCCGAGCAACGACGGCACGACCAACACCAAGGGCGCCGGCTGCATGATCGTGCTCGATCCGCAGGGCAAGATCGCATCGACGTGGTCGACCCCGAACATCAACGACCCGTGGGGCAACATGGCCGTGGTCGACCGCGGCGACAGCGCGACGCTGTTCGTCAGCATGGCCGGCTTCGGCGTCGGCGGCGCGGACGGCAACCCGCCCGTCTACAAGCAGGCGACCGTGCTGCGTCTCGACCTCGACGTGCCGGCCGGCAAGCCGCCCGTGATCAAGCAGGAAACGGTCGTCGCGAGCGGCCTCGGCGCGCAGGCCGACAAGGGCGTGCTCCTGGTCGGCCCGACCGGCCTCGCGCTGTCCGGCGACCAGAAGAAGCTGTACGTGTCGGACGCGATCGGCAACCGCATCGTCGAGATCGACGACCCGCTCACGCGCGACACCAGCGCGGGCGTCGGCCGCCAGATCACCGCCGACGGCTTCCTGCGCCGCCCGCTCGCGCTCGCCACCGCGCCGAACGGCCACCTGCTCACGACCAACGGGCAGAACGGCCAGGTCGTCGAGATCGACCCGGTCGCCGGCAAGCAGATCTACGCGCGCTGGATCAATACCGACAAGGCGCAGTCGCCCCCCGGCAACGGCAACCTGTTCGGCATCGCAATGACGCCTGAAGGCGACGGCTTCTACTACGTCGCGGACGACGTCAACACGCTGTTGCTCGCGAAGTAAGGGAGCCGATCATGGCAGACGATTCCAACCAGCCAC
>NZ_CAJNKE010000048.1 GCF_905232215.1 Burkholderia sp. LMG 13014
TTTCTCGATCCGCGCCGCATCGCCGGCTTCGCGCGATGCTTCTCGTCGCGGCTCTGCCCGCACGCGTCGTCGGCCCCAGCGCCCGTGCCCCCCGTGCCGCAGGCATTGTTGGTACGATCGCGCGTATCGTTCACGCCGGCGCAGCGAGCCTCAACCCGCCGGCCATCGGTCGCGCGGCCGCACGCTGCGCGGCCACGTTCGGGAGAAACGGTTCATGCTGCAGGCGTTCGCGGTCTTGCTGACCTTCCAGTGTCTCGGGGAAGGCGTGTCCTATCTGTTCGGCCTGCCGGTGCCGGGCCCCGTGATCGGCATGCTGCTGCTGTTCGGCTTCGTGATGCTGCGCCCGCAGGTGGCCGACGCGATCGAGCCGACCGCGCTCGAACTGCTGCGCCACCTGTCGCTGCTGTTCGTGCCGGCCGGCGTCGGCATCATGGTGTCGGCCGACCGCGTGCGCGGCGACGCGGTCGCGGTCGTCGTCGCGCTGGCCGTCAGCACCACGCTCGCGATCGCCGTGACGGCACTCGTCACGCGCGCGCTGCTGCGCCGCCAGCGGCGCGCTGGCGGCACGGCGGAGGGCACGCAATGACGGCCTTCCCGAAACTCGGCGCGATCTGGGTCTATCTCGCCGCGACCCCGTTGCTGGGCCTGACCATCACGCTGATCGCGTATCTGTTCGCGCAGGCCATCTATGCACGGGCGCGCTTCAACCCGCTCGCGAACCCGGTGCTGATCGCGGTCGCGCTGATCGTCGTGCTGCTGACGATCACGCATACGCCGTATCCGACGTATTTCGAAGGCGCGCAGTTCGTCCACTTCCTGCTCGGCCCCGCGACCGTCGCGCTCGCGCTGCCGCTGTACCGCCAGTGGTCGAAGCTGCGCCGCGCCGCGGTGCCGCTGCTGGTTGGCCTGCTCGCGGGTTCGCTGACCGCGATCGTGTCGGCGGTCGGCATCGCGGCGCTGTTCGGGGCGTCGCACCAGACGATCGCGTCGCTCGCGCCGAAATCGGCGACGACGCCGATCGCGATGGCCGTCGCCGCGGAAATCGGCGGGATTCCGTCGCTTACCGCCGTGCTCGTGATCTCGACCGGGATCTTCGGGGCCGTGTGCGCGCGCGGAATCCTCAACGCACTGCGCGTCGACGAGCCGGCCGTGCGCGGGTTCGCGCTCGGCGTCGCGTCGCACGGGATCGGCACCGCGCGTGCGTTCCAGGTCAGCGAGGAGGCCGGCGCGTTCGCCGGGCTCGGAATGGGGCTGAACGGCGTGCTGACGGCTTTCGTCGTGCCGATCCTGCTGCCGGTGTTGTCGCGCTGGATCTGAGCGCAGGCCCGGTCAGGCCGGGTTATCGGTTTCCCTGATGGCGCAGGCGCGGTGCCGGAACGGCGGCGCACGCGGTGCGCATGTATCGTGGCCGTTATCGGGAGAATTCAGGAACGCACACGGACAAGTGCATACTGATCGGCTAACGTTGCATCGGCTCCGATGTCGCAAGCGGTCGCGTGCGCGCCGGTGTCTGACCCACAACCAACAATCGACAAGGAGATCCGGCCATGAAGAAGTCTCGCGTGGTTTCGGTGGCAGTGGCAGTAACGGCGTCGTTCGGTCTGCTGTTGGCCGCCGCGCCGGCGGCATACGCGCAGGATCCGGCGTCCGCGCCGACGCAGAAGCAGGTCGACAAGGCGCAGAAGAAGGCGGCCCGCAAGGCCGCCCGGGCACGGCATGCGTCGGACCTGAAGGCGATCGGCACGGGTAGCGGCTACCGGCTGACCAACGACCAGAGCAACTATCCGCAGAACGCCGCGCAGAAGGCGCCCGCGACGAAAGCGGCGCCGGCCGCGCCGGCGTCGGGCCAGTAACGGCCTGGCCCGGGCCCCGGCACAGCGCAAACGGCGCCGGATCGACCGGCGCCGTTTGCGCGTGTGCGGGGCCGCCCGAACGGTCGGGCCGCCGCGTTACGACGCGAGCTTGCTCGCGATTTCCGCGACGTGCTTGCCCTGGTAGCGTGCGATGTCGAGCTCGTTCGCGCTCGGCTGGCGGCTGCCGTCCGCACCTGCGAGCGTGCTCGCGCCGTACGGCGAGCCGCCGGTGATTTCGTTCATGTTGACGAGGCCGCTGCATGCATACGGCACGCCCACGATCACCATCCCGTGGTGCAGCAGCGTCGTGTGGAACGACGTGATCGTCGTTTCCTGGCCGCCGTGCTGTGTGCCGGTCGACGTGAACACGCTGCCGATCTTGCCGACGAGCGCGCCCTTCATCCACAGGCCGCCGGTCTGGTCGAGGAACGTGCGCATCTGGCCGGCCATGTTGCCGAAGCGGGTCGGCGTGCCGAAGATGATCGCATCGTAGTCGGCGAGTTCGTCCACCGTCGCGACCGGTGCAGCCTGGTCAACCTTCACGCCGATCGCCCGGGCCTGGTCGGCGGGGATCGTTTCCGGCACGCGCTTGAGCGTGACCTCGACGCCTGCCACCGATTTCGCGCCTTCCGCGATGTGCTGCGCCATCGTTTCGACGTGCCCGTAGGACGAGTAGTAAAGAACGAGTACCTTGGCCATCTTGCGATTCTCCGATTAAAAGGGCCCCGCGTTCAGCGGGGCCCGGTTTCCCGAACGGGCTTTATGCCCACTCGGCCGTTACTTCGACCGGACGCAGGTCGAACACCAGCACTTCGGCATCCTTCCCGTCGGCGAACGTCAGCGCCTGTTCGCCGCGGACGCGCGCGCCGTCGCCTTCGCCGAGCGTCACGCCGTTGACCGTCACGCTGCCGCGTGCCACGTGCACGTACGCAAAGCGGTCCGGCGCCAGTTCCAGCGTCGCGCGTTCATCGCCGTCGAACAGGCCCGCATAGATCCGCGTGTCCTGCCGGATCTGCAGCGAACCGGCGTCACCGGCCGGCGATACGACGAGCGCGAGCTTGCCGCGCTTGTCGCTGGCCGTGACATTCGTCTGCTGATAGCGCGGCTCCGCACCTTTCTCAGCCGGCCCGACCCAGATCTGCAGGAAGTGAACCGGCACTTCCTTCGAGTGGTTGAACTCGCTGTGGCGCACACCGGTGCCGGCGCTCATCAACTGCACGTCGCCCGGCACGATCACCGACCCGGTACCCATCGAGTCCTTGTGTTCCAGCGCGCCCTCGAGCACGTACGACAGGATTTCCATGTCGCGGTGCGGGTGCGTGCCGAAGCCGCCGCCCTGCGCGACTCGGTCGTCGTTGATCACCAGCAGGTCGGAGAAGCCGACTTGCTTCGGATCGTAGTAGTTCGCGAACGAAAACGTATGACGGGAGCTGAGCCAGCCATGCTCCGCACGGCCACGTTGGTTTGCTGCACGGATTTCGATCATGATTTTTGTTCCTCAAGACGCCGGACCTCGGAAGTGGGCCCAGCCGTTCGTTGAGATGAATCTTAGGTCAATCGATTTGACAAATAAATGACTGAGGAGATAATGACTGTCGCTATGGAGTGGACAATATGGAACTCAACGATCTGAGGATCTTCGTCGCGACGGTCGATGCGGGCAGCTTCACGGCGGCGGCCGATCAACTGATGCTGTCCAAGCAGTTCGTCAGCCGCCGCACGATGGCGCTGGAGGCGTCGCTCGGCGTGCGGCTGTTGCATCGGAACACGCGCAATCTCGCGGTGACCGAATCGGGGCAGGAGTTTTACGCGCGCGCGCAGCGGATCCTCGCGGAAATCGCCGACGCCGAGCAGGCGATGTCGGTGCGCAGCACCGAGCTGCACGGGTCGCTGAAAATCAGCGCGCCGCTGTCGTTCGGGATTACGCACGTGTCGCCGCTGATCGCCGAATTCCTGTCCGCGCACCCGGCCGTGCGTCTGAACCTCGATCTGACCGACCGGCGCGTCGACGTGATCGGCGAGGGCTTCGATCTGGTGCTGCGGATCGGCTCGCTCGAGGATTCGACGCTGATCGCGCGCCCGCTCGGCGCGTGGCGGATGATCGCGTGTGCGAGCCCCGCCTATCTGAAGCGGCAGGGCACGCCGGCGACGCCGGCCGATCTCGCCGGCCATACGTGCTTGCTGTACGGGCGCGAGCGGCGGGTTGGCTGGGAATTCCGCATGGACGGCGCGGCGCGCACGTTCGACGTGCAGGGGCCGCTCGTCGCGAACAACGGCGAAGTGGTGCGCGACGCGGCGATCGCGGGGCTCGGCATCGCGCTGCTGCCGCACTTCATCGTCGGCACGGCGCTCGACAGCGGCGCGCTCGTGCCGGTGCTCGACGCGTATGCGCCGTCGCCGATCACGCTCAATGCGGTATTCCCGCAGCATCGGGAAGGGTTCGTCACGCTGCGCACGTTCATCGGGTTTCTCGCGGAACGGCTCGGAGAGGCTGCGCCCCCGGCGAAGGGCGGGGCCGGCCGGGCGCGGTAGCGGGCACGTTTGCGGGGAATGAAGGTGTTATTCTCCGCAAAAATTGCGGAGAATATTGAATCGTGCGGTCAATCGATGGGATAATCTCCGCATCATGAGCGGAGATTACACCTACATCTGGGAGTCGGCCGACTGGCCTGCGTGGCGCTTCGACCTCCCGGCACTGGCGACGCCACTCGCCGACGTCAGCCGTGCGCAAGGTATGCTGGCCGGGCGGCTGGCCGATGTCGGCCTGGCGTTGCGCGACGAGGCCAGCCTCGCCGCGCTGACGGAGGACGTCGTCAAGACCAGCGCCATCGAGGGCGAAAGCCTGAACGTGGCATCGGTCCGGTCGTCGATTGCGCGCCGGCTCGGCGTCGACATCGGTGCGCTGGCGCCGGTCGATCGCCACGTCGAGGGCGTGGTCGACATGGTGCTGGACGCCACGACCCACGCGGCGGCACCGGTCACGGACGCTCGTCTGTTCGGGTGGCATGCGGCGCTGTTCCCGACCGGCTACTCGGGGATGTCGCGCATCACGGTCGGTGCGTGGCGAACGGATGCAAGCGGGCCGATGCAGGTCGTGTCCGGGCCGATCGGCCGGCAGCGCGTGCATTTCGAAGCGCCTCCAGCCACGCGCCTGACTGGCGAGATCGCGCGCTTCCTCACGTGGCTCAATGCCGCGCCGGTCGAGCCCTTGCTGATCCGGGCCGGCCTGGCCCACCTGTGGTTCGTCACGCTCCATCCGTTCGACGACGGCAACGGCCGGATCGCGCGCGCGCTCGGCGATCTGGTGCTGGCGCGCGCCGACCGGAGTCCGCAACGCTTCTACAGCCTGTCGGCGCAAATCCAGCGCGAGCGCAACGCGTATTACGACGTGCTGGAGCGTACCCAGCGCGGCTCGCTCGACGTCACGGAATGGCTCGCGTGGTTCCTGACCGCGCTCGGCAGGGCCATCGATCACGCGCACACGACGCTCGATGCGGTGCTGGTCAAGGCGCGCTTCTGGCAGCGCTGTGCCGGCTTCGCGATGAACGAACGTCAGGTCAAGGTCATGAATCGCCTGCTCGACGGCTTCGAGGGGAAGCTGACGACCACCAAGTGGGCGGCGCTCGCGAAGTGCTCGCAAGACACGGCGCTGCGGGACATCACGGAGCTCGTCGAGCGTGGCGTGCTGCGTCGCTCGTCGTCCGGCGGCCGGAGCACGAGTTACGAGCTGGCGCCGTTCGACGGCTGACACCGGCTCGTGTCATGACCGGCAAGCGTCGATCGTGACGGAGCGGGGTCGCGTTGGCGCTTCGATCATTTCCGCAATGACCGGGCAGCAGGTCGCTGGCCCAAGCGATTGCCCGCGTCTGGCACTATCCCGCGCCATTTTGTCTTCGAATACTGGATTCGACGCCGGATGTCGTCCACGCGACATTCGCCGCCCCGCGTGCGGCCCTGCCGCACGAACCCGTTTTCGAGGAGACACGCATGCTCAGGTATCTGATCGGCATCGGTATTCCGTATCTCGGCGTGATGGGCCTGCTGCCCTGGGTGGCCGCGCAGGACCGCTACGTGCTGGGCGTGCCGTTCATCTTCATGTGGATCTTCGCGTGGTTCGTGCTGACCTCCGGCTGCCTGTTCGCGTGCTGGATGCTGTTCGATCGCCGCGCGAGCGGCGCCGCCTAGCGCGCATCCGCTGTCCCGCGGACCGCCGGCCGCCCGCGCTTTCCGGCGAACCCTACGCTTTCCGTTCTTTCGCAGAGGTGCGCATGTCAACGGTCGTCTTCGCCGCGCTGATCGCGCTGTCGCTCTATCTCGCCATCCGGTCCGGCCGTGGCCGCGGCAAGCAGAGCGTGCATGACTTCTTCGTCGCGTCGCGCCAGTTCGGCACGGCGCTCGTGTTCTTCCTGACCGCCGGCGAGATCTACAGCATCGGCACGATGGTCGGCTTCCCCGGCGGCATCTACGCGAAAGGGCCGACCTACGGCGTGTGGTTCCTCGGCTACATCCTGCTCGCCTACCCGATCGGCTATTTCGTCGGCCCGAAGATCTGGGAGGCCGGCAAGCGTCACAACGCGATCACGCTGCCCGACCTGTTCAAGGGCCACTACCGCAGCCGCGGGCTCGAGCTGGTCGTTGCGTGCGCATCGATCCTGTTCCTGATCCCGTGGGGGCAGCTGCAGTTCACCGGGCTCGTCGCGGCGCTGAAGGGGCTCGGCTGGCATGTCGAACCGCTGTACCTGATCCTCGTGTGCGCGGCGCTCGCGTTCACCTATATCGCGATCTCCGGCGTGCGCGCGTCGGCGTACATCGCCATCCTGAAGGACATCCTGATGCTGCTCGCGATCGTCGTGACGGGCGTCGCCGTCGCGTGGCAGGTCGGCGGCGTGCATCCGGTGTTCGACGCCGCGAGCCGGCAGGTCAGCAACACGATGAGCGGATCGCAGCTGCGCTTCTCGATGAGCACGATGCTGTTCCAGTCGCTCGGCTTCTACCTGATGCCGTTCGCCGCGCAGAATTTCTTCACCGCGCGCGGGCCGAACGCGATCCGGCGCACGCAGGTCGTGATGCCGCTGTACATGCTGATGTATCCGTTCCTCGTGATCGCGTCGTACTACGCGATCACCGCGAATCTGACGCTCGCGTCGCCGAACGATGCGTTCTTCGCGGCCGTCACGCACCTGCTGCCCGGCTGGCTGATCGGCCTCGTCGCGGCCGGCGCCGCGCTGTCGGGGCTGCTCGTGCTGGCCGGCATCTGCCTCGCGATCGGGCCGATCGTCACGCGCAACCTGATGCCGAACCTGCCCGAGTCGCGCCAGAAGCGTGCGGCGAAATACGTGATCGTCGGCTACCTGCTGCTGTCGATCGCGACCACGCTGCTGACGCCGAACCTGATGCTCACGCTGATCAACACCACGTACTACGGCGTCACGCAGTTCCTGCCGGGCGTGCTGATCCTGCTGGCGGGGCGCCAGGTGCGGCCCGTCGCGGTCGGGGCCGGGATGATCTGCGGCCAGGTGCTCGCGATGATCTTCTACGTGTTCCATGTCGACTTCGGCGGCATCAACCTCGGCCTCGTGTGCCTCGTCGTCAACGTGCTCGTCGTCGCGGCCGTGCATGTGATGCTGCACGGCCGTCCGGTGAAGCACTACGCCGTATCCTGAACCATCGGCGTTCCGCCGCAAGGAGAACCGCATCCCATGCAAGCATCCGCAATCCCGGCCGCGCCCGTGACGGTGTTTACGGCCCGCCGCATCCTGACGATGAACCCGGCGCAGCCGTCGGCCACGCATGTCGCCGTGCGCGACGGCCGCATCCTCGCGGTCGGCGATGCCGCCGACGTCGCCACGTGGCAGGCACGGTTCGGCGCGTGCATGACCGACGATACGCTGCGCGACAAGGTGCTGATGCCGGGGCTCGTCGAAGGGCATTGCCACCTGATGGAAGGCGCGATGTGGGACGCGGTGTACGTCGGCTACTACGACCGGCGCGGCCCCGACGGCACGCTGTGGCCGGGGCTGCGTTCGCTCGACGCGGTGCTCGAACGGCTCGCGGACGCCGAGCGCGCGATGACCGACGACGGGCCGCTGCTCGCGTGGGGCTTCGATCCGATCTTCTTCGGCACGGCGCGGCTGACGACGTGCGAACTCGATCGCGTGTCGGCGCAGCGGCCGATCGCGATCCTGCATGCAAGCGTGCACCTGATGAACGTGAACGGCGCGATGCTTGCGCGCGCGGGCATCGACGAGGACACCGACATCGACGGCGTGACGCGCGATGCCGATGGCCGTCCGACCGGCGAGCTGCAGGAGTTCGCGGCGATGCTGCCGGTCTATCAGACGATCGGCGGCAAGCTGGCGATCTCCGCGAGCGAGAAACCGCACGCGATCTGGAATTTCGGGCGCGTCGCGCAGCTTGCTGGCGTGACGACGGCCACCGATCTCGTCAACGACCTGTCGGCCGACGGTAACCGCACGCTGCATGAAGTCACTGCCGATCCGGACTACCCGGTGCGGATCGTGCCGGCGTTCGCGCCGCAGCGCAATCCGGCCCGCTCGGCCGACAGCGTGCTCGCGGAGATCGAGCGCAATACCGACAAGCTGCATTTCGGGCCCGTGAAGTTCATCGTCGACGGCTCGATCCAGGGCTTCACCGCGCGCGTGCGCTGGCCCGGTTACGCGGGCGGGCAGCCGAACGGGCTGTGGCTGATTCCGCCCGCACAGCTCGTCGACGTGTTCGAGCCGTTCCATCGCGCGGGGCTGCAACTGCATGTGCATACCAACGGCGACGAAGCGACCGACGTCGTGCTCGACGCGATGGCGACGCTGCTCGCACGCCACCCGCGCCCCGATCATCGCCATACGCTGCAGCATTGCCAGATGGCGGACGCCGCGCAGTTGAAGCGCATGCGTGCGCTCGGGATGTGCGTGAACTTCTTCGCGAATCATCTGTACTACTGGGGCGATGCGCATTACAGCCAGACCATCGGCCCCGATCGCGCGAACCGGATGGATGCGGCCGGCTCCGCGCAGCGGCTCGGCATTCCGTTCGCGCTGCATTCGGATGCGCCGATCACGCCGCTGAATCCGCTGTTTACCGCATGGTGCGCGGTGCAGCGCGAGACGGCGTCGGGCCGCGTGCTCGGCGAAGGCGAGCGGCTGGCGGTCGACGATGCGCTGCATGCGATCACGCTCGGCGCGGCCTATACGTTGCGGATGGATCATCTCGTCGGCAGCATCGAGATCGGCAAGCTCGCGGATTTTGCGGTGCTCGACGACGATCCGTCGGTGTGCGCGCCCGCGCGCCTGAAGGACCTCGCCGTGTGGGGCACGGTGCTGGGCGGGCGCGTGTTCCGGTCGCCGCGATGAGCATGCCGGTTGCGCCCACCGAGGCCGCGCGTGCACCGATCGACCTCGCGGTGATCGGCGGCTATCTCGGCGCAGGCAAGACGACGGTCGTCAACGCGATCCTGCAGGCGCGGCATGGCCGGCGCATTGCGGTGCTCGTCAACGATTTCGGCGCGGTGAACATCGATGCGCGGCTCGTGCGTGCGCGCGGCGACGACGTGATCGAGCTCGACAACGGCTGCATCTGCTGCACGATCGGCGGCGCGCTCGTCGATGCACTGACGCGCGTCGCGACGCGCGACGCAAGGCCCGAACTGCTGCTCGTCGAAGCGAGCGGGGTGGCCGATCCCGCGAAGATCGCACAGATCGGACTGCTGAACGGTGCATTCCGGTTGACGTCGGTGCTCGTCGTTGCCGATGCGCTCGCGTGGCGCGATACGCTCGCCGATCCGCTCGTCGGCGCGATGGCGCAGCGCCAGCTCGACGGCGCGGGTGCGATCGTCGTGACCAAGCTCGACCGCGTGGCGCCGGCACGGCGCGACGCGGTGCTGGACGACGTGCGCGCGTGCGCGCCGACCGATATCGTCGTCGCCGCGCGACATGGCGAGATTCCGCTCGCGCTGCTGTTCGACGCGGCCGTGCCCGATCGCCCGAGCGTGCCGGATATCGTGCGTGCGCACCGGCCGATCGGTCAGGACACGATGCCGGCGTTCGCGAGCGTCACCGTCGCCGCGCCGGATGTGCTCGACAAGGTGCGGCTGCGCGCGTGGTTGAAGGCGTTGCCGCGCACGATCCTGCGCGCGAAGGGCATCGTGCGCGTGGCCGATGCGAAAGGGGCGGTTGCCACGCGCGTTTGCCAGGTTGCCGCGCGGCGCATCCGGTTCTCGTCGATGGCGGACGAAGGGCTGGCCGAGCACGACGGGGAGGGCGTGATGGTCTTCATCGGGATCATCGACGCGGCGGCGCAGGCCGTGTTGCGCGACGGCATCGTGCAGTGCAGCGTGACTGCCGAAACGGTTGAGCCGACAGGCTTCCAGTCAGTCAAGTAAGGCATCCGTAATAAGCGACGCCGCATGGCAGAAGGCGCGAATCCGCCTTCGGCCGAAGTAACAATTTTCCCAGTGAGTCTGCACAGGGCTTTGTGGTATACGTCTGAGCTTATCGCGACACGTTGCGGTGGGCACGGACATCGACCGGCCCTTCTTTTGATGACGCACGTCAGGCGCACGAAGGGCCCGCGGCACTTCGCGCCCGGATCAAGGGATAAAAACAATGCAGAACACAGCACAAGCCCTGAGAGACCTTGCGCTGGGCCCGCAGCACAACCGGCAAGTGCAGCTCAGCTTTCCGGACGATAACGCGCCTTACAGAATCCTTCTGCCGAACGCATTCGATGGGGTTGAATCCTTATCGAAGGATTTCGCTTACACGATCGAAATCCTGTCGGACAACGATCATCTCGAGCCGAAGGATTTCATCGGCAAGCGCGTGACGCTGAGCCTGTTGCGCGGCGACGGCTCGCAACGATATTTCAACGGGCATATCTTCGCGTTTCGGCACGTTCGCACGGACGGCGGCTGGGTGTTCTACGAGGTGCATGTCGGGCCCTGGCTGCGCTATCTGAAGTACGGCAAGCACAATCGCTTGTTCCTTGACCAGAATCTGCACGAGCAGACGGCGACAGTATTTCAGGACTACAGCATATTGCCCGAGTGGGCGTGGAAGGTCGGCGAGAACGATCCGCCGATGACGATGGCCTGTCAGTTCGACGAAGACGACCACAACTACGTGCATCGGCGCTGGGAACACGCGGGTTATCTGTACTGGTACGAGCACACGGCGACGTCGCACAAGCTGACCGTCTCCGATCCGACGCGTCCCGCACCCGCGATCGACGGCAAGCATCATGAAATCCGCTTCCACAATGGCATGGGCGCGGAGGAGGCGGACAGCATTCTGAGCTGGTCGCCAATCCAGCAGACAACGTCGACGCATGCGGAACTGTCCCGCTTCGACTTCAAGGCCCCGACACCGACCCACGTTCAAACGAGCCTGTTGAGCCCCGACGCCACGCTGCCGCAACTCGAATGGAACGAGTACGTCGGCGCGTACGGCTACCGGAACATGGACCACGGCTATCAGGTCGTCAATCGCCGGATGGAAGAGATCGAAGCGACGATCAAGCGCTTCGACGCCAAGGGCAACAATCGCTTCGTGCAGCCGGGCCGCTGGTTCAGGCTCACGGACCGTTACGGGTCGGCGCTGAGCCGCGACCAACGCGACGACGAATACCTGATCGTCTCGGTCCGGCACGTGGCGACCAACAACTATCTGCAGGACACGGGTGTGCTGGCGGAATACCGCAACACGTTCACGTGTGTTCCCAAGGCGACGCCATGGCGGCCGGGGCGCGGCTTCAATAGCGTCCAGACGAAGATTCTCGCGCCGCAGACAGCGACCGTCGTGGGTCAGTCCGGCACGAGCATTCACACGGACGAACACGGCCGCGTGCTGGTTCAATTCCACTGGGATCGCAACGGCAAGTATTCGACATGGGTGCGGGTCGCGAGTGGCTGGGCCGGCGGCGGCCAGGGGATGGCGGCGTTGCCCCGGATCGGGTCCGAAGTGATCGTGCAATGGCTTGACGGCAATCCGGACCACCCGATCATCACGGGCCGCATGATGAACGCGCGCAACGTGCCGTCGTGGAAACTGCCGGACGAGCATGCGCTGACGGGCATTCGCAGCCGGGAACTGAACGGTGCCGACGGCAACGCGTCGGCGGGCCGCAGCAATCACCTGATTTTCGACGATACGGCCAACGCCATTCAGGCGCAACTTCGATCCGACCATGCGGCGAGCCAGCTCTCGCTCGGCAAGATCACCCGCGTCGAGGATTGGCAGGGTCGAAAGGACGCGCGCGGCGAGGGCTTCGAACTGCGTACCGACCAGGTGGGCGCGATCCGTACCGGCAAGGGCATGGTCATCAGCACCGAGGTGCGTCCTGCCGCGCAGGGGCACCTGTCGGACGTGAGCGAGCCGGCATCGCGCCTGACCAACGCGCAGACCCTTCATGCGCAATCGGCCAGGCTCGCGCAGCACTATCAGGCGCAGGACAGCGGAGCGGACCAGACGCCGATCGCCGATGCGCTGAAATCGCAGGTGGATGGCATTCAGGGTGCGGGGGCGACGGGCAGCAGCGACAAGGGTGACTTCCCGGAGCTCGAAGAAGCGCACCTGCTGTTGGCCGGCGCGGCAGGCATTGCCGTCACGACCCCCGCCACGGTGCACGTCACGGGTGGGCAGCACGTGGGTGTCACGGCGGGCGATAGCCTGTCGGTCGCGACCGGCAAGTCGTTTTTCGCGAGCGTGTCGGACAAGTTCTCGCTGTTCGTGCACAAGATGGGCATGAAGCTGATCGCCGCGAGCGGCAAGGTGCAAGTGCACGCAGAAAACGACGAGCTGGAATTGCTGGCGAAGAAGGTTGTCGCGATCATCAGCACGACGGACTGGATCAACCTCACCGCCAAGCAGGGGATTCGCCTGACTGCGGGTAATAGCCAGTTCGAGGTCAGCGCGAAGGGTATCGTGGGCTACACGCCAGGCGAAAACAGGATTCACGCCGGCAGTCACGATACGGTCGGGCCGCAGAGTGTGCCGGCGAAGTTTCCGGGTTCGGATTTGTGTGCACCGATCGCGGGCGACGCTGCGCAGGCCGGTCAGGCTTCGGTTTCGCTCTCCTGATCGATGAACATGTCTGCCCCCGCCATGCAAATCGCCGTGGATCAGTCGGAACCGCTCACATCGGGCTATCTGCTGGTCGAGCCGGCGACGCTCGATTACGCGCCCGATCTTGCTGCACTCGATATGCGTCCTTGCACGCCGCGCGTGCTCGCACATCGCGAAGAACTGATGCCAAGGCTGATCGATCTGGGTTCGCTCGATGCGGACGTTCAGCAGAAGGTCACGCAGTTCTGGCATGGAGAAATCGACGCCGAACGCCCACCCGTTGCTTGCGCATGGATCAAGAGCGCCGTTGATATCGACGCCGTCGCCGCGCATATTGCGCGCTATCTGGTCGGCCCGGATGCGGGTGGCGAGCCTGTTTTCTGGCGGCACTACGATCCGCGCGTGTTCGCCCTGGCGTTGGCGATTTTCAGTCCGGACCAGCAGCAAGCGCTTCTGGGCCCGATACAGGCGTGGCAGTTCGCATGGGCGGGTCACATATGGCACGTCGACGGCCCCGGTGTCGAAGCCGATCCCGCCGGGCAGTCGCTTGGCTGGCCGCGCGTCGATCAATGGCCGCGCATCAATCGAAGCGAAATCGTCGATCGGATACGCCGCCGATTTTCAGGTTTCTCGGTGTGGCAGGCCGCAAGGTTTCCGTCCATGGCCGACTCGTTTCTCAACGCCGCTGCGGCGAACGGCCACCATTCCGCTACCGATGAACTGGTTGACGCCGCGTGGCAACAGCTGTCGCATGAGCTTGCGAGTGAGTAATACCTGTTAACTCACTTGACCTAATTCCGAGGATCGACCATGCCCAGGAAAGGCTGTCCGATGTGCGACCGAGAGTCGCTGCTGATCTATCCGGTCCGATACGCGATCGCTTGTCCGCTGGGGGCGGCCAAAGCGCCCGCGCTATCCGGTCAATTCAAGATCGATGCCAACGCGCCACAGTCGGTCGGATCGGCCAAATATACGCTCCGCGCGTTGCGTCAGGGATACCTGTACACCTACGACGAGAAGCGAAAGCAACTGTTCGCATACATGGTCCTCGACGGCGGCGTGTTGTTCAAGTTTGCGCCGGATATCACGCCGCCCCTTGCGCAATCTGCAGAACGCCTCGCCGAGAGTAGTTGCCCATCCGGCAAGGATTGGGCCGGCTCGTACGGGCGTTGCGTCAATGTTCAACACACGCCGGGCAGCGACGAAGCGGGCAATTTCTGGATCGGCTGGTCCAATGTGTTATGGACCAAGGACCTTGTATATAACAAGATCAAGGACGAGAAATGGCGCAAGCTGCATATGCAATGCGTCAACGTCCCGGCCATGGTCGCTGGCACCGCGACCGATACCGGTGAATTTCAGGCCAGCCAGAAAAATATCGCGCATTTCGTGATGGACGGGCCGGCGATGAAGGACGCATTCGGGTTCAGCAACCGTGCACCCAAGGACGAGATCGCATTGCGGCGGAAGGACGTCGCCAAGATCATCCAGGGTGCGATGACCGAATCTCCGCTCAAGAAAGGTTTCGTCATCGCTGTCAACGATCCCGTTGGCATGACCAACGACCTTGCCGAACTGACCGTCCCCAACACGAACAGCGGTTTCGATAACGAGACCTACTGGAAATTCATTTCGGCCCAATTGCTGGAGCGCGCCGAAGCCAGCGTTCGATTGAACGCACGGGAAGAAACCCGGGCAAGTTACGCGTCGAGTGAGCTTGCAGCGCAGGTCGACGTCGATCCGATGGCGATGGCGCCCGGCGGGGGCGGCGGTGCTGGCGACATCTCGGGTGCGTACCGAATCGTGAAGGGGTGGTTCAGTACCGGTAGTCTGTCAAAGGCCCTGGATGAAGACGCCCGCCAGGCGCGGGACGTTCCCGGTGCGCAACGGAAGGCGGCTGACGAAGCCTGGGAGGAAGCGTCAACCAAAAAAGGAGCGGACAACAAACCCGTCAGCGTCATCGACATGAGTGCGCGTGACAAATTTCTCAACGAGGAGTACCCGCACAAGCTCGATGCGTTCAAGCCGTTCTGGCAACCGCTCGTGCAAGCGCATGTCGGCTGGCTCAAGTCAAAGTTGCTCGCGGACTGGATGGCCGGCACACATGACCCGAAGGACATCCGCAGCGGATATGCCTATAGCGAATCGTGTGCGCAAGCGATCGGTACGGCGGCGGGTACCGAGGAGTGCCAGAAGGTACTCAACGACTGGTTGAGCGGTCGGGCATCGGACACCGGCAACCTGTACGCACGTGCGTTGATGTTCAATCATGAGCAGCTTATCCAGGCCGCAGACGCGCAAGTGCATGGCTCCGATATCCAGTACGAAAATTTTATGAATATCTACAAGAGTGCATTCGAGGATATAGAAAAGAAGCATCAGGGGGCAAACCTGATCGACCGCCTTGTCTTTACCACCGCGAATACTTTCGTAAACATTCTTGCAAAGGGGCTGAAAGGACCCGCAGTCGGATTCGTGACCATTCGTCTGGCGCTACACGCGGGCACCCCAATCAAGGCCGCGCACATCACGCCAGCCCAAATGCGAAACTGGATCGTCAATCAGGGGGAGATGCTCGGTTTGCCAGTGGACAGCGACCAACTCAGCCAACAGGCCGCCGCAGCCAATATCCGCAAGGAGGTCGTGAAGGCGTCTCCGCCATCGGACCCGGCGGTGTTCGCGTACGAACTCGACACGGACGCATGGGTAAAGGCGGGCACGCTTGACGCGAGCGACGTCAAGGTCATCAAGGTCCCCGGTGTCGAAACGACTCGGAAATGGTTGGGCTCGTCGTCACCGTACAAATTCAACCAGGGGGTAGCCACGGCAATTTTCCAGCTTGCCACACTCACCTTTGCGTACAAGGATTACGCCGGCAGCGATCAGTTCAACCACGGCGAAAACCTGTTGAAGCTCACGGGCTCGCTCGTGTCGATTCTCGGCAATATCGTTGAATCCGTCTCTGAAACAGTCAAGGCCGCGCCTGCTCATCCGCTCTCGGCATACCTGATGAAGCAGTGGGCCGGTGCCGAAGGCTGGGCCGAGACAGGCGCGCGGGTAGGACGAACAATCGGCGCCGTCGCAGGCATAGTGCTCGCCGGCTATGATTTGTTAAAGAATATGCCCGAGGCTTATGCGAATAAAGAAAAAGGTCTTGCCAGACTCTATGCCATTGGCGGAGTTCTCGGTATTTACATATCACTATCGCCGTTCTTCTCGGTTTTGCCGGCAGTTATCGTTGCGTGGCTCCCTCCTTTCTGGATTGTTTTTGTTGCTGCGATCATCGTCGGCATCCTGATCGCTCACTTCAAGGCAGCGGCAATCAAGGACTGGATATCCCGATGCAGGTTCAGCAAAGGCGAGCACTATAGTTCATTGGATGATGAGCTGAAGGCATTCGATTCGGCAATCGGGGGGTGATGATGGATGAGCGTTTGATGAAGAAATGCATTGGCATGCCAGTTCCCGAGTGGGACTTGGCACATCGTCTGTCGATAAAACAACCTTCTGGTCCTGACATCCAGGATTTCGGATCGATCTTCAGCATCAACTCCGTATTCATGGATGTGATCGAACCTTCATTTCTGGAAAAGCAGTGGTTTATTACCGGTGTTGCGATCGCTTTTGTCGCGATGGGAATTGGGCCATATATTTATTATGTCACCCATCGCGATGGATCATCCGGTGACTTCGTGATGAACGGCATTGCCATTTTTGCAGTGTTGCTGTTCGGTTCGATCGTTTGGCAGCTAGGTCGCGGTCTGTTCTTTGGCCTGCGATACCGTCCGATTCGATTTCACCGTGAGTCGCAAAAGCTATATGCGATCCGGGCGCGACGCTTTTCCGCGAAGCAAGGCGAGGGGGATGTGGTTTGGGAGGCGCCCTGGACTGAAGATTCCATTTTTTGCCTGCATCGTGAAGACAGCCCGTTCGGGACGGTCTTTCACATCAGACATTACACGGTCGACGAACAAGGCAATGTGACGCAGGTGTTCTCCATCGGACGTGAATGGAGCGGCAAGATTCAGGTCAAGATGGCCCTGGCCGAGTGGAACTACTGGCGCAAATACATGAACAGTGGCCCCAACGGTTTGCCCAAGCCGATGTTGTTTCATACCCAGGATGAATCGCCGCGCGAGGCCTTCCTGTTTTCGCTCTACAGCTTCGGGATGCGTGCGCCCGTGTTCATCCGTCTGTTGATGATGCCGATGATCCTGATTTTCACGGCAATGCGCATGCTGGCGAATGCAACGTGTCGCGATCCGATCTGGCCGAAATCGATCGAGGAAATTTCCGTGGTCGCTTCGAACGACCCGTATGCGGAACCTCGCGCGGGCACCCCGGTTGGCTGGGGCGATACCGTCCTGGCACAGCAGCGCGGCGAATATCCGAATGATCCGAAGGCCCAGGTCGAGAACTGGACAAGTCGGGCCGACGGCATGGCGTATGCGGAGACATGGCTCGACGATCCAGCCGCCGAGATTTGAGAAGGTGGGAAGACGATGAAGGACGAGAACGGACGTGGCGTGATCCGCCTGCACGACAAGACGACCCACGGTGGCGAAGTGATCACGGCGAGCGACGATTTGACGGCACTGGGCGTGCCGGTTGCGCTGAAGGATCACCTGACATGGTGTCCAAAGTGCGGCGGACAGTTCAGGATTCTTCCGCAAGGAAGTACCCGCAACCATCACGGCACGCCGGTCGCCTTTCATGACGATTTGACGGAATGCGGCGCGCAGTTGATTTCGTCGCTTGAATGAAGGTGTCGCGCGTGAGCGGTTCGGTGGATCGGATGAACGGAACCGTGCATGATCGCGCTTGCTCGAACGCTCCGCGACCATTTTCGAGGCTCGGCAAGCGAAAGCGTACCGGACGGCTCGCGGCGCTCGAAGGCGCTTCGTGCCGGACGGGCCGATGAACTGTCATGTTCAGTGGCCGGTCCGTTCGGCGCAGACCGGCCGGGAACTGACGCGACGCGCGGCCAGGCCCGGCATGCAGTTGTTTGATCCGATCGCGAGCAGGCCGGATCGTCGCGACACGGCCGCCGCGCGGTCCGTTGGCTCGTATCCTTCTCGCTACGCACAACGATCGATGACGGCGCGTGACGGCCGTGAGGTCATGCCGGAACCAGGCCGTCCGAAACAGATCGAGGCTATTGCGGTGGGCCGCCGATCAACGCGTGTGCAGATGTCGGTTTCGTCGTGATCCTGTCCGAACCGATGGCACCTGGTGCGAAGGCCGATGGCCGTTTGGATCGCAGCAGACTTCATTTGCGTGACACGGTCCTGACTGTTTCTCGTCCGGGCGGCGTGCATGACGTTGCCGCTGGCCGCATCCGCATCAGCGCCGTGTGGGCGCGCTCGCGGGGCGCTTGGTGCGTAAGGGCGTTTGGCGGATCGAATGTTCCTTTTGTACGGTTCTTATTGAAATGAGGCAATCAAGTTGAACATGCCATTCCTGCGCCTGACAGCCGCGCTGCTGCCGCTGTTGCTGCCGCTGGCCACGCACGCGGCCGGCTTGGACTGCGCGAAAGCCGCGTCGCCAACCGAGAAGGCGATCTGTGCGGATGCGGCGCTGTCGAAGCTCGACGGCGAACTGGCGGCGGCGTGGAAGAAGGCGCTCGCGAAGGGTGGCGACACGGCTGCGCTGAAGGGCGCGCAATTGAAGTGGCTCAAGCAGCGCGACCAGTGCGGCGGCGACGAGCAGTGCCTCGGCGACCGCTACCGCGAACGGCTCGCGAGCCTGAACGGCACGCCGCTGGCCGCTGACCGTTGGCAGCAGACGTGGTACATGACGAGCGATAACCCGTCGTTCGGCGGCGTGCTGACGTTTACCGGCACGCCGCCGCGCTTGCATTTCGAGCTGGGCGGCACCAACGGCGCGCATACGGGCGGGCTCAACGGCGATATCGTGCTGCACGGCGACAGCGGTACCTACCGCAAGAACAAGTGCCGGCTCGATTTCGAACGGAAGGGTGGGCGCGTTGGCATCACGCAACACGGTGAGGATTTCGAGTGCGGTGCAGGGGCGGGCGTCTTCTACGACGGCGAGTATGTGACCGCGTCGCAGTTCCAGGTCCGGCCGGCGGCCGACCTGCTGAGCCTCAAGGTCGTCGCCGACGCGACCCAGAACGCGACCGCACACAAGCTGCTCGGCACCGACTATCAGACACTCATCGACACCGTCAATTACATCACCGACGAAGAGGATCTCGACGGGCTGAACGCACACGTGGAGTCGTACTCGGTGCGTGGCATCGCGACGACGAACGCAGCGATCGTGATGCGCCGCGGTAACGATCTGTGGATCGGGCTGCTCGTGTTCGACGCGCAAAGCAACGTCCGGATGCGCTATTACACGAACGTGCCGGCGTGGAAGAAAACCGTGCCGAAGACCATCCTGGCGTGGCATGACAATCTCGACAAGACGCTGCCGGTCGACGTGATGCAGTGACGAGCGGGCAGGACGGCCAAAGCCGCCCGGCCCGTCTTCATGCTTTTTGCACCGCGCGCGCCTGCGCCGGCGGTGCGGCCGATTCCCGCGTGCGCAATGCGGGCAGGGCGGCATGACCGGGCCCGATGTGCCGTGCTCGAGCGCATCGAGCGAGGCCTGCTCGGCCGGGCGTCCGATCGCATTGGTGTTGCCCCCCGTCGTCGTGACGGCGTGCCGCCGACACGACACCGACGCACGCTCCCGACTTCATCCATCCCATCGCGCCATCGAGCCGCCCGCAATCCGCAAGCCGCCGCGCGTTCCGTCGACGTGTTGCGATCCGCTACCGCTACCGCTACCGCTACCGCTACCGCTACCGCTACCGCTACCGCTACCGCCACCGCCACCGGCTGACCGGCGTATGTTCACGTCGGACGACAAAAGCACACAAATCTGATCAAACCACCTCGACGCTCTTGTAACGATTAGTAATATTATGCCGCGGAGCGTTTTTTACCGATGAACCGTTGAGTCCGCATCCGTTTCCCATGCAACACGTAACGACGACAAGCCAGCCGCCGATCCTGGCGGCACCGGTTGATGCGGTGCTGCACGCCGTGATCGACGAGGTCGTCCACCGGAGCGTGTCGGAAGCGACGACGCGCAATGGCTACATGCGATGTGCCGACTACGCGATCGTCGGTGCGCGGGTGCTGACGCTGCTGACCGGCCAACCTTACCGGCCGTTCGCGGGCGGGGAAGTGCTGGATTTCGGCGGCGGCAACCTGTATGCGCTGTGCACGACGCGCGAGCGGCGCCGTACCGCGCGGCATCTGTCGCAACTGGCGAGATATCACTGCTGGATCGAGGCGCGTCACGACGATATCGGCGGCCGCGCGCGCAAGGAAATCGTCGATTTCACGCTGCGCCACGACGAGACCGTGGCGAACAATCTGGGGATGCCGTTCGCGCGTGCGTACCAGGCGTATTTCTGGGGCTGGGACGACGAACACACGGTACCGGCCGAACTGCACGATCATCCGGTGTTCGCGAAACAGGGCCCCGTGTGGCGCTGGGCGGAGCGTGAATGCACGTCGCTGCTGCGCGCATACGAGCGCGAGCGGCCCGGTTATTTCGGGCGTCAGGTGTCGCGTGCGATCGACTTGTTCGCCGATCGCGTCGAAGGTCTCGGCTGACGGCACCCGCGCTTTCGGCGACCCGCGGGCAGGCCGCCGCCGTGCTTGCGTGAACCGGGGAAAGACGCCCGGCGACGCGCGGTTGCCGACCGTCGTGCGTGAACGATGTGTCGAGGCGCGATGCCGTGCGCGGCGGCGCGAGCCGGTCGAGCCGTCGCACGGCGGCCGCCGCCACGATGCGGCTGCGCCTTGTCGACCAACGCCTTCAGGATCTTCGCGACGGCCAGCGGCTCGACGCTGTCGTTCGACTCGACGAGGATCGCGCGATCATCGGACGGCCCGGACGCTCATCCCTTGTTCGCCAGCGTGCCGTTACTGTTGGCGCCGCCGAACAGCCGCGTCAGGTACTGCGTGTTCGAGTTCATTTTGGCCATCAGCGCGTTGAGCGCCGTGAACTGCGCCTGGTACTGCTTGGTCAGTTGCGACGCGTAGTCGGCCAGATCCGACTGCTGCTGCGTGACGCGCTTCAGGTCGGCGCCCAGCGCGTTCGTGCGCACGTCGATCAATCCGCCCTTCTTCGTGAAGGGGGCGATCTGCTCGGCCATGCGCGTGCCTATCCCGTTTTTCGGGTTGAACAGGTGCGCGACGCCCGACGGGTTGGCGGTCAGCGCAACGTCGAGCTTCGCGCTGTCGAGCTTCAGCGTACCGTCCTTCTCGAGCGAGATGCCGATCGACATCAGGTTGGTGTGCCCGTGGCCGCTCCCGTTGGCGACGCCGCGCGCGACGACCGACGCGAGCGAGTTGCGGATCGTGTTCAGCGTCGAATCGCCGAGCAGCACGCCCTGCGAGCTCGCCCCTGCCGTGAAGCTCGACAGCGTGCCCATCGTCTTGACGGCGGTGTTGTACAGGTTCACGAAATTCGTGATCGTCGTTGCCTGCGATTTCGTATCGGGGCTGACCGTCAGCGTCTGCGTATCGGTCGCGCTGACCGCGGCCGCCGCCAGGTTCAGCGTGATGCCGTTCAGCACACCCGACACCGCATTGCTGGCGCTCGTCGACGCGATGCCGTTGAGCGTGAACTTCGCATCCTGCGCGACGGTGCTCTGCCGCCATGCGGCCGCGCTGTTCGCCGACTGGATCGTCGACGCGCCGCCGGACGTGTCGGCGGTCGACGTGACGCCGAGGTTCGACAGACCCTTGTCGTCGGCCACGTTGCCGACCGCGACGCTGATCGCGTTCGCCGAGCCCGTCTTGGTCGATGCGAGCACGAGGTGCGCGCCGTCGGTGCCGTTGATGACCGTCGCGCTGATGCCCGGGTTGTTCTGCGCGGCATTGATCGCGGCCGCGATGCCCGGCAGCGTGTTGTTCGAGCGGTTGACGTCGACCTTGAACGACTGGCTGCCGAGCGACAGTGTCAGCGTGCCGGTGCCGAGCGCCTTGCTCCCGTCGACGCCCGACGAAGCCAGCGCCTGCGCGGTCGCGACCTGCGTGACGCCGACTGTGTAGATGCCGGCGACCGCCCCTGCGCTGGTCGTTGCGCTCAGGCCCTTGCCGCTCGCAACTGCGGTGAACGTCGACTGCAGCCCGCCGTTCGTCAGCGACGTGAGGCCCGCCTCGAGCGCCCCCAGTGCGGACGACAGCGCGCCGAACGCGGAAATATGCGTGGTGCCGGTTGTCTGCGACGCGGCAAGCGCCGCGGCCCGGCCGGCCGTTTTCGCGTTCACCAGCGTCTTGACGAGCGTGCCGACGTCCATCGACGGATTGCCGGTCGAGCCGTTGATGATCGATTGCGCGGCCTCTTGCATCAGGCTGCTCGTGTTCGCGCTGCTGCTCACGGGCGTGTTCGTTGCCATGGGAGGTCTCCGGTTGAAAAGCGATCCTGTGCGAGCGGCTACCGAGTCGGCGTGCAGGCTGTTTCCGGTGCGACGCGTTCCGGCGTTCACGGAAGGTGTCGGGGAAACGTAAGGACGTGCGCTATCGTATATTTAAATCGGCATTACTTGGTAATTTTTTGTAATGATTTTTGAGAAAAATGCAGATGGGTGATTGTCGGGGTGGTTTGAGATAAAAGTTGGCGTTTTATGGCAGGAAAAACATCATTTTGATTGTACTTTCTCAAGGATTTTTGCCGACTTTGAAAACTTGCAGATGGCGTGAATGTTTGACGAAAATTTTTAGCTTGCTTTGCTAAACAGCGGGCCGATCGACGGTGCCCCTGCCGAAAATCGAGTCCATGAGGCCTGGCGGCTCGACGGGTGTCTGCGAAGAAAATTGGAAAGACTCACTCGATGCGGAAACGAGCACCTACATTGGCGTTGTCATGGTTGTTCCAGAATTTTCCAGAGTCATAATTTCGGCGGCTACAAGATCTCCGGCGAAATTCATAGGCATATGCGCGCACGGTAGTTGAACGGAATTTCCGCAGACTCGTTATGTCGTCTTAATAGAGATCGCAGTAGTGGCCAGACGAAACCAGTTGATCGATTTTTTGCGGGACAGACATTCGGTTGCCGCGGATCGGGCATCTCGTGGCTGTCGCCGCGTGCGGCAGCGCTGCCGCATCACCGGCTTTCAACCAAACAGGCGGGCGAATGGGAACTTGGCAGTCCGGCGCCTGCGCAGTTCGCGGTGGTCACGGAGATCGTTGACTCCGTGACGTGGATCGGCCGGTATGTCACTGATTCGAATGACCGTCGCGCGCAATTCATCGAGGGGATGCACCGGATCGAGTGGCACGACCGTGCATTGCTCGCGGTACTGCGCGAACGATCACTCAGTGCTCCGGGGATGCCCGCCGGGTCGTGTCGAGGTGAGCTTTCGACATAGGTTCATCCTATGGCCGGCAGTGAGATCGAATATTTGCGCAACCCTCGGCGACGGGTTCAAATGCCATTTCCATAAGCGCATTCAATCAAGCCCAAAGCGTGAGCGTGTCTGTCGCAAACAGGCGGCACATCGTGTGGGCGGCCAAGGAGATAGCAGGTGCGAATTCTGGTGGCAGTCAAACGTGTCGTCGACTACAACGTGAAGGTCCGCGTGAAGTCGGACAACACGGGTGTCGACATTGCGAACGTGAAGATGTCGATGAACCCGTTCGACGAAATCGCGGTGGAAGAAGCGGTGCGCCTGAAGGAAGCGGGCGTGGCGACCGAAGTGATCGCCGTATCGGTGGGCGTCGGGCAGGCGCAGGAAACGCTGCGTACGGCGCTGGCGATCGGCGCGGATCGCGCGATCCTCGTCGAATCGAACGACAGCGTCGAGCCGCTGGCCGTCGCGAAGATCCTGAAGGCGCTGGTCGACAAGGAACAGCCGCAACTGGTGATCCTCG
>NZ_CAJNKE010000049.1 GCF_905232215.1 Burkholderia sp. LMG 13014
ACGCCTGCCGGCGCAGCGCTCGGCAGCCTGTCCGGTGAACTGGTGGTGGAGAAGGCGTAAATGAGCTTGTTCGATACGATCAACGCGGGCGGGTCCCAGCTTCTCGGCTTCGCGTGGCCGACGGTGTGGGCAGTCGTGCGCATCCTCGTCGTCTCCGTCGTCATCCTGCTGTGCGTCGCGTACCTGATTCTGTGGGAACGCAAGCTGATCGGCTGGATGCACGTGCGTCTCGGTCCGAACCGCGTCGGCCCCGGCGGCCTGCTGCAGCCGATCGCCGACGTGCTGAAGCTGCTGCTGAAGGAAGTCATTCAGCCGAGCGCAGCCAGCCGCTGGCTGTACCTGATCGCGCCGGTGATGACCGTCGTGCCGGCGTTCGCCGTGTGGGCCGTGATCCCGTTCCAGGCCGAAGCGGTCCTCGCGAACGTGAACGCGGGCCTGCTGTACGCGATGGCGATCTCGTCGATCGGCGTGTACGCGGTGATTCTCGCGGGCTGGGCATCGAACTCGAAGTACGCGTTCCTCGGCGCGATGCGCGCCGCGGCACAGATGGTGTCGTACGAAATCTCGATGGGCTTCGCGCTGGTGCTGGTGCTGATGACGGCCGGCAGCCTGAACCTGTCGGAAATCGTCGGTTCGCAGCAGCACGGCTTCTTCGCCGGCCACGGCGTGAACTTCCTGTCGTGGAACTGGCTGCCGCTGCTGCCGGCGTTCGTCGTGTACTTCATCTCGGGCATCGCCGAAACGAACCGTCACCCGTTCGACGTGGTGGAAGGGGAGTCGGAAATCGTCGCGGGTCACATGATCGATTACTCGGGTATGGCGTTCGCGCTGTTCTTCCTCGCCGAGTACATCAACATGATCGTGATCTCGGCGCTGACTGCGACGCTGTTCCTCGGCGGCTGGGATGCACCGTTCGAATTCCTGTCGTTCATTCCGGGCATCTTCTGGCTGGTGCTGAAGATATTCGCGCTGCTGTCGGTGTTCATCTGGGTTCGCGCGACGTTCCCGCGTTTCCGTTACGACCAGATCATGCGCTTGGGCTGGAAGGTGTTCCTGCCCGTCACGGTGGTCTGGGTGGTCGTGGTCGGCTTCTGGATGATGTCGCCGCTCAACATCTGGGTGAAGTAATCGGACGAAATCATGAGCGCAATCCAACACTTCTTTAAGACCTTCTTCCTGACCGAGCTGCTGCAGGGGCTCGCGCTGACCGGCCGTTACACGTTCAAGCGCAAGGTCACCGTGCAGTTCCCGGAAGAAAAGACGCCGATCTCGCCGCGTTTCCGCGGGCTGCATGCGCTGCGCCGCTACGAAAACGGCGAAGAGCGCTGCATCGCGTGCAAGCTGTGCGAGGCCGTGTGCCCCGCGATGGCGATCACGATCGAATCGGAAACGCGTGCGGACAACACGCGCCGCACGACGCGCTACGACATCGACCTGACGAAATGCATCTTCTGCGGTTTCTGTGAAGAGAGCTGCCCGGTCGATTCGATCGTCGAGACGCAGATTCTCGAGTACCACGGCGAAAAGCGCGGCGACCTGTATTTCACGAAGGAAATGCTGCTCGCGGTGGGCGATCGCTACGAGAAGGACATCGCCGCGGCGAAGGCTGCCGACGCGCCGTATCGTTGATTGTGTTTGCAGTGCCGGCCCGAAGTACGGGCCGAGCCGCCGCGACGGGTGCGGCTCGCAAGAGCGTCCCGCAAGCCGCGCCTGACTATGGCCTAACGATGAACCGGTAATCATGGAATTCACGACCGTACTGTTCTACATCTTCGCGCTGCTCCTGGTGGTATCAGGGCTGAAGGTGATCACTTCGCGCAACCCGGTGGCGTCTGCGCTTTTCCTTGTGCTGGCGTTCTTCAACGCCGCCGCGATCTGGATGCTGCTGGAAGCGGAGTTCCTCGCGATCCTGCTGGTGCTGGTGTACGTGGGCGCCGTGATGGTGCTGTTCCTGTTCGTCGTGATGATGCTGGACATCAACATCGACTACCTGCGCCGCGACTTCAAGCGCTTCGTCCCGATGGCGACCGTGGTCGGCGCGATCATCGTGATCGAAACCGCGCTGATCCTGTGGCGCGGTTACGGCGACACGCAGACGGTGCACGCGATGGCGACGGGCGAGATGGCCAACTGGTCGAACACGCGCCTGATCGGCAAGGTGATCTACACCGACTACATCTTCGCGTTTGAAATCGCCGGCCTCGTGCTGCTGGTCGCGATCATTGCCGCAATCGGGCTGACCGAGCGCAAGGGCAAGGACAGCAAGCGCCAGCGCGTGTCGGATCAGGTCAAGGTGCGCCGCAACGACCGCGTGCGCCTCGTGAAGATGGAAGCGGAAAAGCCGCAGCCGGAAACGGCGCAGAGCGAAGCCGGTTCGGGCACCAACGGCTAAGCGGAGGAAAAGAAAACATGCTGACTCTTGCTCATTACCTCGTGCTCGGCGCGATCCTCTTTGCGATCGCGATCGTCGGGATTTTCCTGAACCGCCGCAACATCATCATCATCCTGATGTCGATCGAACTGATGCTGCTGGCGGTGAACACCAACTTCGTCGCGTTTTCGCACTACCTCGGCGATATTCACGGCCAGATCTTCGTGTTCTTCGTGCTGACGGTCGCCGCAGCGGAAGCCGCGATCGGCCTCGCGATTCTGGTGACCCTGTTCCGTAAGCTCGACACGATCAATGTCGAGGATCTCGATCAGCTCAAAGGTTAATTTCAGGCAACGCTGTTATGTCAACGACACTCAATGAAAACCTGCTGCTGGCGATTCCGCTCGCTCCGCTGGCCGGCTCGCTGATTGCGGGGCTGTTCGGGAACGCAGTCGGGCGCAAGGGCGCACACCGGATCACGATCCTCGGCGTAATGATCGCGTTCCTCCTGTCGGCGAAAGTCTTCTTCGACGTGATGGGCGGCGCAAGCTTCAACGCGACCGTCTACGAATGGATGAACGTCGGCTCGCTGAAGCTCGAAATCGGCTTCCTCGTCGATTCGCTGACCGCGATGATGATGGTCGTCGTGACCTTCGTCTCGCTGATGGTGCACGTGTACACGATCGGCTACATGGCGGAAGAAGACGGCTACCAGCGCTTCTTCTCGTACATCTCGCTGTTCACGTTCTCGATGCTGATGCTCGTGATGAGCAACAACTTCCTGCAGCTGTTCTTCGGCTGGGAAGCGGTGGGTCTGGTGTCGTACCTGCTGATCGGCTTCTACTTCACGCGTGAGAGCGCGATCTACGCGAACATGAAGGCGTTCCTCGTGAACCGCGTGGGCGACTTCGGCTTCCTGCTCGGCATCGGCCTGCTGCTCGCATTCGCCGGCTCGATGAACTACGGCGAAGTGTTCGCGAAGCGCGCAGAGCTTGCGAGCCTGCACTTCCCGGGCACCGACTGGGGCCTGCTGACCGTTGCCTGTATCTGCCTGTTCATCGGCGCGATGGGTAAGTCGGCACAGTTCCCGCTGCACGTGTGGCTGCCGGACTCGATGGAAGGCCCGACCCCGATCTCCGCGCTGATTCACGCGGCGACGATGGTGACCGCCGGCATCTTCATGGTGTCGCGCATGTCGCCGCTGTTCGAGCTGTCGGACACCGCGCTGTCGTTCATCACGGTGATCGGCGCGATCACGGCGCTCTTCATGGGCTTCCTCGGCATCGTCCAGAACGACATCAAGCGCGTGGTCGCGTATTCGACGCTGTCGCAGCTCGGCTACATGACCGTCGCGCTCGGCGTGTCCGCTTACCCGGTCGCCGTGTTCCACCTGATGACGCACGCGTTCTTCAAGGCACTGCTGTTCCTCGGCGCCGGTTCGGTCATCATGGGCATGCACCACGACCAGGACATGCGCAACATGGGTGGCCTGCGCAAGTACATGCCGATCACGTGGATCACGTCGCTCGTCGGTTCGCTCGCGCTGATCGGTACGCCGTTCTTCTCGGGCTTCTACTCGAAGGACTCGATCATCGACGCGGTGAAGCTGTCTCACCTGCCGGGTTCGGGCTTCGCGTACTTCGCGGTCGTCGCGAGCGTGTTCGTCACGGCGCTGTACTCGTTCCGCATGTACTTCCTGGTGTTCCACGGCGAAGAGCGCTTCCGCAAGCCGAAGCATCCGGAATCGCCGATGGGCATGGCGGCTGCGCACGGTCATGACGACCACGGCCATGGCCACGGTCATGACGACCACGCGCACGAACCGCACGAGACCCCGTGGGTCGTGTGGGTCCCGCTGGTCCTGCTGGCGATCCCGTCGGTGGTGATCGGTGCGTTCGCGATCTATCCGATGCTGTACGGCAACTTCTTCGAGCACGGCGTCGCGTTCGACAAGGTGATCTACATTGGCGCGAATCACCCGGCGCTCGAGGAGATGGGCCACGAGTTCACCAACTGGGTGGGCATGGGTCTGCACTCGATTTCGGGCCTGCCGGTCTGGCTCGCACTCGCCGGTGTCGTTGTCGCGTGGTTCCTGTACCTGAAGCGTCCGGAACTGCCGGCGTCGATCCGCCGCGCGTTCGGCCCGATCTACACGCTGCTGGACAACAAGTACTACATGGACAAGATCAACGAAGTGGTGTTCGCCCGTGGTTCGGTGGCGATCGGCCGCGGCCTGTGGAAGGAGGGTGACGTCGTGGTGATCGACGGCCTCGTCAACGGCAGCGCCCGGTTCATCGGCTGGTTCGCCGGCGTGATCCGCTTCCTCCAATCCGGTTACATCTATCACTACGCGTTCGCCATGATCATCGGCATGCTGGGGCTCCTGACCCTGTTTGTAACGCTCGGCGGCAAATAAGGCGGGGGACAACTTAATGCACGCTTTTCCGATTCTCAGTACCGCGATCTGGTTGCCGATCGTTTTCGGCCTCCTCGTGCTTGCGGTGGGTAACGACAAAAATCCGGGGACGGCCCGCTGGATCGCGCTGATCGGTTCGCTGCTCGGCCTGGCGGTCACGATCCCGCTGATCACGGGCTTCGATTCGAGCACGGCTGCGCTGCAGTTCGTCGAGAAGTCGACCTGGATCGAACGCTTCGACATCGCGTATCACCTCGGCGTCGACGGCATCTCGATGTGGTTCGTCGTGCTGACCGCGCTGATCACGGTGATCGTCGTGATCGCCGCATGGGAAGTGATCACCGAGAACGTCGCGCAGTACCTCGCGGCGTTCCTGATCCTGTCCGGGATCATGATCGGCGTATTCTCGGCGGCCGACGGCCTGCTGTTCTACGTGTTCTTCGAAGCGACCCTGATCCCGATGTACATCATCATCGGCGTGTGGGGTGGCCCGAACCGCGTGTATGCGGCATTCAAGTTCTTCCTGTACACGCTGGCCGGCTCGCTGCTGATGCTGGTCGCGCTGATCTACCTGTACACGGAAACGCACTCGTTCGACCTCGCGACGTGGCAGAACGCCAAGATCGCGATGACGCCGCAGATACTGTTGTTCATTGCCTTCTTCCTCGCATTCGCGGTGAAGGTGCCGATGTGGCCGGTCCACACCTGGCTGCCGGATGCGCACGTGGAAGCGCCGACGGGCGGCTCGGTCGTGCTGGCTGCGATCATGCTGAAGCTCGGCGCATACGGTTTCCTGCGCTTCTCGCTGCCGATCACGCCTGACGCGAGCCACTTCCTGGCTCCCGTCGTGATCACGCTGTCGCTGATCGCGGTGATCTACATCGGCCTCGTCGCGATGGTGCAGTCCGACATGAAGAAGCTGGTCGCGTATTCGTCGATCGCGCACATGGGCTTCGTCACGCTCGGCTTCTTCATCTTCAACCAGCTCGGCGTCGAAGGCGCGATCATCCAGATGATCTCGCACGGCTTCGTGTCGGGCGCGATGTTCCTCTGCATCGGCGTGCTGTACGACCGCGTGCACTCGCGCCAGATCGCCGATTACGGTGGCGTCGTCAACGTGATGCCGAAGTTCGCGGCCTTCGCAATGCTGTTCTCGATGGCCAACTGCGGCCTGCCGGGTACGTCGGGTTTCGTCGGCGAGTTCATGGTGATTCTCGCTGCCGTCCAGTACAACTTCTGGATCGCATTCGGCGCGGCATTCACGCTGATCCTCGGCGCGGCTTACACGCTGTGGATGTACAAGCGCGTGTACTTCGGCGCGGTTGCGAACGATCACGTTGCCAAGCTGAAGGACATCGGCCGTCGCGAATTCGTGATGCTGGCCGTACTCGCCGCGTTCACGATGCTGATGGGCCTGTATCCGAAGCCTTTCACCGACGTGATGCACGTTTCCGTGGAAAACCTCCTCTCCCACGTCGCGCAGTCGAAGCTGCCGCTGGCCCAGTAATCGCGAGCGGAGGAACTCAAGATCATGAACGCTCCTATGAATGTCCTGTTGCCTGACGCGCTGGTGATGGCCGCCATCGTCGTCGCATGGCTGAACGACACCTTTACCGGTGCTTCCGGCCGCCGCCTGACTTATCTGATCGCGGTCGTATCGTCGGTCGTCGCCGGCGTGTGGTTCGCGGTGCAGGCACTCGACCCGCAGCAGTACTACTTCTTCTCGAAGATGATCGTCGTCGACTCGTTCGCGAGCATGATGAAGGCGGTCGTGTCGTTCGGTTTCGCGGTCTCGCTCGTCTATTCGCGCAAGTACCTCGAAGATCGCGACATGTTCCGCGGCGACGTGTTCCTGCTCGGCATGTTCTCGCTGCTCGGTCAGCTGGTCATGGTGTCGGGCAACAACTTCCTGACGCTGTACCTCGGTCTCGAACTGATGTCGCTGTCGCTGTACGCCGTCATCGCGCTGCGCCGCGACGCCGCGCAGTCGAGCGAAGCCGCGATGAAGTATTACGTGCTGGGCGCGCTCGCGTCGGGCTTCGTGCTGTACGGCATCTCGATGCTCTACGGCGCGACCGGCTCGCTCGAGCTGGGCGAGGTGTACAAGGCGGTCGGCGGCAACACCGATGCAGCCGTGCTGATGTTCGGCGTGGTCTTCATCGTCGCCGGTATCGCGTTCAAGCTCGGCGCCGTGCCGTTCCACATGTGGGTGCCGGACGTCTATCAAGGCGCACCGACCGCGATGACGCTGTTCGTCGGCGGCGGCCCGAAGGTTGCCGCGTTCGCGTGGGGCCTGCGTTTCCTGGTGATGGGCCTGCTGCCGCTCGCACAGAACTGGCAGACCGCGCTCGTGATCCTCGCTGCGCTGTCGCTGATCGTCGGTAACATCACCGGTATCGTCCAGCGCAACATCAAGCGGATGCTCGCGTACTCGGCGATCTCGAACATGGGCTTCGTGCTGCTCGGCCTGCTCGCGGGCATCGTGAAGGGCGACGCGGCGGCACCGGCGAACGCATACAGCTCGGCGATGTTCTACGCGATCGTCTACCTGATCACGACGCTCGGCTCGTTCGGTGTGGTGATGCTGCTCGCACGCCGCGATTTCGAAGCCGAAACGATCGACGACTTCAAGGGCCTCAACAAGCGCAGCCCGGTGTTCGCGTTCGTGATGATGGTCATGATGTTCTCGCTGGCGGGCATCCCGCCGACCGTCGGCTTCTACGCGAAGCTCGCCGTGCTCGAGGCGACCGTCAACGCGGGCCTTACGTGGCTGGCCGTGCTGGCCGTGATCACGTCGCTGTTCGGCGCGTTCTACTACCTGCGCATCGTGAAGCTGATGTACTTCGATGCACCGCAGGATGCGACGCCGATCACGGGCGATTTCTGCAAGCGCACGATCCTCGTGCTGAACGGCCTCGCGGTCGTCGTGCTGGGCCTGATCCCGAGCCCGCTGCTGACGGCCTGCCTGCAGGCAATTCGTCACACGCTGCCGCTGTAATGTCGGCAGCCGGCTGGTTTATCGTGCTGTTGGCGCTCGTCTGCGCCAACCTGCCGTTCCTGAACCAACGTCTCTTCGCCGTCGTGCCGTTCGGCACGGCGAAGAAGAGCGGGTGGGTGCGGATCGGCGAGCTGATCGTGCTGTACTTCATCGTCGGCGCGCTCGGCTTCTGGCTCGAGTCGCGCGCCGGCAACCGCTTCGAACAGGGCTGGCAGTTCTACGCGATCACGTTCAGTTTGTTCGTCGTGTTCGCGTTTCCCGGCTTCACGTTCCAGTATCTCGTCAAACGACGCTGACGGCTTCGGCCGTCGCGCTCATTCCCGGAGCCGCCGATGGCCGAACTACCCAATCACGACGCCGCACTGACCGAAACCTGCCTCGAAAGCGAGTCGATCTTCGACGGCTCGTTCCTCAAGCTCAAGCGCGATACCGTCCGTCTGCCTGACGGCAAGAAGGCCACGCGCGAATACGTCCAGCATCCGGGCGCGGTGATGGTGATCCCGCTGTTCGACGACGGCCGCGTGCTGATGGAAAGCCAGTATCGCTACCCGATCGGCAAGGTGATGGCCGAATTCCCGGCCGGCAAGCTGGATCCGAACGAAGGCGCGCTCGCATGCGCGGTGCGCGAACTGCGCGAAGAAACGGGTTACACCGCACGCGAGTACGTGTTCCTGGCCCGGATTCACCCGATCATTTCCTATTCGACCGAATTCATCGACCTGTACCTCGCGCGCGGGCTGACGGCCGGCGAGCGCAAGCTCGATGAAGGCGAATTCCTCGAGACCTTCACCGCGACGCAGGCCGATCTGCAGGAATGGGTGCGCACGGGCCAGATCTCCGACGTGAAGACGATCATCGGCACGATGTGGCTCGACAAGGTGCTGTCCGGCACGTGGCCGCTCGGGCCGGTCCTGACGCCCTGAGCGCGGCGTCAGCGGCGGGTGGGGCGCAGCGTTACAATCCTGTGACGCGACGCCTCCGCGTCGCGCGATCAGTATTTAGCACGATCGTTCACAAAAGCGTTTTTTGCGCTACACTCGTCACACGCCCTGATTCAGCATGAAGGTCCTCGATTTACAGTGCCCGCACGGTCATCGGTTCGAAGGCTGGTTCGCTTCCGCCGATGAATTCGAAGCGCAGTTGTCCCGCAAGCTGGTCGAATGCCCGGTGTGCGGAACGACCGAGGTCAACCGTCTGCCGTCGGCGCCGCGCCTGAACCTGTCGGGCGCGACGCAGGCACAGCCGGCCGATCCGCGTGCACTGCAGGCGCAGGTGATGCGTGCGCTGCGCGAGGTGCTGGAGAAAACCGAGAATGTGGGCGAGCGCTTCGCCGAGGAAGCGCGGCGCATCCATTACAACGAGGCGCCGGCACGCAGCATCCGTGGCGTCACGACGCCCGAAGATGTGCAATCCTTGGCCGAAGAAGGCATCGACGTGATGCCGCTGCCGATTCCTGCCGCGCTGAAAGAACCGCTGCAATAGCGTATGCAGTGAGTCTTTGTCGGGCCGGACGGCTGCGGACAGGAGACACTGCGCATGGATCTGGATTATTCCCCCGCCGACGACGCGTTCCGCGTCGACGTCCGCGCCTGGCTTGAGGCAAACCTGCCTCACGCACTGCGCGCCAAGGTACTCGATCACAAACGGCTCGACCGCGACGATTTCGCGAGCTGGCACCGGATTCTCGGCCAGCGCGGCTGGTCCGCGCCCGCGTGGCCGGTTGAATATGGCGGCCCGGGCTGGAACGCGACGCAACGACACATCTGGGACGAGGAGTGCGCGCGGATCGGTGCGCCGACCGTGCTGCCGTTCGGCGTATCGATGGTCGCGCCGGTGTTGATGAAATACGGCAGCGAAGCGCAGAAACGTCATTATTTGCCGCGCATTCTCGACGGCTCGGACTGGTGGTGCCAGGGCTACTCGGAGCCGGGTTCGGGATCCGACCTCGCATCGTTGCGCACGCGTGCCGAGCGCCAGGGCGACCATTACGTCGTCAATGGCCAGAAGACCTGGACGACGCTCGGCCAGTACGCCGACATGATGTTCTGCCTCGTGCGCACCGATCCGGCCGCGAAGAAACAGGAGGGCATCTCGTTCCTGCTGATCGACATGAAGACGCCCGGCATCACGGTGCGCCCGATCGTCATGCTCGACGAGGACCACGAGGTCAACGAGGTGTTCCTCGAGGACGTGAAAGTGCCGGTCGAGAATCTCGTCGGCGACGAGAATCGCGGCTGGACCTACGCCAAATACCTGCTTGGCCACGAGCGCACCGGTATCGCACGCGTCGGCGCGTCGAAGCGCGAGCTCGCGTTCCTGAAGCGCGTGGCGTCGAACCAGCGCAAGAACGGCAAGCCGTTGCTTGCCGATCCCGTGTTCGCCGCGAAGGTCGCGGCGCTCGAGGTCGAGCTGATGGCGCTCGAAGTGACGGTGCTGCGCGTCGTCAGCCGCGAGACGAGCGGCAAGGGGCCGGGCCCCGAGGCGTCGATGCTGAAGATCAAGGGCACGGAAGTGCAGCAGGCGCTCACCGAGCTGATGGTCGATGCGATCGGCCCGCTCGCCGCACCGTTCGACGTGCCGTTCCTCGACGGCCAGCGCGAGCACAGCATCGCGGGCGACGACGATGCGGCACCGCTTGCCGCGTACTACTTCAATTACCGGAAGACGTCGATCTACGGCGGTTCGAACGAGATCCAGAAGAACATCATCGCGCAGATGATTCTGGGGCTGTGATCAGGGAACGGAGACAACCATGGATTTCAGCTTTACCGATGAGCAGCAGCAGTTTGCCGACGCGCTGCGCCGTTATCTCGGCGAGCAATACGGTTTCGAAGCGCGCCAGGCGATCGTGCGCAGCGACGCGGGCGTGTCGGACACGCAATGGAGCGCGTTCGCCGAGCTGGGGCTGACCGCGCTGCCCGTTCCGGATGCACAGGGCGGTTTCGGCGGCGGCCCCGTCGACATGCTGGTCGTGATGCAGGAGCTCGGCCGCGCGCTCGTGATCGAGCCGTACTGGGCAACGGCGGTGGGTGTCGAAGCCTTGCGCATCGCCGGCTCCGGCGACGGTGAAGATGCCGCGCTGCTGGAGGCGGTCGCGCAGGGACAGAAACGTGTGGCGGTCGCGTTCCACGAACCGCATGCGCGCTACGACCTGTTCGAACTCGACACGCATGCGCGCGAGCAGGGCGGCACGTACCGGCTGACCGGCACGAAGTCGGTCGTTCAGCATGGCGCACAGGCGGATGCGTGGATCGTGCCCGCGCGCGTCGACGGCGGCAGCATCGGCCTCTTCGTCGTCGAACGGGATGCCGCGAATGCGAAGGTGGTCGACTACCGGACGATCGACGGCCAGCGTGCCGCGACGATCGAGTTCAACGAAACACCGGCACGACTGCTGACGGGCGGTGCGCGCGACGCGGCTGCCCTCGAGCAGGTTGCCGATTACGCGACGTTCCTGCTGTGCGCGGAAGCGGTCGGTACGCTCGACGAACTGAATCGTGCGACGGTCGAATACACGAAGACGCGTGAACAGTTCGGCATGCCGATCGCGCGCTTCCAGGCGCTGCAGCACCGGATGGTCGACATGCTGATCCATGCCGAGCAGGCGCGTTCGCTGACTTACCTTGCTGCCGTACGCTACGCGAGCGGCGATGCCGATGCGCGGCGCAAGGCCGTGTCGGCCGCGAAGGCGCGTGTCGGCGCCGCCGCGCGCTTCGTCGGCCAGCAGGCCGTTCAACTGCACGGCGGCATGGGCGTGACCAACGAGGTCGCCGCTGCGCACCTGTTCAAGCGGCTGACGATCATCGAGACGACGCTCGGCGACACCGATCATCATCTTGCCCGTATCGCGGCGCTGCCCGATTTCGCGCAGGCCGACGCGGCGTGACGGCGACGCGCGAGCGCGCCAGACAAGGAGACACCTAGTGGGTATCAGTTACGAAGACCTGGTGGTCGGCAGTACCACCGAAGTGGGCCGCTACACATTCGAACCCGACGACATCAAGGCGTTCGCGCAACGCTACGACCCGCAGCCGTTCCATCTCGACGAAGAGGCCGGGAAGGCATCGCATTTCGGCGGGCTCGTCGCGAGCGGCTGGCATACGTGTTCGGTGTTCATGAGCTTGCTCATCAAGAAGCTCGGCCAGGACTCGACCAGCATGGGGTCGCCGGGCATCGATTCGATTCGCTGGCTCAAGCCGGTGCGCGCCGGTGACACGATCACGATGTATCAGAAAGTCCACGACAAGCGCGTGTCGGAGAGCAAGCCCGACCGCGGCATCGTGTCGACGGAATGGGTCGGCGTGAACGGCGCCGGCGAGACGGTGATCACCGTGCATACCAAGGTGATCTTCGGGCTGCGCCATCCGGGAGGCACGCACGCATGACCGACGTGACCTTGCCGCTGATCGCATCGGCACCGGCGCTGCAGGCGCGTGTCGGTGCAGAGCCGCTCGCGAGCGGCTGGATCGCGATCGACCAGCGTCGTGTCGATGGCTTTGCCGATGCGACCGGCGATCATCAATGGATTCACGTCGATCCCGAACGCGCGCAGCGCGAGTCGCCGTTCGGCGGTCCGATCGCGCACGGGTTCCTGACGCTGTCGCTGATTCCGGCGTTGATGGCCGACGCGATGCGTTTCGAGCAGAAGATGGGCGTGAACTACGGACTGAACCGCGTGAGGTTCCTGAAGCCGGTGCCGGTCGGTGCGCGTGTGCGTGCGCTGTTTGCGGTCAAGGAAACCGCCGAGGCCGCGAAAGGCGGTGTGCAGGTGACGTGGTCGGTGACGATGCAGGTCGAGAGTCCCGATGCGCCGCTGCCTGTCTGCGCGGCGGAATTCATCACGCTGCATTACTTCTGACGCGGGGAGCGGCATCCACGGCTGCCGCTCCGCTCGTCACATGCGTGTCAGTGCTTCGCGTATTGCGTCGCACCGAACAGCACCTCGCGTGCCTTGTCGTCCTGCAGCGCCTTGCGCATCGAGGCGAGCACTTCGACGCCGCGCTGCACGGCCGGTCGCGCAGCGATCGCCTCGTGCCAGCGCTTCACGTTCGGCAATTCGTCGAGCACGATGCCCTGGTTCTGCCACGAGCGCGTCCACGGGAACGTCGCAATGTCCGCGATCGTGTACGCGTCGCCTGCGAGATATTCGGATTCGCCGAGACGCTTGTCCATCACGTTGTATAGCCGCTTCGCCTCGTTCGTGTAGCGGTTGACCGCATACTCGATCTTCTCCGGTGCATACAGGCGGAAGTGGTGCGCCTGCCCGAGCATCGGGCCGACACCACCCATCTGGAACATCAGCCATTCGAGCGTCGCATAGCGCGCGGCCGGATCGGTCGGCAGGAACTTGCCGGTCTTCTCTGCGAGGTAGATCAGGATCGCGCCCGATTCGAACAGCGAGATCGGCTGGCCGCCGGGGCCGTCCGGATCGACGATCGCGGGGATCTTGTTGTTCGGGCTGATCTTCAGGAAGTCCGGCTTGAACTGGTCGCCTGCACCGATATCGACCGGATGGGCACGATAAGCGAGGCCCGTTTCCTCGAGCATGATGTGCACCTTGTGGCCGTTCGGGGTCGCCCAGCTATAGACGTCGATCATCGTGAACTCCTTGGTTGCATGCGCGAAAACGGCGCCGGCAGCGCCGCGACAGGCGGTCATTAGAGCATGGATCGATGCGGGTTGCTGGCGACGGAACCGTGCGCGCCGATGGGTATGCGCAGTCGTGCGCGCGCGTCGAACTGCATGGTGTCGGGGGCGATCGCGTGTCGTCGAGATGGGGGGCGTCGCCGTGCAGCATCGGGTCGATGCGGTGGCGACGCATCCATTCGAAAGCGGGCGCGACGGTTCAGCGTTTGTAGCGGGGTTGGCGCTTCTCGAGAAATGCGGTGATGCCTTCGAGCCCGTCCGCATGATGCAGCGATGCGACGAAATGGTCGCGCTCGGTGCCGAGATGCGCGTCGAGCGGCTGCATCGTTGCGTCGTCGAGCAGCGACTTGATGCGCGTGAGTGCGTTCGGCGAGATGCCGGCGAGCGCATCGGCCCAGGCGAGCGCGTCGGTCAGTGCCGCGCCGGGCACGGCGAGCCGGTTGACGACACCGAGCGTGTGCAGACGCTCGGCTGCGACAGGCTTGCCTTCGAACAGGATCTCGGCCGCGATCGCACGCGGCAGTGCGCGCGCGATGAACCACGAACCGCCCCCGTCGGGCGTCAGGCCGACACGCGCGTACGACATCACGAACTTCGCATCGTGCGCGGCGACGATCAGGTCGCACGCGAGCGCGAGCGAAAAACCCGCGCCGGCCGCGGCGCCTTCGACCGCCGCGATCACCGGCTTCGTCGAAGCGTGGATCGCCGTTACCCATGCAGCGAGCTGATCGATGCTGTCGGCCTGGTAGGACGGATCCTTCGAACGGTTGTCGAGCAGCCGGTTCAGGTTGCCGCCCGCGCAGAAGAAGCGATCGGCGCCGGTGAGCACGACTGCGCGAATCCCGGGATCGCGTTCGGCGGTGGCGAGCGCTTCGATGCCGGCCGCGTACATGTCGGGATGCAGCGCGTTGCGTGCGCCGGGATTGGATAGCGTGAGGACGAGCGTCGATTCGCTCTCGGGCGGACGCGAGGCCAGCAGTTCAGCACTCATGCGGCGTGTCTCCATCGGATGGCGGGGCTGCGGCGGCGGGTGCATCGCGCGTGCTGATGCGGCCGATGCCGTAGCAGATGTATTGTTGTCGTGACGGACGTAAAAGTTGCTTTAGACTAGCACGAACGTGCTTTTCAGCGCGACGAATCCCGACGCGGCCGGCACCGTTGCGGCCGCGTTCCAGCAACGAAGGAGACTCCGATGCTACAGCTGTGCGGTATTCCGTTGTCCAACTATTACAACAAGGTGAAGTTCGTCCTGCTCGAACACGACATTCCGTTCGAGGAGTCGGCGTGCGGTTTGCCGATCAGCGATCCGGCCCAGCTCGCCGATTCGCCGCTCGGCAAGATTCCGTTCCTGAAAACCGAGGAAGGTGCGCTGTTCGAGTCGCAGGTGATCGTCGAGTACCTGGCGGCACGCTATCCCGAGAAGGGCATTTTCCCGGCGAGCCCGTTCGCGGCTGCGAAGGTGCGCGAACTGGTCGAGACGCTCGAACTGTATCTCGAATGGATGGCGCGCGAGGTCTATACCGAAGCGTTTTTCGGCGGCAAGGTCAGCGACGGGATGAAGGCGCACGTCGAGAAGCGCCTGCCGCGCGCGATCGATGCGTTCAAGCAGATGACGCAGTTTTCGCCGTATGTGCTCGGCGAGTCGTTCAGCCTCGCGGACATCGCCGCGTCGATCCATCTGCCGGTCATCGGTATGGCGACGAAGGCCGTGTTCGGACGTGACTTCCTGCTCGATGCGGGCATCGACTGGAAGGCTCATGCGAAGCAGGTCGGCGAGCGGCCTGCTGCACAGCGCGTGGCGGCCGATCGGAAGGCCTATATCGAAGCGACGAGCGGCGCGCGTTCGTAAAGCGCGGGGCCGGCGGGGCGGCGCGCCGCCGCCCGTGCGGGATTTACAGGCGGGCGAGCCGCTCGAGCGCGGACTCGAGCGTGCTTTCCTGCTTCGCGAAGCAGAATCGGACGACGCCCGATTCGTGCGGCTCGTGATAAAACGCCGACACCGGAATGGCGGCCACGCCGATCTCCGACGTGAGCCACTTCGAGAATTCCGCTTCCGGCAGGTCGCTGATCGCCGAATAATCGACGCACTGGAAGTACGTACCGGTGCAGGGCAGCAGCTTGAAGCGCGTGCGCTCGAGGCCGGCCCGGAAGAAGTCACGCTTGTTCTGGTAGAAGTCGGCAAGCGTCAGGTACGGCGCCGGGTCGCGCAGGTAGTCGGCGAGCCCGATCTGCATCGGCGTATTCACCGTGAACACGTTGAACTGGTGGACCTTGCGGAATTCCGCGGTCAGCGCGGCAGGCGCTGCGACATAGCCGACCTTCCAGCCCGTCACGTGATAAGTCTTGCCGAAGCTCGACACGATGAAGCTGCGTGCGGCGAGTTCCGGATAGCGTGCGACGCTTTCGTGGCGCGCGCCGTCATAGACCATGTGTTCGTAGACCTCGTCGGACAGGATCAGCACGTTGGTGCCGCGCACGATCTCCTCGAGCTTGCGCATGTCCGCCTCGCGCCACACGGTACCCGTCGGGTTATGCGGCGTGTTGATCAGGATCATGCGCGTTTTCGGCGTGATGGCGGCTGCCAGACGGTCGAACGGAATCGCGTAGTCGGGCGCTTCCAGCGTGACGAACACGGGCTTGCCGCCCGCGAGTTCGATCGACGGCAGGTAGCTGTCATAGGTCGGTTCGACGACGATCACTTCATCACCCGGATGCACCGTGCACATGATCGCGGTCAGCAACGCCTGCGTCGCGCCGGCCGTCACGGTGATTTCGGTCGCCGGATCGTAGCGCCGGCCATAGACCTGCGCGATCTTGTCCGCGATCGCGTCGCGCAGCGGCGCGACACCGGCCATCGGCGGATACTGGTTGTGCCCGTTGCGCATCGCGGCGGCAACCGCATCGACGATGCGCGGATCGCAGTCGAAATCCGGAAAGCCCTGGCCGAGGTTCACCGCGCCTTTTTCGGCGGCAAGCGCGCTCATGACCGTGAAGATCGTCGTACCGACGTTCGGCAGGCGCGAGGGGAAAACGGGAGTCGTTGGCATGTCTGAAGGAGCGTTCATCGATACGGTCGAAAGCGGGTGGTGGTACGTGCGTCAGGCCGGCGTGGCGTCGAGCGCGCAGGCCTCGGCAAAGGGGGCCGGCTGCGCGATCCGGAAGCCGAAGTCGCGTGCGGTGCGCTTGGCGAGCTTCAGCAGCGCGCGGTCTTTCGACACGAGCCACTCGGCCTGGGCGGCGCGGGCGAGTTCAAGAAACTTCTGGTCGTCGCGGTCCTTGCACTTCGGCAAGGGCGGCGCGTCGGCGTCGATGGCCGGCGGCTCGACGAGGCTCGCCAGGCGGGCGACGGTCGCGAGCGCGGCCGCCTTGTCGATCGCGCGAGACTGGAACTGAGGATAGTCGAGCACATACTCGAGTTCAGTCAGGCAGCGGCCGTCGATCACGGCGGCCAGCGTGCCGCGTTCGAGCGCGGCACGGATCGGGCGTGTAGCAGGGTCGTCGAATACGAGGATGTCGATCCAGACGTTCGAGTCGAGCACGACGCGATGTGCGGCATGCGGGGCGAGAGATCGGGGCATTCGTTACAATCGGTGGTTTTCGTCTGACCGCAAGGCACGGCGTGCCAGCGAGCCTCTATGATAATCGTTCTCTCTCCAGCCAAATCCCTCGACTACGATACGCCCGCACACGTCCAGTCTTACACGAAGCCTGCATTCGTCGACGACGCGTCGGAACTGATCGACGGCCTGCGCAAGCTGTCGCCGCAGGACATCGCGACGCTGATGGATATCTCCGACCCGCTCGCACGCCTGAATTTCCAGCGCTACGCGGACTGGTCGCCGACCTTCACGCCGGCCAACGCGAAGCAGGCCGTGCTCGCGTTCAACGGCGACGTATATGAAGGATTCGACGCCAAATCGCTGTCGTCCGCCGATCTCGACTATGCGCAGCAGCATGTGCGCGTGTTGTCGGGCCTGTACGGGCTGTTGCGTCCGCTCGACCTGCTGCAGCCGTACCGTCTCGAGATGGGGACGCGCTTCGCGAACGCGCGCGGCAAGGATCTGTACGCGTTCTGGGGCGATCGCATCACGCGGGCGCTGAACGAACAGCTCGAAACGCGTAGCGGTGCGGCGCGCGTGCTGGTCAACTGCGCGTCGACCGAATACTTCAAGTCGGTCAAGCCGAAACTGCTGGCCGCGCCCGTCATCACGCCGGTGTTCGAGGACTGGAAGGGCGGCCGCTACAAGATCATCAGCTTCCATGCGAAGCGTGCGCGCGGCCTGATGGCGCGTTTTATCGTCGAGAACCGTATTACCGACCCGAAGGCGCTGAAGGATTTCGCGACGGAAGGCTATGCGTTCGATGCGGCTGCGTCGAACGATTCGACTTACGTATATCGCCGGCGCGTCGGCGAGTGACCCTGTCGGCCGTTCACGAGACGGCCGGCGCATGCATGAGGCCGGGCAGGCGCTACACCGCCCGTTCCGGTCGCCCAAGGAGAGACAGATGGCCCTTTCGATCACCAGCAATTTCGACGCAGGCGCAATCGACGTCGTGTCGTGCGACAGTCCCGATGCGATTCGGCTGCGCGTGCGTGGCGACAACCGCTCGGAATTCGCGCAATGGTTTTACTACCGCTTGACCGGCGCGCGCGGCGAGCGCTGCGTGATGACGTTCGAGAATGCTGCCGAATGCGCGTATCCGTCGGGCTGGCGCAATTACAGCGCGGTGGCGAGCTATGACCGGGTCGACTGGTTCCGTGTGCCGACGACGTTCGACGGCAAGACGATGACCATCGACCATACGCCGGAATTCGACAGCATCTACTACGCGTATTTCGAGCCGTACTCGGAAGAGCGTCACGCGGCATTTCTCGGCGCGGTTCAACAGTTGCCGCAGGCGAGCGTCGTCGAACTCGGCCGTACGGTCGAAGGCCGTCCGATGTCGCTGCTGACGCTCGGTACGCCGGAAACCGACGGCACGCCGAAGAAGAAGGTGTGGATCATCGCGCGCCAGCATCCCGGCGAGTCGATGGCCGAGTGGTTCGTCGAAGGCCTCGTCAAGCGGTTGGCCGGTTGGGGCGACTGGGCAGGCGATCCGGTCGCGCGCAAGCTGTACGATCGCGTGACGTTCCACATCGTTCCGAACATGAACCCGGATGGCAGCGTGCATGGCAACCTGCGCACCAATGCGGCAGGCGCGAACCTGAACCGCGAGTGGATGGCGCCCGATGCCGAGCGCAGCCCCGAGGTGCTGGCTGTGCGCGACGCGATCCATGCGATCGGCTGCGACATGTTCTTCGACATTCACGGCGACGAGGATCTGCCGTACGTGTTCGTTGCCGGGTCGGAGATGTTGCCGAGCTTTACCGAGCAGCAGGGCAAGGAGCAGACCGCATTCATCGACGCGTTCAAGGTCGCGAGCCCCGACTTCCAGACAGAGCACGGCTATGCGGCGAGCAAATACAAGGAGGACGCGCTCAAGCTCGCGTCGAAGTACGTCGGCCACCAGTTCGGCTGCCTGTCGCTGACGCTCGAGATGCCGTTCAAGGACAACGCGAACCTGCCCGACGAACGAGTCGGCTGGAACGGCGAGCGCAGTGCGGCGCTTGGCGCAGCGATGCTGGCGGCGATCCTCGTGCACGTCGACACGTTCGCATAAGCGTAGCGTCGCCGTACGAAAAAAGCCGGGGCATCCTGAGATGCCCCGGCTTTTTTACTGCTGTCGATGTTGCTACGCCGTATCAGGACTTCTTCGCGGCTTTCTTCTTCACGACCTTCTTCTGGCCGCTCGACTTTTTCGTTGCGACGGCCTTCTTGCTGCCGGTGCGGCTCGATGCCTTGACCTTGCCTCGGTGCGACTTGCCCTTGAATTTCTTCGTCGAGGACGAGGAGCGCTCGACGCGCGGCTTCAGCGGCGGAACCGGGTCGTTCCAGCTGAACGCGAGCATTTGCTGACCGACATAGCCGCATCGGAACTTCAGTGGTGTCGGGTCACTGCCATCGTTGTGGATGCCGAGTCCGTCGACAGTGACGATATTGTCGACCTTCACGCGCTGCTTGCCCTGGTCGAACGAGTCGTTCCACGGCGTGATCGTCGCGTTGCCGCTGTCGAATGCGTTCGGCGCGAAGTCGACGCGGTCGAAGGCCGACGACGTACTGGCGATGAAGCTGCCGTGCGCCGCACAATCGGCGGCGAGCGGATCGGCATGCATTTCGTTGACGAATTTGTTGATCAGTTCGGAGCGCTGGTCGAGCAGGTCGGCGAATGCCGGTGTCGGAAGCGCAAGCGACAGGCCCGCAATACAGGCTGCCAGCTTGCCGAGCGCCCGGAAAATCCGGAGCGACGCAGGAGAGCTGTCCATCTGGTTATTGGTGAGGAGCGAATGAGACATCGGGCACGTATAGATGTCCGATGAAGAACCGGAGTTCAATCTTAGCGTAAAAAAGTTGTGCGGCAGTAGATGTCGCATTCTGCCGCAACGCATGAGGTACCGCTGGTACGGGATGACGGTACCGTTGCCGGTGGGTCATTCAGGCGCGCGGGCCGCCGAGGCGATAGCGCCGGACGTCGAAGGTCGTGACCCAGGCGGGGCGATAGACGGCGATGAGTGCCGTCGCCATGCCGGTGAACCACGCTTCTCCGAGTGCGAGCAGCGCAGTGTTCAGCAGGTAGCCGGCCGGAATCACGACGGGCACGCCATCCGCGAGTGCGAGCTGGACCCCGGCCGCGGCAGCGGCGACCGCGATGATCGCGATGGCCGGCGACAGGAATCCCTGGCCCGTGATGAACGACGCGAGATTGTGTGGCAACCATGCGAGCGCGGCGCGCTGCAGCAATGCCGACACCGCGACCGGCAGTGCGCCGTAAATCAGATAGGTCAGGCCAATGCCCTGCCAAGGCGCGTCGAAGATGATCGCGGCAACCGCCGTGATGGCGCCCATCGCGATCAGTGCGAGTGTCCAGTCGAACAGTGTGACGAGCAGTGTCGCGCCAAGCAGATGCATGACGATGCCATCTTCGAGCCACGCATTCGAGGCCCAGAGGACTGCAATGGCGGTGACGAGCGCGAGCCACACGTGCTGGAGCGTGGCGTCCTGCAGGCGCACGAAGGGACGATTCCAGATCGCGAGCGCGAGCAGGGCCACGGCGGCGATCCAGCCACCGATGCCAACCCAGAGCGGAAGCGGTGTGAAAAGAAAACCCATGCGTCCATATTACTCGTTGAGCATCAAAGGTGGGAATCCGCACACGCCGACCGTCGCAATATCGAGACTGTTTGGCTAGCGTTCGCGTCGGAACCGCGCTGGTGGCTCGGCGGCGATCGGCAGGTCCTGCGCGCTATCGATCGATGCCGGCACCGGGTACGGGCGGTCATGCTGTTGCGGACGCAGCGGAACCGGGCCGTGTTCGCCGACGGGCGGCTTGCGCGTGCGACTGCGGTTCGCCAGCAGCACCTCGAGGTGGGGCGACAGCCAGCCGTTGTAGATCGCGACCGCGGCGGCGCGATTGGCGGCACCAAGCTGCTGGAAGATGCTGGCGAGATGGATCTTGACGGTGCCTTCGCTGATGCCGAGCGTGCGAGCGATCATCTTGTTCGTGCTGCCCATGTGGACGAAGCGCATGATCTGCGCTTGCCGCGGCGACAAGAGACCGCTCGGCGGGCGGCGGGGAATCGATCCGGCGAGCGTCTGGAAATGGGCATCGTAGCGCGCCGCAGCGGTGGAAGGCAGCAGGCGTAGCGCGATCGGCGGGATGTAGTGCCCGCCCAGCAGCACGATCTCGAGCGCACGCACGATCAGGTGCGGCCGCGTGGAATGTGGAATCACGCCGGCAACACCGTAGTTGAAGAAGCGCTGGATGGCTTCCGGCGATGTTTCGTCGACCAGGACGGCGACGGGTGTCGGCGAGCACGCGCTGCAGAGCGCCTGAAGCTCGCTGAGTCGGCCGACGTCGAGCCAGTCGATCGCGACGAGGTCGAAACGCTGGTTGCGCAGCAGCCTGCGCGCCTGGAAGCTGTCGGGCGCATCGTTGATGCTGGCGTGACGGTCGATCTGTCGCAACAGGGCCTTCAGTCCGTCACGCCGCTCGGCGTCTGAATTGAGTATCAGGAACCGCATATTCAACCTCCGTAATGTGAGCCATTGATCTGCCGTCTGGCATGCCTTGGGTCTGATGATGACAAAGACCTTACACGATGTCTGCTTGGCTGAAAGGCTTAGGAAAAGTATGAAATTTCGGGCGGCGGGATGGCGGACAAGTAAAAAGCCGCTCCGGCGGGAACCGTGAGCGGCTTCAGGCGGGCAGGCCGTCAGGGCCTGCTGTGCTGCGGGTCAGTGGAAGTGCGGCTGGGCGGGTGACGCGTCTTCCGGCATTTCCGCGTGGACGATTTCGCCGAGCGGATCCGCGTAGAGCGGCACGCCGCAGTCATCGCAATATTCGGGCTCGAAGCGGCCCGCGTGCCGCCGGACGTCGGTTACACCGCATTCCTTCAGCAGGCTCACGATTTCCTCAAGCGGCCCTTCGATCGGTGCTTCGCCTTCGAGCGTCGCGCTGTCGATCGACACGTCGCCGTTTTCACGGCCGTAGAGCGGCCATACGACGCCGTAGATTACGTCGTTGCTGGCACGTCGCGTGAAGCCGACACGATACTCGTCGATACGGCGTTCGCCGAAGCCGGCGACTACCGCACGCAGCTCTTGCGGTGCCGCACCAAGTGTGTCGAAAAGATAACGAATGGCGGTTCTCACGGTGTGCGGACGCACGCGTTCGTCCGCATCCCGGCAGGCCGAATAGTACGCGTCCGGAAGCAGGCATTCGAACTCGCAGCCGGGCAGGGCGATCGACAGGTTCGGGCCGCCCTGGGCCGTCCATTGCTCGAGGCACTGGCCACGTTCGATTCGGCTGCCGCCTTCTTCTTCCTGCCAGCGGAACAGCGGTGCGCCGGCGGGCGCAGCGACGACCGCGAGCAGGAAGCGCGGGTCGGCCAGGATCGGCGAGGTTTCCGGCAGGTCGCCGAAGCTGAGCTTGGGCGTGTGCTGGCTGATCGCCGCATGCGCGAGCTGCTGGGCCAGCCGGTAGGTCTCGACGTGGTGCCGCGGCAACTGGTCGATGCTGTAGAGGAACGGAGCAAGCCCGACGAGGGTGCCGTTCGCCAGGACGTGAGCCTGCAGGTGCGTTCGCAGCGCGTCGGCGACGTCACCCTTGAGCGGGCCCGACGGAATCATGTAGCGCGTCCATGCGAGAACCGGGACGGCGACCAGCAGCGCGTCGAACGGTTGGCCGTCGTGCTCGATCACCATCGACTCGCTGTGCGTCTCGGCCATGTCGGCGAGTGCGCCATAGGCATCGGGGTGATTCTGCTGAAGATGGTCGAGCGCTGCGTCGAGCGTGGTCTGGTTGCCGTTGCGGACAATCTTGGCGAGCAGCGCGTCGAGCTTCGCTTCCCAGAAGCGATCCTCGATACGGCTGCCCGAGGCGAAGAGCGCAAGCGACAGACCGACCAGTTTGTCGGCATCGGGGGGGAGGCGTTTGGCGATTCGCTGGCGCATATTAAAGACGTATATAGAAAGAGGCGAAGAGCCTCACATTCTAGTCCGTTCTTTGCACCATAAGCGGTCTCGTGCCGACGCATGGCCGGCCGGCCCGGATTGCAGCTTTTGTAAAAAAGTTGCTTCAAACCCCTTGCGCGAATGTCGCAAGCTCCCTACAATCACGCCTCTTTCGCGCTAACGGAAACGCGGCGCGGGAGAGGGAAGCAGGGTTGGCGGTGTGCTGCAGTCT